>NZ_NTTM01000043.1:0-93103 GCF_002560985.1 Bacillus sp. AFS018417
TATTGAATCGACTTCATGTTTTTCGTTGTGATTGCCATTTCGACGTTTCGGATTAGTGTTGCTTCATCAGAAATAGAAGCGACTTTTGGTTCGAAGTCACATTTCATTACAAAGACGAACGGATCGTCGAAGTATTTGCGAAGCTTTGCTTGGGCAACGAGAAATACACCGCCGCGTACAGCGCTTGTATCAATATATGTATAAACGAGCGGTTCATTTACATCCTTGAATGTTTCTTTCGTTTCTGCAAAGCGAATGCGGTTAAATAGGTTGTAGTTCGGATTCGAATCTAATTCGTGCCCAACTTCAACGATAAAGCAGCCTATTTTTGTTGGGACTTGTTCACTTTTGGGATGACGGTCTACTTTTCGTTTTGAGATTTTTAATAATTCGCCGTCTAGAAAGTCTTTTAGTGAACTGTCCTCATATTCTTGTGCATCTAACGTTTGAAAATGTTTATAACGTTTATCTGCTTGTTCACCTTGTCCGTCTACTTGTACGACGTAAAAGGAAAGAAAATTGATTTCAAAATCCATGATTATCACCTTGTTTCATTTCATTAACTCTTTTCAGTATAGAGATGGAGAAAACATTCGTCAATTTAAGAAAGGAAGGGGAAGCCCTTCCTTTCATATTTTTTTGTTTTACATATTAAAATCCATCTTCGTATGGTGTAAATGGAAGGTTTAATTTGTTTTCAACAACGCGTAGACGTTGATTTAGTCTATTTAAGCGGCGTGATTGACGTTCTACAACTTGTTGAAGTTGGTTTACTCTTTTCTCTATCTCATTTACACGACGTTCTAGCTCACGGCTGCCACTGCCTGGAAATGAGATAGGAATTGGAAATTGACGATTTGGGTCGTATGGATCATATTGCTGCATAGGTTCTATATATTGTTCATATTGTGGTTGTATATCGTATTGTTGCGGGATATAAGGATTATATGGATTGTAAGGATACATAGACAACCCCCATTCTATAAATTGATTAAATTTATCATACTGTATGTGCGGGAGTGGATGGCTGACACGGAGGACACCTATTATGATAGGTCACCTCTTCTTTTTGTATGGCTATTAAACAGTTAACCTTAAAATGAGTCATTATTTATTATAAATATACGTATTATAAACATAGTAAAATATTGATCGATAAAAATTGTTTCTAATGAGCTCGTTGGTATATAATGGATAAAAAGGGTGAGATAAAATTTTTAACAAAGTTAAAGATTTTTTAGTAAATATATGTAGACATTTAAGAAAGAAAAGAGTAGTTTAAAGTATGACGGAAATGTAATGATAATGTAATAAAAGTAATATTGTGAAATAATGTGATCATACATAGACTTGTTTGAATTAGAAATAGAAAAAGATAGAGAATAAAAGGAGAGAGTAGATTGTTAAAAAAGGTTCGAGGTTTAATGATAGGGGCACTATGTATAGGCGTAGTTAGCGGATGTAGTCCGAAGGCTAGTGAGGTTACATTAGTGAGTGGTGCAGGTGAGAATGTTGCACAAGCGAAGGAAGAAGTAAATAAAAGTATAAGTTTAGTAGATGGAAGAAGTGGAAAAGAAGTAAAAAAACTAGATTTAGCAAGTTTAGGTTATTTTGAAGATGAGAAGAAATTTAAAAAGGAAGTTACTAAGGTTGTTAGCGAACTTGGAAAGAGTATCGATACAAAGATGGTTCCTTCTCGTATGACAAGTGATGGTACATGGATAGAAGGGAAACCCTCTTATGAATTAATGGAAAAAGAGTTAATAGATCAATTGATGAATGTAGGATTGTGGGATTCTTCTTATCAGCTGCCGATTGTAGAGAAAAAGCCTGTAGCAACACCAGAAGATGCATCTGGCAATGGAGCAGTTTTAGGAAGATATGAAACGAATTTAGGAGGTTCTACTGGTGGTAGAATAGAAAATATTCGTTTGTCTGCAAGCACTATCAATGGAGTTGTATTAGGAAAGGGAGATAGATTTTCCTTCAATGCTTTAATAGGTGATACAACACCTGATAAAGGGTACCAAATAGGAAAAGAGATTGTAGATGGTAAATTAGTAGATGGATATGGCGGAGGTGTATGTCAAACTTCTTCTACACTGTTTAACGCTGCAGATCAAGCAGGGTTAACAATGGTAGAGAGATCAACACATTCCAAACAAGTAGGTTATGTACCTAAAGGTAGAGATGCAACGATTGCGTATCCTTATTTAGATTTAGTATTTGAAAATCCAAATGATACCCCAGTTAAGCTTGTAATGTACATAGAAGGTCAGAAATTAATTGCAGAGGTACGCTCTGTTAGATAAATGTAGTACAGCATTCCTTTAAAAAAGTGTGAGTCGAGGGAATTTGAAAAGAGAACAATAGCGGATTGTAATGAATAACAAAAAAGGTGCTTCTTATGTAAGCACCTTTTTGTTATGAAATTCATTGAGGTTTTGTATAGTTTAAATCCCAAATTACACCGAAGCAATCTTTTACTTTTGCGAATTTTGCTCCCCAGAATGTATCTTGTAGTTCCATTAGTACAGTCCCTTTTCTGATTAGTGCATTGTAAATCTTTTGAATTTCATCTTCGTTATCTAATTCAAGAGCAAGTGAAATATGGTTTCCTGCTTCAATAGTTTGACCTAAAAATGCATCTGAAACCATGAAGAATAAACCGTCTTTTCTAAAGCGAGCGTGCATAATTCTGTTATCAACTTCTGGTGGAGTCGGAAAATCAGCATCGCCAAACGTTTGTATTCCTTCGATCTCTCCCTCAAAAACTTCTTTATAGTATTCTAATGCTTCTCTTGCATTGCCGTTGAATGTAAGGTATGGAGTGGCTTGTTGTTTCATTTGTAACGCTCCTTTAATTTTTTTATTAGTTATTTTTACTTGTTGTATTCAGACTCAGCAATCTTTTTTACACGGTTGACAAAGTCAATAGCAACTTGATTTGTTGCAGATTGCATAAATAACTCAGCTTGTTCAGTTAATGCTTGATTTGTTGCGGTATATTTAAATACTGTTTGATCTTTTTCTGTTTTTTCTAATTCATATGTAGCGGTAATATCGAACATATTAGCAAGAGTAAATCCGATTTTTAATTTTTTGTGTTCGGGTGTATTTACATAGTCAAGCGTCTCAATATCATACTCTTGAATTTCGTCGCCTTCTTTATATTTCTGACGATAAATACTTCCGACAATTGCCGCTGTTTCTTTTACAGGTGTATTTTCTATGACATGGGGCATTAATTTTTGCATTTGAGTTAATGAACCATTTAAATACGAAAATACATGGTTAATAGGTGTGTGAATTATAATTTGTTCTGTCCAACTTTTCATATCATCCCTCCTTTATCAAGTGAATTAATTTAATTATATAATCGAACATAAGTTCTAGTTAAGGCGATTTAATTTGAGTTATGTTGTACTATGTGATGTAGTGAAAAATTATAAATTAACAGCAGTAGATGGTGGGTTTATAGTCATTGATCCGAGTAGGATTTCTGTACAGTTTGAAGTAGAAAATGAGTTGTACACATTTTATAAAGCAAGAAAAAAAGACTTCAGTGCTAAGCTGAAATCTTTTTCTGTTCGTACTCATCTTTTTATTCGGGTTATTCATCAAATATTTGTTTGAAATGATGGTTCATATGGTCAATATAATCCGTAACTAGCCACTCCAATGTTACTATGTTTTGATCTTCTGTTTTACATGGGAGCTTCCATTGTTTTTCTGTAACATTGGTGAGAAGATTGACTATGCGTTTGTTTAAAGAAGTCCATATATTTAGTATTTCTTCGGCTGAAAATGTATGCTGATAATTATGTATTTTCATCCATAAATCTTGATTATAGCCATGGATTGTTATAGGTTCTTTAGAAATGAGAATATCAACAAAACGTTTATGGTTCACACTTGCAGAATCACACAGATGACCTAATATTTCTTTTTTAGACCATTTTGATGGATTAGGTTTATGTTCTATATTTACAAGAGAGAGCACTTTTTCTGATGTAGCGTAAATCATACTTTCTAATTGAGATACTAATTTAGACAAGTTAGTTCCTCCGTTTTTCAAGTTAGTAAGACAAGGAATGTATTATTACTTTGCGTGTTATAGCTCAATCCAAAATCTTTTTACAACATTGCCATCTTCCTCAATATAGTTTGAATCAGGTATGCCGCCATTTTTGATAATGGTTTTTTCAGAACCGACATTACTTTCGTCACAGACAACAAGAGCTTTTCGAACGCCTAATTCTTTCGTTTTTTCTAATGCTAAAGCTAACAGAGTAGTAGCGTATCCTTTTTGTCTTTCGGAAGGGCGAATGCCATAACCAATATGTCCACCACAATTCAATAATTTTTCTGTTAATTGGTGGCGTATATTCACTGCACCAACAATTTTTTTATTTTCTGAAACCAACCAATAAGTAGAATCAGGTACCCAACCTTCAGGGAGATTTTCACCTTTCTCTGAATTTATTAGAAACTGAATCATTCCGTGAAAGTCTGATGGGTCTTTACAAATTACCCATGGCACCATATCTTCACCGCTATCTTTCCATTCTTGATAGAAATCTAAGTATTCGTTTTGTAATGTAAGTGTAGGTTTTACTAATGAAACATTCATTTTCATACCCCTTTTTGTAAATAATATTCATAATATTAACACAAAAATATTGTTATTTATATTATGAATTTTTAAGGACACTAGTTTCCTTTTTATTGCTTTATTTCTTATAGAAAGCAAACAGTTTCTATTTATTGAAATGATCCTTTGAGATAGGTAATCTTATATTTTTTGATTTTGTAATTTAGATTTTGTCTTGGAATTCCTAATTGTTCACTTGCTTTTGTAATATTTCCTTGGGAATCATATATTGCTTGTTCAATCATAATCCGTTCAAGATTCTCGATTTGTTCCGGTAGACTTTTGGAAAAAATAGTATGTTCTTGAATAGATGATTGATTGGCTTGCTGAATCATTTTGTTTTTAAAAGTAGGAGAAAGATGTTCAAATGAAATGGCACTTTCATCGTAAATCAAGTTCAACGCTCCTTCCAACGAATGCTCCAATTGTCTAACATTACCTGGCCATTGATAGTTCATGAAAAATTGATAAACATCTTCATCAACTCCTGTGACGTTAACACCCAAGGCAGTAGAATGTTTGTTAATGAAATACTCTATTAAAGTAGGGATATCTTCTTTTCTATTTCGTAAGGGGGGGATTACAATATTTACTACCCCTAACCGATAATAAAGATCTTCTCGCAGTTTTCCATTTGTTATAGCCTCAAGAGGATCTTCATTAATCGTAGTAATAACTCGTACATCAATATCTAAAACTTTAGATGAACCTAAGCGTTGAAGTTTTCTTTCCTGTAAAACACGAAGTAATTTTGCTTGAAGGTTTGTTCCCATAGAATTAATCTCATCAAGCAATAAAGTTCCTCCATGCGCTTCTTCAAATAATCCTGCTCTATCTGTCGCTCCGGTAAAACTCCCTACACTGGTTCCAAATAACAGTCCTTCAAGCAATGACTCAGGTAATGCTGCACAATTTTGAGCTATAAAGGGCTTGTTTTTTCGTGGGCTTTCATTATGGATGCTTTGAGCGAATAATTCTTTTCCCGTACCAGTCTCACCGAAGATTAAGACGTTTGAATTAGACCGTGCAGCTCTTCGGGCTTGTTCAGCCGTCTGCCTCAATTGTTTGCTTGAAAATATAATATTATCAAATTGGAATCTTGTATTGTTTTTTCGAGCTAACATAGAATTGGAAGGAGCAGAACTTCTTTTTGTTTGTTTTTGTAATTGAAAAATGGTTTCAGTTAGCTGTTTTTGTTTTGTAATATCTGTTGCAATCTCTAAAGCTCCCACTTTTTTATTTCCTAGAAATAAAGGAACAGTTTTTGAAAGAGTTGTGACCGATTTTCCATTGGTAGTAAAATGATTTTCTCGTTGGCTGAGTGTCTTCCCTGTGTTCAATGCCGTAAGAAGAGTGCTGGAATTTTCTTCTATTGGCCAGGTATCCACAATTCTTTTATTTCGTACTGATGCAGGTTCAACGGTATCAATTTCTCCCATTTTTCGATTGTAAAATATAATTTTTCCTTGTTGATCGATTGCCGTGATGCCTTCTTCAAGTTGATCTAATATTACTTCGTATAAATGCCTGGTTTCATTCATTTGTTGAAGTTGATATTGCAATTGTTGAAGCTGGGTATTGTCTTTGAGATTAAGAAGATAGTAGACAGTTTCAGGATCGATTTGGATAACTGAAGTATTTACAATTAATTGTCGGGTACCAATAGAAAGTGAGATGCCTGTTTTATCTTTTTTAAATTGAAAGCTTTTTTTAAATTCTTCTGAAGGGAAAATTTCATGGATAGAAGTTCCGATTAAGTTACTTGGACTTGACGAAAATAAACGTGCAGCAGATCGATTTAAAGAATGAATTTCTCCTTGTTCATCAGTGAGAATCATACAATCAAAACTGGAATTCCAAACCTTATGTAGGGGAAGAAAGGAAAAATCAATCATTGCATTCACCACCTTTATAAATATTCAATAAAACAGAGAAAATATAAATAATCAGAATATTTTCAATTATACCAAGGTGATGATCTGATTAAAACGGTTCGTATAAATTTTTTGCTGACGGTCATAGAAAAATATTTTTCTATGAATTTTTTTCGTTTGGAGAATATTTTTCATATTTATATTTTATAAAATTCGAAGAAACCCTTAATATAATTGGTATTTTTATTTGGCATGAATGTTGCATAGAGAATAATTGAAAAGATCAGAGGAGGTTATTTATGAATAAAGTATCATTACAACATATTCATGCTATTGATGTACATGCTCATCCTTTTGTTGGTAATCAAGAACCTTACACAGTAGAGGAGTTTGTTAGGAAACTATCTTTATCTGTTATACCTACCCGCGCGACAAACAACTATATGCAAAATAAGAATCAACCTTTTCCGGGAATTAATATGTGGGTTCAGATTTTGATTCAACGACTTGCAAAATATTTTTCATGTGAGCCTAACTTGATGGATGTAGTAAATAACAGAAATAAATATGCTGGTGATTTTAGGGGATATACAAGGAATTTGCTTCAGGACGCTAAGATTACTGGAGTTGTAACTGATTTTGGATATCCAATGCCGATGTTAAGTAAAGATGAGTTTGCAGATCTGTGTGGATCAAAAATATGGGAAATTCATAGAATTGAACCTGTTATGGTTCATTTATGCAAAGAATGTGACCGTTTTGAGGAATTTATTGAAAGATATCGTATAGATTTAAGACAAGCTTTACAGAAGTCTGATGTTATCGGTTTAAAATCGATTATTGCTTATAGAAGTGGACTGGAAATCTCAGAGATGAGTGAACAAATGGCTCAGGATCAATATGGAGAATTTCAAACGAACGACCGAGCAGAGGTGAAAGCTTTTCGTGACTATTGCCTTCATATTGCGATGGAAGAATGTACAGCTGCAGATAAAGTTATGCATATCCATACTGGTATTGGAGATGGGGAAGTTGTTTTGCCGAAAGCGAGTCCGAGTTTTTTAATAAACATGCTTAGGGATAAAAAATACATCGATACTAAGGTTCACCTTGTTCATGGGGGATATCCTTGGGTTGAGGAAGCGGCTTTTATTGTAAGTATTCTCCCAAATGTTTATATGGATATTTCGTTGCAAAATCCTTTCGCGGGTCATGGAGTTCAACGAATTCTTTCTCAAGTGTTTGAATTTGCTCCTTTCGATAAAGTTATGTATGGGTCAGATGCTTTTACTGTGCCTGAAATGAATTGGTTAGGAGTGCATTTATTTAAGGAATGTTTTGAGAAAGTTTTAAATAATTGGGTTGACTCTGATTATATGAATGTGGAAACAGCCCAATGGATTGGCGAAATGGTTTTGTTTAGGAATTTTGAAAAGGTTTACAAAAAGAACCTGCAATTTAATCTTTGATAGAAGGAGGAGCTAGAGATGTCAATCGAACAATTCGGTTATAAACAGGAATTAAAAAGGACATTAACATTTTGGGATCTTGTATTTTATGGGCTGATTTTTTTGGTTCCTATCGCTCCATTTGGTGTGTTTGGCTATATCTCTGACACTTCGAAGGGTATGGTCGCCCTAACTTATATCATTGGTATGATCGGAATGATTTTTACGGCCCTGAGCTACGCTAAAATGTCCCAAGCTTTTCCGATGGCAGGTTCCGTTTACACTTATGCACAAAGAGGGATTAATGAGTATGTTGGTTTTCTTGCCGGTTGGGGAATCTTGCTAGATTACATTCTTGTACCTGCTTTAACTTACGTTGTCAGCGCAGTTTCATTAGCGGGAATGGTACCAGAAGTGCCGGTTTGGTTTTGGTTGGTTCTCTTTATTTCCTTTAATACCTTCATTAATATTCGCGGGGTAGAATTTACCGCAAAAGCAAATAAAATTATTTTGGTTTTACAATTTATGGTTTTAGCTATTTTTCTTATATTCGGGCTGGTTGCTTTATATAAAGGAGTAGGCGGTACTAGCTTTACAATTAAACCTATATATGATTCTAGCAAATTTAATCTACACATGGTTATGGGAGCAGTTTCAATAGCGGTGTTATCTTTTTTAGGTTTTGATGCCATTTCTACACTTTCCGAAGAAGTAAAAGGGGGTAACAAAATTGTAGGTAGAGCTACAGTTCTTACTTTGTTGATTGCAGGCGTATTGTTTATATCTCAAACTTGGGTCGCAAGTGATCTTATCCGTGGATTGAAAGTTGAAAATTTAGATACAGCTTTCTATCAAGCTGCTGAATTGGCTGGGGGTATTTGGTTAAAGAATTTGACACTCATTGCGACAGTATTTTCTTGGGGAATCGCCAGTGCACTTGCATCTCAGGCAGCCATCTCCCGACTTCTTTATTCCATGGGGCGGGATCGTAAATTGCCTTCTATATTCGCAAAAGTTCATCCGAGATTTCAAACACCATATATTAGTACTTTCCTAGTGGCTATTGTTTCTTTTTCTGTAGGAATGGCGTTTGAAAATAACATTGGGATGTTAACGAATATTGTTAATTTTGGAGCGTTGATTGGTTTTCTTATATTGCATATTTCAGTAATTAATCATTATATCATTCGTCAAAAATCAAAAAAATTTATTCAACACCTTGTATTTCCTCTTTTTGGGTTAATTATTATCAGTTATGTAGTGTATGGAATGGATCGGCTTGCGATTGAAATCGGATCTGTTTGGCTTCTTATAGGGGCTATATATATGTTTGTGCTTCAAAAAGTGAAAGCAGGGAAGATAGAAATTGAAAAAGGGGGGGCTGAACACATTGAAAACCATTGAAAAACAAGACATAGAATTGAGTAAGGAAATGACAGAACAGTTGACTCGTATTCGAAGGCATATTCACCAATATCCAGAACTTTCTTTTCAGGAATACGCTACGTGCGAGTATATCATTTCGTGCTTACAAGAATGGAAGATTCCGTACGAAAAAGTCGGAGAAACAGGAATTGTCGTTGATATTATCGGAGAAATGGGAGAGGGATTGCATATTGGGGTGCGGGCAGACATCGATGCGTTGCCGATTGAAGAAAAAACGGGTCTTTCTTTTTCTTCTCAAAATCATGGAGTCATGCATGCTTGCGGGCATGATGGTCACACCGCTATTTTATTAGGAACAGTCTATCAGTTATTTCAATTCAAACATAGATTTAGTGGACGAGTCCGTTGTATTTTTCAACCGGGTGAAGAAGCGGATGGCGCCGCAGAAGAAATGATACAAAAAGGAGTGATGGAAAATCCTTTGATCGATGAAATGATTGCCCTTCATTTATGGCCTCATTTACCATTCGGAACAGTTGGTATCAAATACGGTGCAATTACGGCCTCTTGTGATAATTTCATGATTGAAATAGTGGGAAAAGGGGGACATAGTGCACGTCCGCACCAAGGTATTGACGCTATAGCCATTAGCGCTAATGTTCTTCAGGCCCTTTCTCTTCTTGTCACGAAAAGTCATAATCCTATTGAGCCGGTAGTGGTTCATGTCGGGAAAATTCAAGGCGGGACGGCAAGTAATGTAGTTGCTGATCAGGTAGTACTAGAAGGCACAACAAGAACCATAACTATGGAAACGAGACAGAAGATAAAATCACAAATTATTCAACTGGTTGAAGGTATAGTGAATTCGTATGGAGCCAAAGCCAATGTTACATATACATATAGCCATCCGCCGGTGATAAATGACGAATCATTAACTCATAGTATTGAAGAAGGAATAAAGGAATTATTAGGTGCGAATGCAGTTTATGTACTGAAAGATCCCTCAATGGGTGCAGATGACTTTGGCGCATTTGCTGTAAAGGTTCCGAGTACCTATTTCCGATTAGGTATTAGACAAACGGATCAGCCTTGTTATGATTTACATCATCCTGAGTTTCAATTTGATGATCAGATTATTGCAGTTGGCGTTAAGGTCTTTACTTATAGTGTACTAAGAAGATTACTAAAAGGGGGACAATCAACATGTTAACAAAAGAAAACGTTTTAAAAATCGTCGAACAAGAAAATATTGAATTTATTCGAGTGGAATTTTTAGACTATGCCGGTATGACGAGAGGAAGAACGATCCGTACCTCTCAACTTAACAGCGCAATGGAAAAAGGAATTAACTTTAGTACAGCAATTATGAGTTTCGATTGTTTTGATGAATATATTCCCAACCCTACGTATGGAGCAAACGATGGAGATTTCTTTGCGGTACCTGATCCAAGTACCTTCGCTATCCTTCCTTATCGGAAAAATACAGCAAGAATGCTTTGTGATTTAGTTGACGAAAACGGAGAGCCATGGGAGGGATGTCCAAGAAGCGCATTGAAGCGTCTGCTTTCGGAAGCGGAAACACTCTTGGGCGGAAACATGTATATGGCATTTGAACAGGAAGCTTATTTACTGAAAGAAATAGATGGGAAGCTTGAGCCGGCAGATAAGAGCCATTGCTTTTCTACAGAAGGCATAGATATTCAAGAAGACTTTGTTCAAGATGTTGTTTGTTCCTTGGAAAAGATGGGTGTTCAAACAGAACAAATTTCTAGTGAGTATGGCCCTGGGCAATTAGAGATAAATTTGAAATACGCTCCTGCTTTGAAAGCGGCAGATGATCAAGTAACATTTATGCATTTATTTAAACAGATTGCTAGGGACAAGGGGATGGTCGGCACATTAATGCCTAAACCGTTTCAACACTTACCGGGCAATGGACTGCATGTTCATATTAGTATATTTGATAAAATTGGTGAGAACATCTTTCAGGATGCCACAGATTCAAGAGGGTTAGATATGTCTGAAAAAGCGTACCATTTTATAGGGGGGCTTCTAAAACATGGAGCATCTTTAATTGCAATCGGAGCCCCTAGTATTAATTCGTATAAACGGATGCAGTCAGGATCTTGGGCACCAGCCCACATCTGTTATGGAGCCAGAAATCGCTCGGTATTAGTAAGAATCCCTGACAAAGCAAGGGCAAGAAGATTTGAATTTCGAGGTGCTGATGGAACGTGCAATCCATATTTACTTGCAGCCTGTTTAGTAGCTTCAGGCCTACATGGGATTCAAAACAGAATGGATCCAGGTGAACCGATGGATGTGGATATAAGTAAGTTAGATGATCTTGAATTAAAAGAAAGAGGAATTTCCTGGGGACCGAGAAACTTAAATCAAGCAGTAGGCCATTTAGCAGAAGACACGATCTTGGCTGAAACTATTGGAAGATCAATTTGGGAGGAATTTATTAAAATTAAAAGATCAGAATGGGATAAATATATTAGGCAAGTAAGTGATTGGGAATTAAGGCTATTCTCTTCCAGATTCTAAATAAAAGGACACGGTTGGAAAGGGAATATGTAAAGGGTCAGATCATTACAAAAAAGCTCCTATTATATGGACTCTCATAATCCTAAAAAATAGTAAATATACTATGAGATAAGGTTTCTACCTTATCTTTTTTATTTTAAGTATAAAGATTCATCTTTATATCTGTCCGGTTAATTCTATATGTGGTAATCTTTTGTATTTGATTAACGTGATATAAAAGAAATTTAGTAAGGCGCGAATTCCTAGAGAAGTAGCGTCTTTTTTATCCCGTATTAACGGGCAGTAAGCCCCCCACCTTAAGATTCAGAGAGAAACGAGGAGGGTAGGTGGGGGATAAAAAACCCCCCACTGATGGAAGTTTCACTTTATGTGTTAAAGAGCAGATTAGTTACAAAAAGAGGAATAATAAGGTATTTTGTCGAATGAGTTTTCGTAAAATAATGAATTGAAAAAAGTTAATACGTATTACAGTAGACATTGTAGCTAAAAAAGGAGTATTTACATTGGACAAAATAAAAAAATTATCAATTCCAAATAACGTAAGAGTCATTGTTATTTCAGATATTCATGGAGAATTAGAACTTTTCAAAGCGTTATTAGAAAAAGTTAAATTTAGCATAGAGGATTACTTGATCATAAATGGTGATCTTTGTGAGAAAGGCAGTAACAGTAAAGGTGTTGTAAGCTATGTAATGGAACTTTCAGCTAATAATCCAAAGGTTCATGTTATAGAAGGAAATTGTGATACTTTAGTTGAGGAGCTTTTAAATGAAAATCCCCAGTTAATAAACTATTTATGTACGAAGCGACATTCTATATTGAATGAATGGTTTGAGTACTTAGGATATTCTGTGAGCGAAGATACAAACATCCGAGAGGTAAAGGAAATATTAACAAGTCATTTTTCAAAAGAAATGAAGTGGCTTACAGAATTACCAACTGCTATTGAAATAGAAAACTATATTTTTGTTCACGCAGGACTAGAGGACATAGAGAATTGGAAAGATACAGATCGAGATGTTGCTATTACACTGCCAGCATTTTTACATAAGTCACATCGTGCGAACAAATATGTAATAGTGGGACATTGGCCAGTAGTTAATTATTCTTCAGATATGCCAGTTGATAATCCGATTATAGATCAAACCAAAAAAATAATTGCAATCGACGGTGGAAATGCCATCAAAGAAACTGGTCAATTAAATGCATTTATTATTCACAAATCATCTAGTAAAGATATATTTTCGTATACATATATAGATCATTTTCCAAAATGCAAAGTGTTAGAAGACTTTCGTGCAGAGCCTATGATGGTTGGTTCTATTACTTATCCACGATATGATGTTGTTCCAGTTGAAAAAGGTGAACACTTCACTTTGTGTAAACAACTAGAAACAAAACAGCTGCTTTACGTTAAAAATGAATATCTTCATCAAAATGAAACGGGGCATTTTACTGCAAAAACAGATGTGTCTTGCGCGCAAATAAGCGTAAGTAAAGGGGATATTGTGTCTGTAGTCGATGATAGCTGTACAGGATATAACTTGATAAAAAAAGATGGTGTAGTCGGCTGGGTAGCTAAAAATATTTTTGGTTAAAACAAATAAGTTACGTTATATATGAAAAGGGGAATTATGAATTGGTTCATCAGATGGAAATAGAAGAAGTGAAAAGAATTGACGAAGATATTGAGGGGCTTTCAGAGCTTTTGAGAGTAGTAGTAGATGACGGGGCATCAATAGGTTTTTTACCGCCAATGAAACAAGAAGAGGCGATAAAGTACTGGGAAACCGTGTTAAGCCCTGAAGTTATACTATTTGTTGCAAGGATAAACAAGGAGGTAGCAGGCAGCGTACAATTGCATTTAAGTACGAAGCAAAACGGAAGTCATCGGGCTGAAATTGGAAAATTAATGACTCATCCTAAGTTTAGGCGTAATGGAATTGGACGTGCACTGATGCAAAAAGCAGAAGAAAGAGCGAATCAAGAAAATAGATCTTTGTTAGTATTAGATACAAGAGAAGGAGACCCTTCTAATAAACTATATACATCATTAGGCTTTGTTGAAGCGGGGAAGATTCCTCGCTATGCTGAATCGGCAAACGGAGAATTACATACAACGGTTTTTTATTATAAATGTATTTAGGACCTTTTTATATTTCCGTAGTCTTTTCAGAATAAATTAGTTAAAAAGAAAAGACTACATACTATACGCGAAAGGGTATAAAACCGAGGAATTATATAAGGGGTTAATTGGTTTTGGAGGAGGACATAGCCCATAGCGGGAGGCGTATCCGCAGATGTGAAGCATCGAGGTGTAGCCTTGGAATAAAGTTTGATCAAATTGAAATTAATAGCCTTGATAAACGAACAAAAAGAAAGAGCGTGTTTTTGAAAAAAGATTGATTAAAGCACGCTCTTTATATTTTCAATTAAATGATTCTTTTATAAAAAAGTTTGATCATTTCTATGATCTTTCCTCCATTAAATCGCCCTTTAATTAAATAACGACTTGTTGCTATTAGCTGGTTTAGTTAAAGAAGGCCTCAAATGGGTATGTAGTCAACATAAGCGATGTTATTAGCAATGAAAAAGGATCTTCATTTGAAGATCCCTTTATAATATCTATAAATCATTATTTAAAATTTCCCACATTTTACACATTTACCTCTGGTTTGCTTCTGATAATTCCAGGTAGCTCCAGTGATCGCGATACCCAGCAACAACCATCCTCCATATACTATAGATACCAACAAACCTTCGTCATCGAAAGACATTGGTCCATTCGAAAGACCTAATACCTCCAAAAGAGATCCCAATATTGCCAAAAATCCCATTGAAACTGTCATAGATGCAGCAACCCAACCTCCGGTGATTAGAATGAATCGAGGAACTTTTTTCCCAGCAACAAACGGTACCCACTTAGGAAAAATACGCCCCCATTTTTGTACAAGAGCAAGACAAAGCAATGCACAAGCGCCAAATACTAGCATTTCTCCATAAGCAGAATGTTGACTGAAATTTTGGCCACCTCCTAGGGTGCCACCGAAGGACCAATAAAGTTTCAATAATGGATATGGAAAAGATAGTACAAACGCAGCATAGCCGAACCAAATACGGTCAGGTTGGGTTTTCACTGAAGGCCCTTGACCACATACAGTGCATGCCCCTCGGGATATACGTTGAAAAGAGAGAGTTGCTGCAGCAAGCAGTATGGCAGCTATGAGGCTAATGGTTCTGGTTGCAAATCCTGGCCAATCCACAACAGGGGGCAAACCGGGGATTCCAAGTACAGCAGCTGTTCGTAATATGTCAAACACAATACCGCCTGATGACCAGACTAACATAAAACAAGCTCCCCATGTGCTAATTAGCAAAAGAAAACGTGGCGTTAAACTTTCACGCTGCCAGTTAATAGATAGTGCTAGTGCAATCATTCCTAAGATTGAAGCAAATACCGTAATTCCTACTGGAGCAAATCCCATTGTGTAATCCGGTGCTTCAGGTAAAAAAGATTTCAATATAATTGCGAATAGTGTGATAGAACTTGCTCCAATTGCAAACCACGCTTTAATATTCGATTGAACAACCTTGGTTTTACTGTCCACCTTGGTAACTTCTTCTCCATTGAAATTAATCATTAATGAATCACCTCATTTTATTTTTCAAGATTGTTACCAACCTTTTTGCTTTTACTATAATTCCTTTACGATAATCAACAATGAAGGCAGATCACTAAGGACATTTTCAATCCCTTACTTCTCGGTTATTAATTTAAGTTTATATAAAAACTTCAGTTGCTAACATAGCCTCAGGGAGTATTTTCCAATACAGCTATGGTCTTAATTAAATTTTAAATATTAAGACTTCAATTTTTTCAAAACGGTTTAACTTTGTTATAAACGGTTCAACTTTATTTCAATGCTGCATTAAGACTTAAAAAACTAATTTTCTGTAAGTGTTTTAAGAGATAAAAAACAACTGTTTACGGTATAAAAATAGTACTATTATCAAGAGGGTTTTTTACTTCCCCCTTAGGATAACACTACACTACATTCGTTAAGTTTTTAGTGCAATTTTTGATAAAAAATTCAAAAAATAGTGTATTACCTTGAGAAAAAAGAAAAGTCTTTAAACAAAAGAAATCCCTACTTTCGAAACAAACAGTGGGGATTTTTGGCATTTTAATGGACTTAGGAAAATGAATAAAAAATCGTTGCTTATTCAAGAAAAGCATCTGTTAGTTCAAGTGAAATTCTTCACAATTTAAATATAAAAAATTACCTCCTGCTATTTATTAAAACCTTTACCCAATTAATGAAAATTATTATTTAAAGTAGCCCTTATTAGTCACCATGTTGACATGTTTTTAGAAAACATGGTATTCTACATTTGTCAACATGGTGACTAATGTAGAGGGGAGCTAAATATGGATATCAACTTTTTAATGAAAGAACTACATTTTATGCAGCAAAGTTACGCAACTTTGTTTTCGGTTGTCAATAAGGTTCAAACTCGAGGGGACGAATACATGGAGATATTAACTGCCCGACAACACATGGCTCTGATTGCTATTGCACATTTACCAAGTGAAAGCACTACACTTATTAATATCGCTAAAAAGCTAGGTACAACAAAGCAAACCGCTAACAAGTTGACTACAAGCCTTGTGAAAAAAGGTTATGTTAAAACTATGCCGAGTAAAATGGATAAACGTTCTATCAATATCGAGATTACCCCTGAAGGAAAAAAAGCGTTAATTGCTTGTTCGGAAAAGTCTACCTATTTTTTAGCGGATATGTTTCACGATTTCACAACTGACGAAATTAAAACATTTTGGAGATTATTACAAAAGCTCTATCGCTTCGACGGCGAAGAACAAGACGGTTTTGAAGAAAATGCAAATCTTGAAGTTGAAGAGCAGGCACAGTTAAACTCAGATAGTTATCAGGAAAAAGTTTTGGCGGAGTTTTCAAAACGTCGATATGGGGGTGCGAATTGTGAGTGAATCCTATATTAGTAATATGCTTCATCAGAAAGCAAAAGATACTGAGAATAAGATTAAAGAAAAAACCTATTATGTTAAGAATACAGTCCGGCAATCTATTTCTCAGGCCAAGCATAAATTTCACCGCAATAAGAAACTAAACTGGGTTGGCAATTGTGTATCAATTGCTATTGCGCTACTCATCATCGCTGCTTCTTGGCTAACCGCAACAAATTGGCTATTTTGGATAGGTATAGCAAGCATTGTAAGTAATGCCTTATTGCTCATTATTAACGTTATCAAAAAATGATTATAGGTACTATTGTTTCAATTTATTATTATGAATAGCAGATTTTAAAATATTCCCTGTTTTATATAAAATTATTGAGAAAATCTTACTTTCATTAGATTTATAGAAATTAGAAAGGTAAAATATTATCTCTTCTAGAATTATTCGTACATTCGAAATAACTCTAGAAGAGGAGAGTGATCGTTTTGTTGAAAAAAGTTGTCGCGGTTGCAACGGCAATTCCGTTGGTTTTTGGTATTATGTCCACTGCTTCTGCAATAGAGGAAACACAAGTAAAGGTACAGGCAGTTTCGCCTCAAGTACAGGCAACTGAATATTTAAAAGCGAACGCTGCTCAGTATTCTTTAAAGGCGGATTTATCAGATTTGCAATATGTTTCTACGACAGATACACAGGTGGCATCTTATGTTAGATTTCAACAAACAGTAAATGAATCTCCTGTGTTTTCTAGGCAAGTAACCGTTACGCTCAATAAAGGAGGACAAGGTATACTAGCAGTTTCAGATTATCTTCCTGTACAGAGCGTCAAGCAAATTAAGCAGAAATTGAGTGAAAAGGAAGCAGAAGGCAAATCTAGTCAGTATATTGAAGCTGACGATCCAAGTCTATGGGCTCCGACTACGCGTGAATTCGGATATATGGTCGAAGAAGGTGTAGCAATTCCGGTGTACCGGATTGTTATCCACTCTCATAAGCCGTTTGGTGCGTGGGAAACATTTATTGATGCGGAAAACGGAAAGCTGCTTAAGAAAAAAGACTTAAACCGAAAAGCAGAAGGGCAAGGGAAAGTGTTCCTGCCAAATCCTGTAGCAACGAGTGGAAGTTTGGTTGGGCTGACTGACAATAATGATGCAGACTCTACTGCATTGAATAATCAACTAAAAACGGTCACTTTAAAAGGACTTAATGGATCAGGATATTTGATTGGAGACTATGTGACGATTACGTCGAAAGTAAAAACGTATTCTGCCTCTCTTCAATATAATTACACACGTTCAAATGATAGATTTGAAGATGTTATGGCATATTATCACATTGATACTTTGCAACGGTATATACAACAGCTAGGCTTTAATAATATTAACAATCGTTCTATTAAAGCGAATGTGAATACATATAAAGCCGATAATTCTTTTTATTCCCCTTCGACTAAGGCGCTGACATTCGGTTCCGGCGGAGTTGATGATGCGGAAGATGCAGGGGTTATTGCTCATGAATATGGTCATTCCATTCAAGATAATCAAGTTCCTGGGTTTGGGAATTCTTCAGAAGGCGGAGCCATGGGAGAAGGCTTTGGGGATTTCTTGGGAGCTACTTATGAAGATGCCGTATCAAGTACAAATTATGGAAAAGCGTGTATCGGAGAATGGGATTCGACTTCTTATTCAAATACGAACCCAACTTGTCTTCGCAGATTGGACGATAATAAAGTGTATCCAAAAGACATTGTAAATGAAGTTCATGCGGACGGCGAAATTTGGTCGCAAGGTGAGTATGATATGGCGCAAGCTTTTGGCCGCGATATTGCGACAAAAATCATTTTGCAATCGCATTGGTCCCTTACTCCTAACGCTACGTTCCGTGACGGTGCGAGAGCGATTAAACAAGCGGATGCTCTTCTTTACGGAGGACAGCACGGCGCGGAAATTGATCGTATTTGGACAGCGCGGGGCATCAGTACGAATTAGGAATTGTCAGGAGTGTTTTGTCTAAGTAGGTCATGTTGTTTTCAGTGAAGCAGAATTTTATTGTTAACAAAGAGCGCATTGTAATAGAAGATAAGACAACAATGTATACTTGTCATAGTGATACGTATGAGAAGCCGCTGACAAATGTAGAGGGAAATTGAATGGAATTCTAGAAAATAAAAGGATATCGACATTTGTTGATATCCTTTTTGATATTGTTGAATTGGAAAAATATCGGATAAATGTGTTGACAAAAACTAATTGTGTAACTAATATAGTTACATCTTGTCTGTTATTCTATACTCTTATTTATTGAAGTAATTGAACAAGGTATAAGGAATTTGAAACATAAAGTGAAACTTCTATATAATAGGGTTTTTTCTTTATCCTGCATTAACGGGCAGTAAGACCCCACCTCAAGGTTGAGAGAGAAGTGAGGAAGATAGGTGGGGGATCACTACTGCCCGTAAAAGCCCGATTGGTTCAACTAACTATCAGTGGGGGATGAAAAAACCTCCACTGATGGAAGTTTCACTTTATCCCGCGTGTTAGTGGGAAGATAAAAAAGGGGGTTATATGATTGCAAACAGAATTACAAATGAAAGTACAAGTCGCAAAAGATAAGCGAATCATCCTAGCGATTATTCTTGGAAGCTTATCTGCGATTGGTCCGCTTTCTATTGATATGTACCTTCCGGCTTTTCCAGCTTTAACAAACGATTTGCATGCGACAAGCGCACTTACGCAGTTAAGTTTAACTGCATGTTTGTTAGGAATTGCGTTAGGTCAATTGTGGGTTGGTGCATGGAGTGACCGTCAAGGGAGGAAAAAACCGATTGTAATTGGTCTTGTTATTTATGCAGCTGCTTCCTTCTTATGTGCGTTGACACCGTCTGTATGGTTGCTCATTGTATTACGCTTTATTCAAGGTGCAGCCGGTTCAGCAGGAATTGTACTTTCTCGTGCTATTGTGAGGGATTTGTACACGGGATCTGAGCTTACAAAATTCTTTTCTGCTTTAATGCTAGTAAATGGAGCAGCTCCGATTTTTGCGCCTATTATGGGAGGACAAATTTTAAACTTTGCTTCTTGGCACTGGGTGTTTATTGTGTTAGGTGTATTAAGTGGACTTATGTTATTAAGTGTTATTTTTATTTTGCCAGAAACGTTACATGAAGAGAAAAGAACAGCAGGTGGATGGGGAGAGAGTTTATCTCATTATAAACGTTTATTACAAGATCGCGTATTTATGGGATATGCACTTTCTCAAGGGTTTATCACAGCAGCCATGTTTGCTTATATTTCAGGATCACCATTTGTTATTCAGAATATTTTTGGTGCTTCGCCGCAATTATATAGCTTATTTTTTGCGATTAATGGTTTTGGTATTATTATTGCGTCTCAAGTTACAGGGCGCTTGGCAGGGCGGATTAAAGAACGTACTTTATTAGTAGCTGGACTTCTCTTTGCATTGCTAGGAGGCATCACTCTTCTTCTTATTATTTTGCTGGCACCTTCTTTAATAGGAGTGTTAATCTGCTTCTTTATTATTGTTTCTAGCGTAGGGATTGTTGGGACGACTGGATTTACGTTAGCGATGCAGAATCAGCAGAAAGCAGCAGGAAGCGCCGCAGCTTTATTAGGACTTTTACCTTTTATATCTGGCGCTGTAGTAGCACCTTTAGTTGGTATTCAAGGAGAACAGACAGCTGTACCGATGGGAATTACAATTGTTTGTTGTCATATCGGTGCAATGCTTAGCTTTATCATTTTAACGAGAAGAAACAATCATTAAAAATTTCATACACAACATTGGGAACTTTTTAGTTTGGTTGTACGTGTAAGACCAAATGTGCAGGAAACTTATAGAAGTAGCTAGTTTTATGAAATTTATTTTAATGAGAATTAAGGTAAAATATAAGAAGAAGAAGGATTTTATCGTTTTAGCCAATTCATCTCCCACCTCAAGGAACGTGAAGCATAGTAGGTGGGAGATGAATTGGCTTCAGGTAGGGCGTGGCATAAGCCTCGTTAACTATCTGACTTTTCGGGTGCTACTTGTAATAAATGAAAAATAGTTTGGGTACGAGTACCCAAACCCTTTTCTTCTTTACATTTGTCTACTCGTTCCAATAATCCTTTTGGAACGAGTAGCACAACAGATACCTTTTCCATTGAAATTCCCTCTCCCAGAATAATATACTTGGTATATCAAAAAAAGGGGGGTGAAATCAGATGATAATAAATAAGGCATACAAATTCCGAATATACCCAAACAAAGAACAAGAAATCTTAATCGCTAAGACTATTGGTTGTTCTCGCTTCGTATTCAATCGCTTTTTGGCGCGTTGGAATGGCACATACCAAGAAACTGGAAAAGGATTGACATACAATTCTTGTTCAGCGGAACTAACACAAATAAAAAAGGAATTCGTATGGCTAAAAGAAGTAGATAGCATTTCCTTGCAATCTACACTTAAGAACCTTGCTGATGCGTTCACTCGTTTTTTCAAAAAACAAACTGATGCACCTCGCTTTAAGTCTAAAAAGAATAAGGTTCAATCCTATACAACAAAACACACAAACGGAAATATTGCAATTGCAGGAAACAAAATAAAATTACCGAAACTTGGCTTTGTTCGTTTTGCAAAATCAAGAGAAGTAGAAGGGCGTATTTTAAATGCTACCGTTAGACGTAATCCAAGTGGGAAATACTTTGTTTCAATTCTTGTTGAAACAGAGGTGCAACCATTAGAAAAAACAGGTTCGTCTGTTGGTGTTGATGTTGGATTAAAAGACTTTGCTATTTTGAGTACAGGAGAAGTATTCTCTAACCCAAAATGGTTTCGTAAGCTTGAAGAAAAATTAGCGAAAGCACAGCGTATCCTTTCCAATCGTGTGAATGGTTCTTCGAATTGGAATAAGCAACGTATCAAAGTCGCTCGTATTCACGAACGAATTACTAGCGCAAGAACAGACTACTTGCAAAAAATCTCTACTGAAATTGTCAAAAACCACGACATCATTGGTATTGAAGATTTGCAAGTATCGAACATGCTAAAAAATCACAAGTTAGCAAAAGCAATTAGTGAAGTATCTTGGTCACAATTCAGAACAATGNNTGGTATGGAAAAGAAGTAGTTACTGTATCTAAAACATTTGCTAGTTCTCAACTGTGTTCGTGTTGTGGCTATAAAAACAAAGACGTTAAAAATCTGAACCTTCGTGAGTGGGAGTGCCCTTCTTGTGGTATACATCACAATAGAGATATTAACGCAGGACAAAATCTTAAAAACGAAGCCATAAGACTTCTAACCGTAGGAACTACGGGGCTAGCCTACTAAAATAACCAAAGGATACTTTGGTGTTCATAGGAATCTCCCACTTCAAGCAACCCGTAAGGGTGTTGAGTGGGGGTAGTTCAAACATAGATAGAGGTGAAAAAAGATGATGCTGCAAGAGATGGCACTTCGTATATTTGTAGCTATATTGGCAGGAGCACTTATTGGAACAGAACGCCAGTGGCTTCATCGTATGGCAGGATTAAGAACGAATGCTTTGGTTTCATTAGGAGCATGCTTGTTTGTTTTATTGTCAGTTATTGTGACAGGGGAATCTAGTCCAACCCGGATTGCAGCTCAAGTTGTTAGTGGAATTGGTTTTTTAGGCGGGGGCGTCATTATTCGAGACGGCTTTAGTATTCGTGGTTTGAATACTGCTGCAACATTATGGTGTTCTGCAGCTGTTGGGACTCTTGTCGGAGCAGGTTTTCTAACAGTAGCTATACTAGGGGCGTTTGGAGTTTTATTAGCTAATATTTTCCTTCGTCCAGTTGCATTATTTATGAATAAAAAATCAACTGATAAAATGCCAGAGAAAATGAATTATGTGTTATCTGTAACGTGCTCTAATAAAGATGAAGTGCATATTAGATTGTTGCTAATGCAAATGCTAAATACAGAAGGAATTCAGTTAAGAGAACTATATAGTGAAGAGGTTGAAGAAGGTAAAAAAATAATGATTCGAGCAGTTTTACATTGTGATGCTAAGAAAACAGCTTTTATTGAAAAAGTAGTGAATGGTCTTAGTTTAGAAGCAGGCGTTACAGCTACCGGATGGAAAGCTGTTTCTGGACAAGAGGTTGATTAATGTTTTTTTATAAAATTAAAATAATAAATTTGGTACACGTCAAAGGCCAAATATTTAAAGTGGAAACGCCATCATGAAAGGATGAATCAACACATGCACTGTGTTGGTTCATTTTTTATTTAAACTTCATTTGAAATTTTTAGATTATTCTGTATAATGTAAAACAAAACTTTTTAAATCCTACAGTGAGGCGGTCAAAGATATGAAGAATGTGAAAGAAATGATCAAAATTGAAGATATTCTCGTTGCGTATAATACGTTAAAAGATGTGATTCGAAATACATCTTTAGAGCGAGATCCTATTCTATCAGAGAAATATCAATGTAACGTATATTTAAAACGAGAGGACTTACAAGTTGTTCGTTCCTTTAAAATACGCGGTGCCTATAACTGTATTAGCAATTTACCGATGGAAGAGTTGAAAAAAGGAGTTGTATGTGCTAGTGCGGGTAACCATGCACAAGGTGTAGCTTATACATGTCATAAATTACAAATTCCAGCAAAGATTTTTATGCCAAATACAACACCAAGTCAAAAAGTATTACAAGTGCGCTTTTTTGGAGGAGATTACGTAGAGGTGATGCTGCAAGGAGATACATTTGATAGTTCTTATGGGGAAGCAGTAAAATATTGTGAAGAGCAGGGATTAACATTTATTCATCCGTTTGATGATCCACATGTGATTGCAGGACAAGGGACGATTGGTGTAGAAATTCTACATGATACGGATTGTACGATTGATTACATGTTTATGGGAATTGGCGGAGGAGGCTTAGCAGCTGGAGTTGGAACATACGTAAAAGGAATTAGTCCTTTAACAAAAATTGTTGGAGTTGAACCAGAAGGTGCTGCTTCTATGAAAGAGGCGTTTGCGCAAGGAGAGGTTGTTAAGCTTCCGCATATTGATTCGTTTGTGGACGGAACGGCGGTCAAACAAGTTGGTTATCTTACATATGAAGTTTGTAAACGTGTACTAGATGACATTGTCGCTGTACCAGAGGGGAAAGTGTGTACGACATTACTTGAACTTTATAATAAAAATGCAATTGTTGCAGAGCCGTCTGGTGCCCTGCCAATTGCAGCGCTTGATTTATATAAAGATGAAATTCGTGGAAAGACGGTTGTTTGTATCGTCAGCGGCGGCAATAACGATATTGATCGGATGCAGGAAACGAAAGAGAGATCGTTAATTTATGAGGGACTGAAGCATTATTTTATTATTAATTTTCCGCAGCGTCCCCGTGCTTTGCGTGAGTTTTTAGATAACGTTCTTGGGCCTAATGATGATATCACCCGTTTTGAGTACACGAAGAAGAACAATAAAGATAATGGTCCGGCTTTAGTTGGAATTGAACTTCAGCAAAAAGAAGATTATGAGCCTCTTATTAGACGAATGGAAGAACAGGGCGTACGTTATATGGAAATCAATCACAATCCAACATTATTCAATTTATTGATCTAAAAGGGGTATTGAAAATGAATTTAGAAAAAAAGAAGTCAGGTGAAGAAGAAATAGCAGAACTGAAAGAGCTTGTGAAAGAATTGCACGGTTCCATCCATCAACTGCAAGCAGAAGTGCAGCAACTGCGGCATGAAAGACCAGTTGTACAAATGAAAAAGGGAATTGAATGGACGCCAGCAATGATTGGGCAAGTTGGAGGTTTAATTTTAGGTGCTCTTGCAGTTATAGGTATCTTTTGGTGAAGAAGAAAGGTTTGCAGCTCATGCTGCAAACCTTTTCTACATTAAATAACGTAAATAAATATACACGTGTGATAAAAGTAGGGCAACAATGGTTAATGGTAACCCGATTTTTAAGAATTCCATGTAAGAGAAACCGTATCCTTCCCGTTTTGCAATTCCTGCTACAACGACATTGGCAGAGGCACCAATTAGCGTACCGTTTCCTCCTAAGCAAGCTCCAAGAGATAATGCCCACCATAGTACTTCAATTTGCGGAGAATCCGGTGAAAGTCCAAGTCCGCTTGCTAAGTTTTGAATAAGCGGAATCATTGTTGCTACAAACGGAATGTTATCAATTGTGGCAGAAGCAGCACCAGATACCCATAAAATTAAGATGGATGCATAGCCAATATCTCCGTTTGTTACATCCAATACTTTCTGTGCAAGTGAGGAAATAAGTCCAATATCAACAAGTGCACCGACAAGAACGAATAAACCTGCAAAGAAGAAAATTGTTACCCATTCAATATGAGCAAATACATTTTCTATCTCGTGTTCTTTTACACCGATTAGCATTAAAAGGACAGCACCAGTCATCGCAATTACAGCAGCATCAACATGAATAATAGAATGAAGAATGAATCCAAGTATTGTTAATCCTAAAATCGATAAGGACTTAACGAGTAAGCTGCGATCACGAATGTAGTCTTTTTCATTTAAAGACATCAGTTTCTGAATTTGTTCGTCGGTTGTTTTTAATTTGTTGCGATACATAACATATAAAATAAGTAATGTAACGGCAGCAATAATGGCAACAATCGGTGCTAAATTCAGTAAAAACGCATTAAAATCAAGATGCTTATTAGCAGATCCAATCATAATGTTTGGCGGATCACCAATAAGTGTCGCTGTTCCGCCAATGTTAGAGAATAATACTTCTGAAATTAAATATGGAATAGGAGCTACCTTTAAAATACGTGTAATCGATAATGTAACTGGTACGACTAATAAAACGGTTGTTACATTATCTAAAAAGGCAGAACCAACTGCGGTTAAAAGGGATAGGAGCAGTAAAATTCGAATTGGTTTTCCGCCGGCTGCTTTTGCAGCTTTAATAGCCACATATTCAAAGACACCAGATTGACTTGTAATATGTACGAGAATCATCATCCCAATTAATAGAGTAATGGTTTCCCATTGAATATGTGTAGTAAAGGCAGTATGTAAATCTACAATTCCCATAATAACCATAATTGCAGCCCCAAGCAAAGCAATGACAGCACGGTTAATTTTTTCTGAGATAATAAAGCCGTATGTTACTAAAAATACAGCAATGGCAAAGCAATATTGCCAGTTTGCAACTTCATGTGCTGAATGTTCCAATGTGTTCACCTTCTTTTTTAATATCCTATACATAGTTGTGTATAAAATTGTCGAAATACATTCCTCTGCATAAATTTCATTGTAGCAAATTCGCATACAGAAAGAAATGAAAATACAGAACACACAAAAAAAGATATGTAATTTCACATACCGTATTAAATATAAAAAATAAAAAGCAAAAAAATAGGCAAAGTAATCATTGTCCTCTATTATAAGAGATAGCAATTTACATTATTTTTTCGTAAACTGATTAAAAGAGGTGAAATCCGATGGAAATAATTACAGATACTTCTGTCGTACAAAACGAAATTGAACGTTTTCTAAATAATGATGTATACCTTCATTTAGAAACAACGAACGGTGCATATGCTTCGCATGTAAATGAAAAAACGATGACAGTTGGGGCATTTGTGCGTAATGCAGTAATTCGCTTTGAACGCGGTAAAATTACGGGAACGAATCCATACCGTATTGGTTTAAAAATGGAGCACGGCTGGGTATATGCAGAAGGTGTGACACATTGGGAAATAGATGAGAAAAATCGTCTGTTATTAGCAGGTCATGATGAAAAAGGGCGTCTAGCAGTTGCACTGCAATTAAGTTTAACGCCATTTGCATAAGGAGTGAGATTATGGAAAGACACGTACTTGTAGTATTTCCGCATCCAGATGATGAATCATTTGCAGCGGGAGGAACAATTCGTCAATATCGAAATAATGGAATACCTGTTACGTATGCTTGCGGAACACTTGGGCAAATGGGACGTAATATGGGGAAAAATGTATTTGCAAATCGCGAAACGATTCCAAGCATTCGAAAGCAGGAATTAGAAGAAGCTTGCCAGGCAATGGGCATTGAAGACTTACGTTTACTTGGCTTCCATGATAAAACATTAGAATTTGAAGATGTTGACTTTGTAGCAGATAAAATTGAAGAAGTGATTCGTGATGTGAATCCTTCCTTAATCATCACATTCTATCCAGAGCACGGTGTACATCCAGATCATAACGCATTTGGACGCGCAGTTGTTCGTGCGGTAGAACGTATGCCAAAAGAAGAACGTCCAGTTATTCATGCAGTGGCGATTACGAAAAATCGTGAGGAAGTATTAGGAAAGCCAGATGTAATTAACAATATAAGTGACGTATTAGAGCAAAAGCTAGCAGCGCTTCGTGCACATCGTTCGCAAACAGAAGCGATGTTAGAAGAGATGGAAGCAAAGCTAAAAAAACAAGACCCAGCGACATTAAAATGGTTACAAGGTGAACAATTTTGGACGTATAAATGGGAATCATAAGCTAGAAAAAGTAAATTTTCTAGCTTATGATACAAAACGAGATGCTGCAATTATGGCATCTCGT
The DNA here is from genome assembly GCF_002560985.1 of Bacillus sp. AFS018417. Lineage (NCBI taxonomy): Bacteria > Bacillati > Bacillota > Bacilli > Caryophanales > Bacillaceae > Bacillus > Bacillus sp. AFS018417. The sequence continues at coordinate 27,474 of NZ_NTTM01000043.1, forward strand.
TTTTTGTTAGATAGGCACATTTATCTAATCCCTCTCATACAATACAAGCGAATTGTAGAAAGAGGAGGTAATAATCATGGATTATTCACACGAAGATGTGCATGGAGACTTTCGAAATGGTTATCAGTTGAGCGGAGAAGTGGTTTCTAGTGTTGATCCGTATGTTGTGCAAACGTTACAAATGATTGTTGGGAAAAATGTTGTCGTGGATACAATGCGTGGTAGCGTGCATGGCGTATTAAAAGCTGTCAAACCAGATCATATTGTAATTGAAGAAAAGAATACACCTTTCTTTATTCGCATGCAGCAAATTGTTTGGGTAATGCCGGAATGATAATACACATGAAACAACCTTTATCTTTCATACATCAGTAATGATGGTAACGATGAAGATAAGGGGGCTTCATACTGATGATTAAACGAATTGACAAGTTGATTATCCCACTCCCCGACCCGAAATATGCTGATGCAAACGCAGCGGCTGCGGTGCAAGAATTGTTAGGTGGCCGTTTTGGTGAGATGTCGACACTAAATACCTATATGTTTCAATCTTTTAACTTTCGCGGTAAGAAAAAATTAAAACCATTTTATGATTTAATTGCCAATATAACAGCAGAAGAATTTGCACATGTTGAATTGATTTCAAATGCAATTAATCTTTGCTTAACTGGAACAACGCATGCAGGAGATCCTGATATTGGAACAATGAAAGCTGCGAAAGATAAACGTAATACGCAGCACTTTATTTCAACCGCACAAACTACTCTTGTCGGTGATTCAATGGGAAAAGCATGGAGCGGAGATTATGTATTTAATAGCGGAAATTTAATACTAGACTTATTGCATAACTTTTTCCTAGAATGCGGAGCACGGACAAACAAAATGCGTGTTTATGAAATGACAGATCATCCAACAGCGAAAGAAGCAATTGGATATTTACTTGTCCGCGGTGGCGTTCATGTTTTGGCATACGCCAAAGCGTTAGAAGTAGCAACAGGTGTTGATGTGACAAAAATGCTCCCAATTCCAAACTTATCTAACAAAGTATTCGATGTGGCAAGACGCTTTGAAGATCAAGGTGCCCACTTAAAACTGTACCGTTTTAGTGATAATGATTACACAGACTTAAATAAAATTTGGAAAGGAAAGCACCCGGAAGATGGGCAGCCGCTTCAAGTTATCGATGGCCCCCCGCAAGGTGCGCCAATTCCAGACTTAGATGAATTGCCAGAAGAATTTGCCCCAGGGATATCACAGGAAGATTTCTTTGAAATTGTGAGAAGGTTACAGAGGTCGGCTGGGTTGTAGGGGAGAGGATTTGGAAAGGGACAAAAGTACCCGTTACTAGTATCGGGTAAATTATTATGCTTTATTTTGAATGAAAAAATTGATGCGAATTGGTTTTTTCATTCTTTTTGTATTTGTTGATTTTTAGTGAATTAAAAATAGCTATTAAAATTATTTAAGAAGTGAAAGTTATAAGTGTATCGGAAGACGGTGTATACCAGAAAGTGAAGTTCATCGCATTTAAAGATTGAACACGTAACAAACCATAGCTATACATAGAGAGTTTATTGATAAAAAGATAAGAGTTGGAGAAATTGAAAACAGGGGACACTTTGGAAGGAATTTTGTTTTCTATCATAATTTTTTCAGCGAAGAACATAGGTTGTCCAGCTTATTTGGACCACAAAGTACAAAGTTGATAAGATTAGTTACGTTTCTTAACGAAAAGCACTCTCTGTCCTTTTCCCTAATTTAATTATACCATTATTAACTAACCATTTTTAGTCTGTTTTTTATTTATTAAATTGTTAGTATTAATCAAGCTAAGTTTCTTTTTCGACGATACATTTAAATGTAATTTGTTGATCAGATGAACAATTTTTGTCAGACGATTCGTCTTGGTATTGAGCGAAAAATGGGAGGGGAAAAAATGAAATCATATGTTCTAGAGTTTCGGGAGATTGATAAAACGAGACAAATGGTGGTCGGAGGAAAAGGGGCTCATTTAGGGGAACTATCGAAGATTCATGGAATACAAGTGCCAGAAGGATTTTGTGTTACGACAAAAGCTTATAGAAAATCCCTCGAAAAAAATGAAGCCTTCCACGCATTGGTGGACCAACTAACACTGCTAAAAGTAGAGGATCGAGATCAAATTGGTGAAATCAGCAGGGAGATTCGGAAAATCATTTTGGAAGTAGAAATTTCTTCCGATGTTGTGAAGGATGTTGCTCATTATCTCTCCCAGTTTGGCAATGAACATGCTTATGCAGTTCGTTCCAGTGCAACTGCTGAAGATTTACCACACGCCTCCTTTGCTGGTCAACAGGATACCTATCTAAACATCAAAGGAAAAGATGCAATTTTACAACATATTAGTAAGTGCTGGGCTTCACTATTTACTGATCGTGCAGTGATTTATCGCATGCAAAACGGATTTGACCATCGAAAGGTTTATCTGTCTGTTGTTATTCAAAGGATGATTTTCTCACAAGCTTCCGGAATACTATTTACAGCTGATCCAGTTACCTCAAACCGAAAGATGCTGTCGATCGATGCTAGCTTTGGACTGGGTGAGGCGCTTGTCTCTGGCTTAGTGTCTGCGGACAATTATAAAGTGCGGGAAGGTAGTATTGTGGAGAAGACGATTTCTACCAAAAAGTTGGCTATATATGTACGAAAAGAAGGTGGAACGGAGAAACAGGAAATTGAGCCGGGTCAGCAGAATCTATCTACACTTTCAGATGAGCAAGTGTTAGAGCTTGAAAGAATCGGTAGAAAGCTGGAAGCGCATTTTGGCTGTCCGCAAGATATCGAATGGTGTCTGGTTGATGATACATTTTATATTGTCCAGAGTCGTCCAATCACTACTTTATACCCCATCCCTGAAGCAAATGATCAGGAAAATCACGTTTATGTATCTGTCGGTCACCAACAAATGATGACCGACCCCATGAAACCATTGGGATTATCTTTATTCCAGTTAATATCTTTTGGACCCAGGTTTAAAGCTGGTGGAAGGTTATTTGTTGATTGCACACGTCGTCTGGCTTCACCTGACAGCAGAAAAATGTTATTAGATACCATGGGACAACACGATCCGCTCATGAAAGACGCACTCATAACCATCATAGAGCGGGGAGATTTCATAAAATCGCTGCCTAATGATAAAAAAGAACTGAGTCCCGGTAAAAGTAATAATGGTGCTCCGTTTGCGGATTCTCAAGCACAAATCGAAAACGACCCGACGATCGTTACTGATTTGATCAAGCGCAGTCAAGCATCGATAGAAGAGTTAAAACAAAACATCCAAACGAAATCAGGATCAGATTTATGTGATTTTATTCTAGAAGATATCCAGCAATTAAAGAAGATTTTATTTGACCCACGAAGTTCAGGTGTATTTATGGCTGCTATGGATGCTTCATCATGGATCAATGAAAAAATGAATAAGTGGTTAGGTGAAAAAAACGCTGCAGACACACTTTCTCAATCTGTACCAAACAATATTACTTCGGAAATGGGTCTGGCGCTATTGGATGTCGCAGATGTAATTCGTCCCTATCCTGAAGTAATTGAGTATTTACAACATGTAAAAGATGATAACTATTTGGATGAGCTGGTTAAGTTTGATGGTGGACAGGAAGCCCAAGACGCTATCTATGCTTATCTCAACAAATATGGAATGCGATGTGCCGGAGAAATCGATATTACGAAAACTCGTTGGAGCGAAAAACCAACTACACTTATCCCCTTGATTCTCAGTAACATCAAAAACTTTGAGCCGAATGCCGGCAATCAGAAATTTGAGCGAGGGCGACAGGAAGCTTTAAAAAAAGAACAAGAGTTATTAGATCGATTGAAGCAATTACCGGATGGTGAACAAAAGGCCAAAGAGACAAAACAAATGATCGATTTAATCCGGAATTTCATCGGATATCGTGAATATCCAAAATACGGCATGATTAATCGCTACTTCGTTTATAAGCTGGCTTTACTGAAAGAAGCCGAACAACTCGTACAAGCGGGCGTTATTCTTGAAAAAGAAGATATATACTATCTCACTTTTGAAGAACTTTGCGAAGTCGTACGCACAAATAAACTGGATTACCAGATCATTAGCAAACGAAAAGACGAGTACAAACGATATGAAAAACTAACTCCCCCACGTGTTATCACGTCTGATGGTGAAATCATTGTAGGTGAATACAAACGAGAAAATCTCCCAGCCGAAGCTATTGTAGGGCTACCTGTTTCTTCCGGAGTTATAGAGGGACGCGCTCGTGTCATCTTAAACATGGAAGATGCTGATTTAGAAGATGAAGATATATTAGTCACTTCCTTTACTGACCCTAGCTGGACACCATTGTTTGTATCCATAAAAGGTCTAGTCACCGAAGTTGGTGGACTGATGACCCATGGAGCAGTTATCGCACGTGAATATGGATTACCAGCAGTTGTCGGTGTGGAAAATGCTACGAAGATGATCAAGGATGGACAAATGATCAGGGTGAATGGAACAGAAGGGTATATAGAAATACTATAATTCTTTACATTTAAATCATAAAAGAAGAGAATGCGAATTAGGAGAATCATTGACATTATGGTGCTTTGCGGTATATTGTAAAAACCCTGTCACTAGGACATATAAGGGGGCAGTAACTGAAGGGCGATATTAATGTCTGTTATACTTTTTAATTATGAAACAAAAGTGCCTTTCAGGGAGGCCTAAGAGACTTGAAGCTTCGCTTCTCTACACTGATTTTTTAAGGTAGCGAGTTGCTACCTTTTATTATTTTTTGAAGGTGAATAATGATATTGTGAAAAAATGTACTTAAAGTAACGGGTGCGTTAGTTCAATAAGACATTAAAAAAGACCACACATTTTAGATATGTCTAATATGTGTGGTCCTTTTATTATCAACAGTTTTACTTATTTAATCTTAATATAAATCTTTTTTTCAAAATGGAACATATGAATTTTGAATTGATTCTCATTTTTTCAAACGGTACATATGGTGAGTATAATTTACGCTGCTGCATCATATAAATTTGATAGCGTCTATGAAAATCATAGAAGTTATTCCAAGTAAATTTATATAACGAGAGGGGGAGTATAAATGAATAAAACGCTTTCTACAAAATTAGTTGTTGCAATTGGAATCGGTTCAGCAATATACGGTGTATTAGGATTATGGGGATTTTCGATTGCACCGAATACTTTCATTAAACCAGCGCTTGCTTTATTAACGATTTTCGGTGCTATTTTTGGACCAATTGCAGCTTTATTAATTGGACTAATCGGTCATACAATCACAGATGCCATTGCTGGCTGGGGCATTTGGTGGGGCTGGGTGTTAAGCTCAGGAATCATTGGTTTATTTATGGGATTTGTTCAAAAGCGCTCTACATTTAGTGTGAAAAATGGAAGGTACAGTAAAGGGGATATTATCCACCTTTCTATTACAGGTGTAATTGGTATTCTTTTAGGAATCATCTTTGCAGGTGTATTTGACATTCTCATTATGGGCGAGCCGTTCGATAAGATTGCTATCCAAGTAGGCGGTGCGATTATCGCAGATGTTCTCGTGTTTTTCATCCTCGGTTTACCAATTGTGTTAGGACTTGCGAAAGCCAATAAAAAGAATACTCAATTAAAGATTGAGAAGTAGGAATATACATATGAAACCGATTATTTCTTTTGAAGATTTCACATTCCAATATAAAAACGTAGTTGAGCCGACGATACAGGATATTACCTTTCATATTTATCCTGGCGAAAAAGTATTAATCGCTGGGCGAAGCGGATCAGGAAAATCTACATTAGCTCATTGTATCAATGGGCTCATTCCTTTTTCTTATGAAGGGACAAGTACAGGAAATCTTTCTGTATGTGGTATTGACCCTAGACATACGAGTATATTCGAGTTAAGTCAACGCGTAGGAACGATTCTACAAGACCAAGATTCCCAATTTATCGGATTAACAGTTGAAGAAGACGTTGCGTTTGCAATGGAAAATGATTGTGCGGAGCAAGGGGAAATAAAACAAGTTGTAGAACGTTCGCTTAAAGAAGTAGACATGATTAAGTTTCATTCACATAGTCCTCACGATTTATCAGGGGGACAAAAACAGTCAGTTTCTCTAGCGGGCATACTAGCTACAAACGCTGAGATTTTGCTATTTGATGAACCTTTAGCGAATTTAGATTCTGTAAGCAGTCAAAAAGCAATCCAGCTTATGAAAAAGATTCATAGACAAACGAATAAAACAATCATCATTATTGAGCATCGCATTGAAGAAATGCTCGATCTCGACTTAGATAAAATCATTCTTTTGGAAAATGGCCGCATCGTAGCAATCGAAGCACCGACTGATATATTACAGACAAATGTTTTACAAAAAGTAGGGCTAAGGGAGCCTGTATACATAGAAGCATTAAAAACATTGGAATATCCATTCTTGAATGAAGAAGTTTATCCAATAGAAAATATTAATTCTCATATATTACATGAAACGTTATCAAAATGGATGTTACAAAACCCAATACATACAGCAATGTCCGAAAAAGAATGTATATGTAAAATAGAAAATGTAGCGTTTACATATCCAAACAGTAATTTTGCATTGAAGGATGTATCTATGTCTATATACAAAGGTGAAGTACTCGCTCTTTTAGGAAACAACGGTGCTGGAAAATCAACATTTGCTCATATTATGACGGGAATGAAAAAAAAACATCAAGGTAAAATTCTTTTAGAAGGAACTGATATTACAACATGGTCAATCCGGAAGCGGGGAGAGGCCATCGCTTATGTGATGCAAAATCCTAATCACATGATTACACAAGCAACTGTTTGGGAAGAAGCTGCATTTGCTTTAAAACTGAAGAATGCTTCAGAAGAAATGCAGAAAATAGTAGAAAATGTATTACAAATTTGTGGTTTATATCCATTTCGAAATTGGCCGGTACAAGCATTAAGTTATGGACAAAAAAAGCGTTTAACGATAGCCTCGATTCTTGTTACAAATCCCAAACTTATTATTTTAGACGAACCAACTGCAGGACAAGATTATTTTCACTACAAAGAGTTTATGATGTTTATACAAAAATTAGCGAAACGTGGAATAGCTTTTTTATTCATTACACATGACATGAATTTAGCGCTAGAATACGCAAATCGGGCGATTGTACTACATAACGGAGAAATCATTGCAGATGATGCAGTAACTACCGTGTTGGCAAACGAGCGTATTTTAAAGCAGGCAAACCTCCGTGAGAGCTCACTTACTGGCTTAGCGAAACATGGGAATATGCCAATTCCGCAGCTATTTGTTCAATCTTATATGGAAGCAAGGAGGGGGGATCATTCATGAGTAAGATGGGGACACTATATATAGAAGAAAAATCATATTTCCATCGTATGGATGGTGCTGTAAAACTAATCCTATTTATTATATGGATGATTCTCACATTCCTATTCTTTGATTTTCGTATTTTATTATGCTTATTTCTAATCGGATGCATACTACTAGGCATCGCCAAAATTCCAACGCGCAGCATGTTCATTATTTTTAGTGTTATTTTCACATTTAGTATTTTGAATTCCATCATGATTTTACTCATTACCCCAACACATGGATCGGAGGTAACTGGTACATATACGCCACTTCTCCATATTGGCTATGCAACTATTACACTAGAAACTCTTTTTTATGCAATGACACTATCATTAAAATATTTTACTTTATTACCGTTTACACTTATTTTTATTTACACAACACACCCGAGTCAATTTGCAAGCAGCTTAAACAAAATTGGACTGCCTTATAAAATTGCTTATGCAGTTAATATTGCACTGCGCTACATTCCGAATATACAAACGGAATACGAACTCATTAAACATGCACAGGAAGCAAGGGGAATTCCATTTCATAAAGGAGAAGCAACTCTTTTTCAACGCATTAAAAATCGAATGACGATTTTTTGGCCGCTTGTGATACATTCATTGGATCGAATTGATACGGTTTCGAATGCTATGGATTTACGCGGTTTTGGAAAAAAGGAGAAGCGAACATGGTACTATAGGACGAAAATGCAGCCTCTTGATTATATGGCTATTCTTATTGGGATTTGCATTTTGATTATTGCTATTTATTTGAAACTCACAATTTTTTATTCGTTTTGGTATCCTTTATGAGCATTAAATGAATATTTGGTGGCTTGCGTATAATAGATGACAAACGAAAATAGGGTATTATCCAAGTCAAAGAGTACTAGTTTTATATCTTGTAACATGCGCTTGCTCCTTTTAAGTCCTCCTTTTTAAAGAATTAATCGAGTCTATTAATGTATTCTTTACTTTGATTTTAGTATAATTGATATAGTTATCAGTAGGAAATAATTTCAAAAGGGGGAGTTGGTTTTGGAAAGAGTTAACGTGGTTTCAGCTTTAATTTATGATGATAATGAGAATATATTAATAGTAAAAAACATAAAGGGTGATTCTTTTTATTGGAGTCTTCCGGGCGGAGCAGTTGAAGGAGAAGAAACTTTAGAACAGGCTATAATCCGTGAAGTAAAAGAAGAAACGGGATTTAAAGTTGTTGTTACCGGGTTGAGTTCCGTTAGAGAAATGTTCTTCGAAGAAAGAGGTCATCATGCTTTAATCATTACTTTTCATGCAAAAATCATTGATGGTGAAATAAACATCAATGACCCTGATAATGATATTGTTGAAGTAAGGTGGGCAAATAGTGAAAGGGTAAATGAATTAATGCCATCCTTATATGAGAGGTTAAAAATAAATTCCGATATCAACAAAACATTAGCTTTCTATGCATTTGAAGGTATCAAATAAAATCGAGAAAAGGTTTCGTTGAATTCTATTATTGATAAAAGAGTAGCATACATAGGGATTTTGTTATAAACATAAGAGAATCGTTCCTTTTGATTGGTTTGGTTGTGGTGACTTGATTATATCAGAAAAAAGCACTTCTTTTTTATTTATATAATGAAAGAGGCTNNAGCCTCTTTCATTATATAAAGGGGAGTGGAACCTATTTTACACCAACTGCATCATATGATTGCTTCACAGCTGCCACTTCTGCAGAGTTTGCGCCGTATAAATCAGCTGCTGCTTGTACTAAGGCAGCACGCGCTTGACTAAAAGTTGCAGATTCAGTTAAGTATACTGTATTTGCACGATAGTAAATTGCACCTACTTTATCTTTACCAACGCCATTCACTGTTACACCATAATGTGTACCGCCATTTGCTAATAAGTAAGCAGCTTTATTGATAATACCGCTATTTGTATGAACGCCGCCATTATCGCTCGTTCCAGTATAACGTTTAGAGTAATGATCTGGGTCACCATATTTTGTTGGATCGCTCATAGAACGAAGCGCATCCCCAGCTTGACCAGGCGTATAAATATCTTCACCAACTTCCCAATCTGGATTACGGTTATCATAGTATTCTATTAATGTTCCAAAGATGTCAGAGAATGCTTCATTTAACGCACCAGACTCATTTTGATAAATGAGGTTTGAACTATATTCTGTCACGGCATGTGTTAACTCATGTCCGACAACATCGATACCACCGGAAAATGCAATAAATGTAGATCCATCTCCATCACCATAGACCATTTGCGATCCATTCCAGAAGGCATTGTTATAATTTTTGCCATAGTGAACCGTAGATTTTAACGGTGCACCAGCATCGTTATAAGAATTGCGGTTAAAGGTGTTTTTGTAATAATTATATGTTACACCTGCATAATAATGTGCATCCACTGCCGCTGCATCGGATTTAGCATTAAAGACGTTATCTGTATCTGCCCATAACGTTCCCGGCAATCTTGTCCGGTTGTTCCCATTGTATGTGTAAATTGTTGCACCGTGTGTATTATCTTGTAAATAATAACTAGATCCAGAGAGTGTTGTATTAATAGACTTTGTATCGCCTAATACCCCTTTACCGGTTCCTACTGTACTTGTACCTGTTACAGGTTTACTTGGAGCCGTATTGTCATTTGTTGCATTGTGGATTGTATTATATTTGTTTAAAACTTTACCGCTATCAGCTTCAATGAAATAATAATAGTTTCCTGGCTCTGGATCTAAGAAATTCAATTTTACAACATATGCATATGTTGTTTCCTCACCATTTTGATATACATATAAGTCCGCAGACGGCTCTACTTCATATTTTGGGGTAAATCCTAAATCTTTTTGTGCGATTGCAATCGCTTTTTTTCCTTCAATTTTATTTTTGTTCTTCAATTTCTCTTTCTTATCTAAATCAGGTGCAACTGTTCCTGATACAACCTTTAATACACCATCTTTCCCAACATGAGCTACTTGAGTAGATCCCCATACTGGTACACCTTCATATATTTGCTGTAAACGGATAACTGTTGCTTCTCCAACAGGGTCTTTTATAATCTTTTGTACTTTAAAGGATTCTTCTGCACTTTTTTCGCCTAGTTTATAATCTTTTTTAGCAGTGTTTAAATAATCAAATACAACAGATTCTGCCTTCTTTCCTGATGCACTTGTTAGATTGCCCGATACAAACTCTGGAGACTGTACCGTCTCATTATATTTCTTTGTGGAAAGTACGTTCTTTGAATCTGCAAACGCAGAGCTTGTCCCTCCAAATGTTGCCACTGCCATTCCAGCTGCTAACACAAGTGCTAGACTCTTTTTCTTCATCATTTTTTCCCCCTAACAAAAATTTTTAAAAAGAGAGTAGCTTAATGGTAGCATTAAGTTTCTATTATTAGAATACTGAAAATTCAAATAATTTATTTCTCAAGTTTTCTAGAATTTTGATGAACAATTTAAAAAGAAAAGCTGACTCGAGAAGTCGTTTTTCAACAATATTTGATTCAGCTTCTTTATTGTTTAAGTATCTATTAAGATTGATTAAAATCCTTTAAGAATGATAAAAAATGAAATAAACTCAATCTACTTTTAGGTACTAATTGTTGCTTTGAAATAAAGTTTGATTAAAACGTAGCTACAAACGTTGATTTAATAACAAAAAAACGCTCATTTTGAAAAAAGATTGATCAAAATGAGCGTTTTTTATTTCAGTTGGATATAAGTTTTTATAAAAAAGTTTGATTGAAAATCACTTAGAATTCTTTAATTGGAAGAGGAAAAGTATAGCAAATTTTTTACAAAAATCGTGACTTTATTCAAAACATCGCGTCTTTTTTATAAACGTCGTAACTTTATTTTAAAGCCACAATATCCCGAATGTGATTTCCATTTATTGGACAGATGGCGGTGGAATCGTTAGATGCTACCTCACCCCCTATTTGGTGCAATATTAATGACTAGAGATTACAGGATTCGAATCTCTAGTCTATTTATCCTTTTTAAGATACGAAATATTAATAATATTTAAACATTTACTTTATATTTACTTTACAAAAATATCTTACGCTTTTAATTAACAAATACTTTTTGATTGTTAAATTTCTAGATTAAAGGTGTGAGAGACTTTGAAAAAAATAGTAGTTGGGTTCGCTGCGTTATTTTCCTTTATCACATTAATGTTTTTGCCTATTAATGCATCTGCCCACACTGATAACAGTGAAGGGTATTCGAAAATTACGATGGATAGGGATAAGCTTCATGTAGAATTGCAGCTTGATTTTTTCGAACTGGGGAGGCTGATTGATTTTGGTGTTAGTCCAGGGGATCGGGAAGAGATGCTGAATACAGCATTAGAAAAACATCGTGATGCTGTAGCTGAATACCTTGATTCCCATGTTGAGGTATTCACCGATGGAGCGAAAGCAAAAGGCTCCGTTAATTCAACAAAGATTGAACGCAGGGTGGGACGGGAGTATGCCAAAATTGGGCTTGAATTTCCAGCTCCTTCAGCCAAATCTTCCATTCAAATACATTATAGTGTTTTCTTCGATGACAATGATACGATGCATCGAAATATCGCTTCATACGACTTAGAAAATAAAAAAGGCCAATTTATTTTCAATACAGAAGACAGGGAACTCAACGTCGGAAAGGATAGCGCAGCAGGACAGTTTTTTCGCTTTGTTCAACTCGGTTTCCACCATATCATGATCGGCTATGATCATATCCTTTTTGTTATAGCACTCGTATTTGGAGCCCGCCGAATAACGGACGTTCTAAAAGTAATTTCTGTATTTACCTTAGCCCACAGTATTACTCTTGGCTTAACAGCGTTAAAATTGATTCACTTCCCTGCAGCCATTGTCGAACCGCTCATTGCTCTAAGTATTGCATTTGTAGCAGTAGAAAATTATTTTGGCTTTTCATCAAAATATCGATTTGCAGTTGTATTTGGGTTTGGACTTATCCACGGGATTGGCTTTGCTAGTGCTTTACAGCTTGCTAACGACGTGACCTGGAGATCACTGTTATCGATTTTGTCATTCAACGTTGGTGTAGAAGCAGGACAAGCCTTAATTATTCTGATTTTATTTCCTTTACTTGTGTATATCCGCAGGTTTCAATGGTCCACTGTCGTACAGGTAGCAGCGACGGCTGGTATTTTTGGAATCGGGCTGATTTGGTATTTCGAGCGTTTCTTCGCTTGATAAAATAACTAAGCTTTTAAGGTGGTGGTACGAACATTACTTATTGAGGTTCAAATTATCGGGGGAATTTATATAAAAATCAGGAGGAGAAATCATGAAGCCAATAGAAGCCAAAGGGAAAAATATAAAACAAAAACTTAAACCTGTTGCTGCAGTTGTAATGTGCGGCCTCGCTTTTGCTGCTGTAGTTAAACCAGTTGTAGCGGAAAATCCTACAGCAACTATAAAGGGTACAGTCTTCGCTGACAAAAACGGAAATGGGAGCCGTGATGGGAACGAGGAGGGCATTCCGCATGTTTCCGTATCTGACGGTAAAAATATAACGGTTACAGATGATCAAGGAAACTATACGTTAACGATTGATACAGATAGACGTCAGGACGATATTGTTTTTGTAACAACCCCAAGTGGATACAGCGTACCGACTGACAAAAACAAGACACCTCAGTTTTACAGACAGCTTGGCAATGTGCAGCCTGGGGAAACAAAGGAGCAAAACTTTGGTCTCCTACATACGCCGGAAAGCAGCAATCCTAATTTCAGCTTTGTCAACATTGCCGATGTTCACGTCCAGGCAGGTACTGCAAATAATCGTGAACGCTTCACAGATCAGTTAGCACAAATCAATGAATCAACCGGAAATCCGGCATTCATCGCCGTAAGCGGGGATTTGACCAACCGGGCAGACCCAACAGAATTCCAGGATTATACTGCGAGTACGGCAACATCTTCTCTCCCGGTTTATCCGGCAGTTGGGAACCATGATTTTGGGCCGGGAACGGATTATCAAACGAGAATTAACCGTTACCGTACTTATCTTGGACCGGAGTGGTATTCATTCGATTATGGCAATAGACACTTTGTAACATTAGAAAATGTATTGGGTTTCAAAGAAACTGATCAATTCGAGTGGTTAAAACAGGATCTTGAACTGAATGCAAAAGACAAAGAAGTTGTTGTATTTGTTCACAAACCGATGAATACTCCAGAAACCCCGACGCCAGAAAATACGAAGCAATTTATTGATCTTCTTAGCCAATATCATACGCGCTTGGTGATGGTAGGACATACTCACGTCAATGATGTAGCCCAGGACACAATTCCAGGCGCTAACCATGTGACAACCGTTTCTAGTGCCTATACGATTGACCAGATGCCGAACGGATTCCGCATGGTTACCTTCCAGGGAGACAAGCAGGAAGAGCAATATAAAATGTATGACGTGAAGCAAAGCGCGGCGATTGTTCATCCTGCAGCAGGCAGCGAAGTTCCACAAGGAAAAATGGACATTTTGGTAAATGCCTATAACACAACAAGTAACGTCACTAAGGTTGAATACCGTATTGATGGCGGTTCGTGGAGAAAGCTAAAGCAAAGCAGCGGTATGGCCTGGTATGATCAATGGGATGCTGGAAAAGCAGACAAAGGTCAGCATGCCATTGAAGTTAGAGTAACAGATGATGGGGGCAAGACTTGGGTTAAAAATAATACGTTTAGCATTGTTGATAATGAAACTCGGATTAAACCGAAGAAGGGAACAGACTGGTCGATGTTCCACGGCAATGCCCAGCATACCGGGGAGGCAAAAGATACACTTGCAGCTGGTCTGAGCCTTGATTGGACATACCGTACACCTGGAACAATCCTTACTTCGTCACCTGCCATTTCAAATGGTGTGGTTTATATTGGTACACGTGATGAAAGCGGTAATGAGCATCACGCTATCCATGCAGTTGACCTTGAGACAGGAAAAAAGCGGTGGGAAGTAAAAGCAGACGCACAGGTACAAGCTTCGCCTGCTGTTGCAGACGGAATTGTATATGCTTCGTCGATTCGCGGTACACTTTATGCCATGAATGCAGAAACCGGAGAGGTAATTTGGGAAAAGACTGTTGGGAAGGATGAAGTACAGCGCGCTTGGATGTACTATTCTCCAACGGTAGTAGATGGAGTAGTCTACCAGGCATACAGCACAGGCAGCGGCGGTAAAATGATGGCTCTTGATGCCCGCACAGGTGCAGAAATATGGAATGTTCCTTTAGCTGGCGGCTGGATTGTAGAATCCACTCCTGTCGTTCAGGACGGGAAAATTTATGTTGGAGGAGATGGCGGCTGGCTGATCTCACTTGACGCTTCAACCGGTAAAGAATTATGGAGGAAAAAACCTGCTGGCGGCTGGATGCACTCTATGCCTTCTATCTCGGATGGACGGATATATATGGGGTACGGCGGCGGTTTGCTGGTTACTCTTGATGCAGCTACGGGCAAAGAGCTATGGCGTTACAAGAGCCCGGATTCATCCTATATTGCTGGCGATACAACTGGATCCTCTCCTGCAGTAGCGGATGGAGTGGTGTATATGGGATTCCCGGATGGAAACGTAGCTGCGTTCGATGCAGCCACTGGTACAAAGAAGTGGAGCTATCGCACGAAGGGTGGGATTATTTCTTCTGCGGCGGTTAGTGGTGAAACTGTATTTATCGGCTCGAACGATGGAAAACTTCATGCATTTGACAAATTAACCGGACAACCTTTATGGGAGCACGAAATAGGAGCATGGGTAGCTTCTTCCCCGGCTATTTCCGGAAATACGTTAGTTGTGGGAGCATTAGACGGGAACCTGTACGCCTTTACTCCAGGAGGAAAGGCTGCACAACGCTGGCCGAGACTATCTGGACAGGTAACGGACAGTGTAACAGGAGAACCGATTGGAGGGGCAACGATTGTTGCGACAGACAGCCAAGGAAACAGCCAGGTTTCTACAACAAATGCTGACGGACAATACCTTATCGGACTGCAGCCTGGCAAATATTCTCTTACAGCTAAACGTAGGGGCTATCAAAGCGGTGCGCCAGTTTCCGTAGAAGTTGCCAGCGGGGAAGTGAAAACAGTTGCATTTAAAATAAGTGAAATCACAGCACCTGTGGCAGGAATGTCCCTGGAAGCGCCGGATTTTAATGCTGGAAGCCCGCGGCTCGATGCCATGACGGGACAAACCTATCACTATATCATGAATAATCGCATCCAAGCGACGATTTCCTCACAAATTGGCGCTAATAACCTGGCAGGTACATTTCAGCCAGGCTGGCTTGGGGACATTGCCTTGCTTGATGACAACGCACTGGAAACGCTCGATTGGAGTGAATGGATCCTTTCACCGACAATGAACGATCCAAAGCGTCCTTGGAACCGTGATGGAGAGTGGCTGTCATTATCGAATATCGAAACGGTTGGCGATACCATCCAGGCATCCGGACAGGCACAAATAGATCCTTCTATTAAAGCTTCTGTTACGTATCGGGCACTTCCAAATGCACCGGTGGTAAAGTTTACGCTCGAATTGGAGAATACGGGTGAGAAGGATTTCAATGGTTATTTCCAATACCTGCTTGATCCAGACAGTGCAGATGACACAGCGTTTGTTCCAGGGATTACGAAAACAAATCCCGGCTTCATGACTTCAGGATGGACTGGAAACTATATTTATGACGGACCGAAAACTGCCATCTCCACCCCTGCTCATGGAATTGCTTGGACGAAGGATCAGCCCTCCGGATTAAGTGCTTTTGGATATATCTTCGGAGCATCATTTGATGCTAGCATGAAAGCTGGCGAAAAACGTACGATTAGCTGGTATCATATTACGGACTATCCTGCCGACGGAAGCAATCCTGCAGCAAATATTGCTAAATGGGCAAATCAACTTGCTTCCATTGATCCGGATGTTGGTTTGGAATAAAGTTTGATCAGAAATGTTTTGCAAACCCTTATTTAGTGAGAACCGAAAAGAATCCATTTTGAAAAAAGATTAATCAAAATGGATTCTTTTCTTTTTGGATGAACTTTTCGTTTTATAAAAAAGTTTGATCAAAAATGCGTAAATATATAGAAAATAAAAAGAAGCTGATCATCTACATATAGTAGGTAATCAGCTTCTTTTTATTGTGAAATAGACTTTTTTAATGCCCTCTGTAGCTTTTGAATTAAGTTTGATAAAAAGTGTGTGATAACGTATTGCATCGCAACTTTTTTATAAACGTCGCGACTTTGTTTTAAACATCGTAACTTTTTTATAAACATCATGACTTTATTTCAAAGCTACACTAATAGTTTTTTATGCATTTTAAAAGTCTGTGAAAGAAATTCAATAATAGTGATTCATGAATCTTTTCCATAGCCCTAGATAGGAATCTTTACATTGTGTATAGAATATCCCAAAACAATCTTATTTTTTAGTTGAAGGAGATGTTGTAATGGAAGTAACTATTCGTCCCGTTCAGATACAGGATGCTAGCGCAATTCATCGTATTTGTATACAAGATGCAGTTTTGCCATATATGGTTTTCATGCCGAGTATGAGAGTAGATGCTATGGAAAATAGAATTTGTAACTTAGGACATAATCAATTTGAATTTGTTGCGGAGTTTGATGGTAATGTTGTTGGATTTGTAGGTTTAACGCAAGGACAAGGACGAAGATCGCATTCGGGAGATATATTTATCGGTGTAGATAGTGAATATCATAAAAAAGGAATTGGGAAAGCATTACTCACAAAAATTCTCGATCTTACGGACAATTGGCTAATGCTTGAAAGGATAGAACTTGGCGTTCTCGAAACAAATCCTGGTGCACAAGCGTTGTATGAAAAATTTGGTTTTATAGAAGAAGGAACAAAGAAGGGGAGTTTAAAAGCAAACGGTAAATTTATTGATGAAATTATGATGAGTCGCCTTCGTCCAAATGGTCTGGTTATGCAAGCGTGATTATTGTGTAATTACAATAAAGTCATAGACTAAACAAGAAAAAGGTATAGACTACATTCAAATCCTCATCATACTTTTTGAAAATATGATGAGGATTTATTTGTTTATGCTTTTTTCATTTATCTAAAAGCGAATGAATGAGGTGACTTCTTTGTTTAAATGGAACAAAGAAAAAAGTAATATAGCCTTCTGATGAAAACTCCCGCCACTTATCTCCTTCGGATCTTGAAGTGGGGGTTTCTCGTGTATCACCTTCAAGAGATGCTTAACACGAGTGGAGTTGACACAGCTGCCTGATGGCACAACCCCTCTATCCCATCGGCAAATGCCTTTGGAACTGCTTTTTTTAAGATATTATAGGAACCATTCACATCTGCGTTCAGTAGTTTGTTCTCCTTTGTACGATACAAGCCGCGTTTAATCCGTTTCCCACTGAATACAGGAATGTCTTCCTCACCGTAAGTAGGGATCGCATCATTATCTAGAAAGGATGCCTTGCTTGTATACGATTCTTCCACTATTTGTACAGTAATACCTTTTCGTTTTGCTTTATAGGTGATCATTTCAATGAGTAGATTATGCGGGATATGGCAAAAGGATTGATTCTGTCGGTTTCCCATATCACTGTTTTGTTTCCATGATGTATTTTTCCCGATCACAATCATAGAAATCTCATGTTGAACTGCAAAATGAACAATGTGGTAACTGATTTTGTGAAAGAAATCTTTTATTTTGAGAAACCGTTTCTCATGCAACCTCTCTAAACGCTTGGATGTGTGTGGCCCTTCTTTTGGTTCTTTTCCATGACGAAGAATACCCGTTAAATAAGCCTTTTGCTTGTTGTAGTATTGATTCATGCTTTTGATGACATTGCCCTTTACTAACACAGGAGTAGCCCCTGTATTCGTTATGATAGTTGCAATGTTATTGATTCCTAAATCAATACTCATATAGCGATTATTGTCTACATACTTAAGTACTGAATCGGATTGTTCTGTTACAATTTCCACTTTAAACTTTCCATAAGCAGGAGAAACACGTACCTCTTTCAGATTTTCGATATGTCCGAACAATTTACCGATATTTAATTTTATGCTTGTTTTTGGAAACTGAATATACTTATCTTGGAGTTTACATACTTGATTCGTGAATACAACTTCTCTCATAGATGATTTGATATAGTTGGGAATGCGAGGTCTGCCAGTAAAAGTGAAAGGATGTTTTTTGTATTTTTTCATGGAATCAAAAAATGAATCCCAGTTTTGGTAAAGCTTTCTCATAACGGCTTGATTCACTTGTGATGGTAGGTTTATATAGTCTTGTTGCTTCATTGTTTTAAACAAACAATCTAGAAAGTTATAGGATAGAAATGATTTCTCTTTTGTTGGTAATGTGAACAGATTACATTTCATTTCTTTCTGTTCGCTAACAGGTTTTTCTTTTTGTTTTTGCAGGCGTTTTTGGTATGCATGAAGTTGATTTTCATTCATGGTTTCAATATGTGTTTGTAATGTATGGAGAACTTCTTGTTGAAGGGGCTGTAACGTTTTCTCTGTACGTAAAGCCGTATACACTTGGCGAATGTAGAAGTTTGTTGTGTTGTAGAGGTTTTTTGCATTTTGACACATTTCCATGAAGTAGGCGTACAATTTATGACCTTTCTTGATTCAAATTTGATAGGTTGCATATTCTTTTTTTGTCATCATGTTCACCTCCTACTTTTCTTCATGATACTACAAAACAGCCGAAAAGAACATATATTCGTAATACAGCGAAAATATTTTTACAAATGCGATGGCAATTCATCTCCACCTTAAACTGGGCTATGCCCTGCACGTTTTGAAGATGGAGTTTTCTTGCCAATTTTTCGATAAAGTAAACCAAAATAATGAAATGATAGAGAAAACAGCGTTTGAATGCAAATGTTGTTTTTTTATGTACCTTTCTTACAATTTTTCTTGTTATTTCTTAAAAGGGCATTTAATTTCAAATAATGTTGTAACAACAATACTGTATGATGCATAGCATAAAGTATACACTGTATGACATATAGTATATAAAAAATGAGGTGGGTGAATGAGTACGTTATTGAATTCATTGATGACAGAGCTTAGGAGAGGAACGTTGACATTAGCCGTTTTAAGTCAATTACGAACACCCCAGTATGGATATTCACTTGTTCAATTATTGGAGGAATCAGGCATTACCATTGAACAAAGTACCTTATATCCATTGCTTCGCCGATTAGAAAAACAGGAATTAGTGACGAGTAGTTGGGATACATCTGAGAGTAGACCCCGTAAGTTTTATGTTTTAAGTGAATATGGATTGGAGATCTTTTTACAGTTAAAAAAGGAATGGCTTAAGAATTCGAAAGAGCTCTATAGCTTATTAAAAAAGGAGGAAGACGATGAATCTGATTGAGATTTATATAAAAGAAGTTACTCGGAGGCTACCTGAAAAAAATCGTGAGGATATTGCTCTAGAGTTACGGTCAACCATAGAGGATATGCTGCCTGATGATTACAGTGAAGAAGATGTAAAGGCGGTTCTTGAAAAATTAGGGAGCCCAGTCACAATGGCTAATGGTTATCGAGACTGGCCAACGCACTTAATTGGTCCCCGCTATTTTGATGGATATGTGACGCTACTAAAAATGATTTTACCGATTGCCGCTGTCATTTCGTTAATCTCGGTGATTGCCGAACATTTTATTGGATATAGTGGAGAACAAGCGGTTATAAGTATTGTTTTTAGTCTTATAGGCAAAGGAATAGGGAGCATCATTGAAGTAGGGATCCACGTATTCTTTTGGCTAACACTTGTGTTTGCTATTTTGGAAAGAGCAGATAAAGGAAGAGATGAGGAGCCATTAACAGCAAGCTTTAAAAAATGGACACCTGATGATTTGAAAAATATCCATAATATTCCTAAGAAAAAAGCGATTTCAAAGGGCGAAGTATTTGTAAGTTTAATGTGGACTGCGATTTGGTCAACTTTTTATTTTTATGCAAATCATCTTGTAGGTGTATATGAACGCAGTAGAGACGTACTTGAATTCGTGACCCCAACTTTTAATCAGGAAGTTTTACTTGGATATTGGCCAATCGTTCTTGTTGTAATTGGTCTCGAAATAGCATTAGCTCTTTATAAATTATTAAAGGGGCAATGGACAAAAGGAATTGCAATTTGTAATGCTGCACTCCAGCTTATCGCAACCATTGTATTCATTGTTATAGTAACAAATCCGAACGTGATAACCCAAGATTTTATTACGTATATGACTAATTTATTTACCATAACAGCTAATCAATTTGAAACATGGATAGTTGGCGGTGGAATTTTCATCTTTATTTTATTTACAGCAATCAGTGTATTTGATGGCTTCCGTAAGGCTAGAATTCGTTAATATATTAGTTTATTAAACTACCATTACGTACTTTAAAATCGGAATAATCATGCTGCTATTGTATCCTTGAAATAAAGTTGAACCGTTTTGAAAAAGATGAACTGTTTATAAAAGTTAAACCGTTTTCATGGTTAATTAAGAAACTGTTGAGTGATAATAGAGTTGTTCCATTAAAGGGCCATAATATTGAATAAGAGATTACATGAAACTTGATTTTTTCATGCTAACAGGATTCTGAAAAAACCAAAAACTTCGATTCATCTACAATGTATAAAACTGTATAAACGATAAAATATGAATAAACACCAATCCCTTGAACCATAAGGGATTGGTGTTTTTGCGCACTTCATATAGATTGGCTAGTATACAACAGGTATAAAATTTAATAAGGTATCTTTTAATATAAAAAGTGAAATCACTAATTTTTTATCGCGAACTAAGACTTACAACTGAGTCTATAATTTGGTCCCAGTCTTCACTATGAATCTCATGACCTGATCCATCAAGAGTTACTAATTCAGCATGGGGAATAGCTTTCGCAAGAGCAAGTCCATGCTCGTATGGGAGAGCTGGATCTGCTGTGCCATGAATAATGAGGACAGGTACGCCGATCTCACCCATTCTATCGTAATACTCGCCTCCGCCTTGCAGCATGGCATGATTGAATCTGCTCGGCAGCTGTTTAGCTCGGGCAGCCTCTCTTTCCGCCAGTTTATATATTCTTACCTCCTCGTACGGTTTGGAACCACATAAAGTTTTCCATCCACCCGCCAGATAGGAAATGACCGCCTCACGATTTGACCAATCTATGGAAGAACTTTTCGCATGGTAATCCAGTATGCTTTTATCCATTGGAGGCAGTTTTTCCATCTCAGTTCCGAATACACTTGATGCAATTAGGGTAAGCGTAAATATGCGTTCTGGATATCTCAGGGCAAGAATCTGACCAATCAAACCGCCCAGGGACATTCCAACGATATGGGCCCGCTCTATGGAATAAGCATCCAGGACTCCAACCGCATCGTCAGCCATGTCCGTTATTGTATAGTTAGAAGTCCCAGGTTCATAAGTGACGGATCGTCCCAAATCACGATGATCGTACCGAATGACAAATCTCCCCTGATCTGCAAGGCGGAGGCAGAAGTCCTCATCCCACCAGTCTAATGAAGACATCGCTCCCATGATTAAAAGCATAGCAGGATCCTTAGGATTTCCAAAACTTTCTGTACATATATCTACTTTATTTACTTTCAGTATCTGTTCACTCATGTTTTTACCTCCTTTTAAATGTTAAATGATTTGGGAATTATAACCATACTTATTTCTATTAATATAGGGGTATTCCCCATCGCCATCAAGTTAAAATTTTATAATGCCCCCAAAACGAAAATTTGTTGTCTTTTATAGCAAAGAAGTTCATTTGTAAAATGACAATAAAGTTATTTAATTTTAAAAGCTCAAACAAGCATAACCCCGTTCTAAATTTGGGACGGGGTTAAAAATATAGTTGTTTAATCTCGATGCGAGATACTTCACTACACTAAAAAATATAACAATAAAGTCGTTTGAAATCTAAGTTTTAATTAACAATCGCACTCTTTTGCGGAAGATTAAGATAATGATTATAATTGCAGCCCATTAGCTGGTTGAACTAACATATCTTTTTGTTCAACACTGTATTGAGTCTAATAATTACAGCAAATATTTTACTGTCCGTAAAGCGTACTCGATTATTACGCTATCGTCCTCTGTTTATTTGAATTTAGGTCAAATTTTTAACTAAATAAATTGTGCCAATAGTTGGTTAAATTTCTCGCGTTCTTCCCAGAAAAGGCCATGACCACTATATTGAAACGGAACAAGCTGTGAATTTCTTATCTTTTCATTTAGTTCCTGAGCTTGTGCAAATGGAATAACTTTGTCATGAATGCCGTGAACGATTAAAGTAGGAACATTAATTTTTGGAAGATCCGCATGTAGCTTCTCATCTCTTAATGTAGTTATAATAGCAGCTGTCGACCAACTTGCTGCTTGTAGCCCCATTTGCAAAAACCAGTCCGAAAATGGTTTAGTTATATACTGAAAGAAAAAGCCATCTGTTACGTCCTGCATCATTTTAGGCCGATCATTTAAGGTTTCTTTAAGGTAGTTATTAGCAGTTTCTGCGGTAAATCCAATTGGAGCGGCCGCATCAATAAGAACAAGCTTTGATACCCTAAAACCATTGTGACGAGACATATATCGAATTGCGATAGACCCACCGGTAGAGTGACCCACAAGAGTAAAATTGTTTATTTGAAGTGTACCAACTACTGTGCGGATATCATCTGCAAGTCTGTTAAAAGTATAGCCGCTCATTGGTTTATCCGAATTGCCAAATCCCCTCCAGTCTATACCAATACAGCGATAGCCCATAGCAGGAAGAACATTAAACTGATATTCAAACTGTTTATGGCTTAACGGCCAGCCATGTAAAAATACGATGGTCTTATTTCCCCCGGGGTTAATATCTTCTACATATAAATTCACACCTGACTCTACGGTAACAAAGTATCCCATGAAGATTCCTCCCTAGTTAATATAGTTTCAACAATAGATATTCATTTTGGTTAATATAAATGAGTACCAATTCAAGTTATAGGCCAGGGAAGCGAAACAGGACGGGCTTTATTGAACTATCCTGCCCCTTTAGTTTAAGTACATTTATTCACAATCTCCTCTATAAATTTAAACATAAATAATCAATTTATTTTGAAAATAAGTTACTCAACAATCTGACCCGATACATCAAGAAAAAACGCTCGATTGTTGAATACAATGATTGGTATTTTTTAAACAACTTTATTGTCACTTAACATATTTTTTAAACGATTTTTTTGTAAATTAAATAACTTTATTATCTCTACACATCATTTTTATCGTTTTGGGGTAATCTATTTTCTTAACTTGATGGGCATGGGGTATTCCCTCCATACTAAAGTTTTCTTTACCCCTTTTATTTCTTATGCTGCTATGCATACTATGCCTTTTAATTCTAGGTATTTGAAAATTAATGTTTAATGGTTAGTACTTATAAAACTATTACATCGTGGAAACAATCTTCACCTACTAATGTGATTGATAAAACAATCTCTAAAACCGCAAGTTATGTTATTCCATTAAAGGGCCATTTAATGTAAGAAGAGAAATGAAAATCCATCTCTCTTTATGTCGTAGTTAACACAAACTGTGAATAAAATATTAAAAGAAAACAAGTGAACAAACTGATTTTTTTGAATGTAATGTTCGAAACTAAAATAAGTAGGGAGACGGTGCAGTGAGCGAAATAGATAAACGAAACAGATTAAGTAAAGAACCTTTTGCTTATCAAATAACGAAAAAAGGAACGGTAGTAATCTATTACGGAGGTAAACAAATTAAAATTGTAAAGGATAGAGAGGCAGAGCGTCTTATAGCAAGAATCAAAGAAGTTGAAGATAATATAACTGAAGTACAGTTATTGTTAGCTAAAATTACGGGTAACTTTAAACGTGGTAATGAGAAATTTGGTAAAAATAAAAGCAAATAAACTTAGCCTTTACTTCGTAGTTCGCAAACAATGTTGGATGGTTTAACAATCGGATGCGTTACTGGAACAATGATAATGCGGTTTCTTCTTCAAGTAACGGGGACAAGTTAATGGAAGAAGCTATGTGAAAATATAAATTCATGTGTTGATGTTAAAATGTAATATACAAAATCCAGGAGGTGATTATATGGAAAAATCTATACATTATACGATTGAGCCCCCTGATAACTTTGAGCAATTACTGACCCTATATGAATCTTTAGGATGGAATTCACTTAAATTAACAGTTAATGAATTGGAACAAATGTGTAATCAAAGTTGGTATGCAATATATGCTTTTGATAAGCAACAATTAGTAGGTATGGGACGTGTTATTTCGGATGGTGTAATTACTGGAATTGTATGTGGAGTGTGTGTGCTACCAAGCTATCAGTCTGAGGGAATCGGAAAAGAAATGGTGAATCGAATTATTCAACATTGTGAGCAAAATCGAGTAATTCCTCAACTTATGTGTGTAGAAAGTTTGGAAACATATTATGAAACTTTTGGATTTAAGAAATTTACCATTGGTATGACAAAGAATATAAATCGATAAATTTAAATTAATTTATTGTAGGGGCCTTGGCAGAAAAACTGCGATTTTCTGCCAAAACCCCTTGTAGAATTAACGGGTGCTCATATTGAATAAGCAATGATCTTCAACAATCGGGCGCTTTAATTGAAGAAAAGTTGAAATGGTCAAATATACAAAACCAAAAGAATCATACGACGAATTAGAAAAATTAACAGCTAATGCGGAAAAAGTATTACAATTGCTGCAATTACCTTATCGAGTAATTACATTATGTACAGCCAATATGGCATTCCCATCTGCAAAAACATATGATATTGAAGTATGGTTACTGAGCTATGGAACATATCGAGAAATTTCTTCTTGTTCAAACTGTGAAGATTTCCAAGCTTGCCGTGCAGGTATTCGTTTTGGTCGTACACAAGGAGCAAAACCAGAATTTGCGCATACATGAAATGGTTCTGGATTACGGTAGGGCACACAGTAGCAACGATTTTAGAGAATTACCAACAAGAAGATGGGTCAGTTATGATTCCGGAAGTATTGCGCTCATACATGGGTGGAAAAGAAGTTATTAAATAAGACAGAGTAAATATGAAAATAAAAAACAAGCCTCAGTAGGCTTGTTTCTTATTTTGAACAGATATATCTGTTCGATCAATGATTAAATTATATGTGAGTCCCATTAATACTAATAAACCTCCAACGATCTTACCAACCGATAGTTCATGTGAATTGAAAAAATCAATGATAATTCCCATACTTAATTGACCAATAAAAATGAGTAATGTCAAATAGAAGGAAGATATTTTAGGGATAATATAGTTTGATAATCCAATTACGATAACACCTACTAATCCTCCTAAATAAGCGAAAAACGGTATGGATTGCAATGTCGTGTAGGACATATTAAAAGATTCATTACTAAAAACTAAAAATAGAAAAGAAAAAGCTAGACCAGTGATATAGTTGAAAAAAGTACCTTGGAAAATTCCAATTTGAGTTGCTAAGTTTGCATTAATTACTCTTGCGATTACAATGGAACATCCAGCTAAAATGGCAATACATATATATAACATCATTTACCCTCCGTTAAAAAATATTCATGACAAAAATTCCAGAAGCAATAAGTAGTAGGCCGACCATTTTCTTTTTTTCAAACTTCACAACTTTCATTCCTAATAATCCGAAATGATCGATGATAATAGAAGTAATCGATTGACCGAGTAAGCCTAAAGCGATTGTTAAGGATACACCAAGCTCCGAAAAGCTAATATTGTTAAATAGTACGGTGAACACTCCAATAGCTCCTGCGCTATATAAGTAGAGCGGGATTCCTTTGTGAATCTTAATTTTAAATTTACCAACTAGTAAAATGATAATAACCGCAATTAATCCAACAATATGAATAAGAACGCTGGCGTTATAGTTTCCTATAACTTCTGCTAAGATGCCGTTTAATGGAAGCATAAGTGCGATAAAAGCACCAATAAGTGCGGAAAGTAATTTGTACATAGCGTTTCCTCCTTGCAATTTTAATCATAATTTATCATGATTGGATTAAGGGGTATTATGACATATGTCATAGTAAAGAGGGGATTTGGAGGATTTATGAAAAAAATATATGATCCGCATAAGTTAGATGAGTATATTCAAAAGAATAATATTGAGGGATTTTTCAGTAGCGATATAAAATCTGTTATGGAATTGTTGTTATTTAAAAAGAATGAATACATATGTAGAGAAAATGAAACGCTTTCTTACCTTTACTTCTTTGTAGAAGGAAAAGCGAAGGTATATACGACTTTAAGTAACGGTAAATCTTTATTATTAACTTTTTATAATCGATTTGAAGTAATCGGAGATGTAGAATTGGTCCGTTCTCAAAAAACTTTTTCAAATGTTCAACTGATAGAGGACTCATATTGCATTGGAATCCCACTAGAAAAAATTAGAGTACGTTTACTTCATGACGCAACTTTTTTAAGCTTTATTTGTGATTCTTTAGCCCATAAACTAGCTAGACTTGCTCAAAATAGCTCTATTAATTTACTTTATCCACTTGAGAGCCGATTAGCGAGTTACATTCTTGCGACAAGTGAAAAGGTTGAGGATAGAGAAAAAACAATGATATTTCAAGGGAATTTAACTGAAGTATCGGAGCTATTAGGGACGAGTTATCGACATTTACTGCGAACATTAAATACTCTTTGTGATAAAGGAGCGTTAGAAAAGAAGGGAAGTTATTTTGAAGTAATAGACGAGCCTTTACTGGAAGAGTTGGCGGCAGATGTTTATAAACAAAATTAAATATATGTTTGTAAGGAAAGCAGTGAGTAGGGTAAGATGATTTTTATTAATGATGAAAATACGATAAAAAATGAAATAAGTACGATCTTCCTTTAGAATAATGAAAAGCCGATTTTCCTTAACGTACAGGAAAATCGGCTTTTTTCTTGTCGAAATTTGCTTAGCGTAAAGTGGTCATGTATTTATTAAGAATAACGGAAGAATATATAGAAAATGCTACATAAATAGGAAGTTTGATCAACTTAGGGGGGACAACCTTGTTCAATCGGATAGTAAAAGCTGTACCTAATTTATTTACGCTTGGAAATTTATTGTGCGGTGTTTTTTCAATTACCTTGAATATGAGTGGCTTTTTGGAAGTAGCCTCCATTTTTATTTTCTTTTCGGCTGTTTTAGATTTTCTTGATGGAAGGATTGCGAGAAAATTAAAAGTGAATAGTGAACTTGGCGTAGAATTGGATTCCTTAGCTGATATTGTTAGTTTTGGGGTTGCTCCTGCACTTCTATTTCATTCGATAGCAGCACCATCTATTTTAACTTCTTTGGCATTTATCCTTTTTCCAATGATGGGTGCTTTAAGATTAGCTAAATTTAGTGTTAAACCAACCATTGGATATTTTAAGGGATTACCTATCCCAGCTGCTGGATTACCATTGGCCGGTATGAGTTTGTTTTCATATAGTAATGCATGGATTACCTTAATCCTTGCTCTCTTAATGGTAAGTCCAATTAGGTTTAAAAAACTTTAATTTGGGTCCCGCTCCATTGCCATCAAGCCTTTATGGAATATCGTTTATTTGAGTAAGTATGATTTCAATGAGGAATTGCTAAAACATATTTCACTACTGGGATGGGAGCCTATAAACTTTCTTAGAGTAAAAAATCAGCTCGTTTTATCGGAAAATGAGCAAGAAAACCCCACCTTCAAAACGCGCAGGGCATAGCCCGGTTTAAGGTGGGGATGAATTGCCATTACATTCATAAAAAATTTTTGGTATTGATACGAATGTATGTTCTTTTTTGGCGTTTTGTAGTATCATGAAGGAAAGAGGAGAGGGAGGTGAAAATCATGACGAAAGAAAAAGAATATGCAACCTATCAAATTTGGATTAAGCAAGGTCACAAATTGTACGCCTACTTCATGGAAATGTGTCAAAATGCAAAAAATCTCTACAATACAACGAATTTCTATATTCGCCAAGTATATACGGCCTTACATGCTGGTAAACCATTACAGCCACTTCAACAAGAAGTCCTCCATACATTACAAATGTACATCGAAACCATGAATGAAAATCAACTTCGTGCGTACCAAAAACGTGTGCAAAAACAGAAAGAAAAACCTGTAGAAGAACGGAACGAAATCAAGTGTAATTTGTTTGCATTCCCTACAAAAGAGAGATCATTCCTATCGTATAACTATCTAGATTGTTTGTTTAAAACAATGAAACAACAAGATTATATGAACTTGCCAGCGCAAACGAATCAAGCGGTTATGAAGAAGTTATATCAAAACTGGAAATCATTTTTTGCATCCATCAAGGCATATATGAAACATCCTTCCACTTTTACGGGTAGACCTCGCATTCCAAGATATATCAAATCATCTATGAAAGAAATTGTATTCACGAATCAAGTGTGTAAACTCCAAGATAAGTACATTCGTTTTCCAAAAACAAGCATAAGATTAAATGTCGGTAAATTGTTCGGATCTATCGAAAATCTCAAAGAGGTACGTGGCGGGAGTTTTCATATCGAAATTTACTTAGCATATATTTTCATTAAAATGTGGGCGGGACCCTATCGCTATCAAGTTAAGAAATTTCCTGTTTCCCAAAATGAAAATTTCATCTCTCCATAGTTGCTCGTGGGAATACAGATTTCGGTTTTATGGGTTTGAAATAAAGTCACGATGTTTATATAAAGTAGGAAAGAAACAAGGAATCACTATATAAATAGTAGAAGAATTATATACGAGCAAGATTAGGATATTAGAAAAGCTCTACTAAAAAGTGTTTCAACTTAATGTAATAAGAGAAAGCTAATCGAGTTGTTTTTACTACTATTAGGAAGGGGTGTAAAACTTGCATACAAAACGGTGTACGCATAATAATTGCAAATGTTTTATTGTACCTAACTATATTTTGGAGAATTTAGCACAAAATGAAGTAGAAGCAGCACGAATTACTTTAGAGAAAAGTCTAAAAGTTCGAAAGCGTAGAATTTTGAAAGAATATGATATTGATGGTGTTGTCGCCTTAACTGATGTTGGAACAGGAACGCGAGGTGAGTCATCTCGCCATGTATACGATTGCAAAGGGAGGACAAAACTTAGAGTGAATGAGGTTAGAAAAGAAGGAGACAGGTCAAGTGGGGATACTGTGGTTAACCATGCGTACGATTATGCTGGAATTGTGCGTGACTATTTTAAGAATGTGTTTCACCGTAATTCTATTGATGACAATGGACTAGATATCATTCTGAATGTTCACTATGGGCACAACTTTCAAAATGCCTATTGGGACGGTGATGAAATGGTGTTTGGTGATGGAGATGGAATTATTTTCACAAGTTTTTCAAATTCACTCGATGTTATTGGGCACGAACTTACACATGGTATTACTCAATTTACTAACGGATTAGAGTATGAAGGACAACCCGGAGCTTTGAATGAACATATTTCGGACGTGTTCGGAATAGCAATTAAGCAATCTTATTTAAAGGAAACAGCGCGAGATGCGGATTGGCTAATTGGTGCTGATATAATGGGACCAACACTAAAAGGACAAGCCCTTCGTTCAATGAAAGCACCTGGTACTGCATTTGATAACCAACTAATGGGTAAGGATATGCAACCTGATCATATGAAAAACTATTATCAAGGAGATCTTGATCACCATGGTGTTCATATCAATAGTGGCATACCAAACAAGGTGTTTTATCTTGTATCTATGGAGATTGGAACAGATAAGGCAGCTTTGATATGGTATAATGCAATACAAAATTTATTTACAACTACAAACTTCAATCAATTTGCACAAATCGTAATTAAAGCAGCGCAAAAACTTGTTGATAGTAGAGAAGTTCCTAAAACGGCTGCAAAAACAGTAGAATCTGCTTTTAAAACGGTGGGAATACCTTCTTAGACATATTCTTTATCATGAAGTTGGAGGCTTAATATTCATATGCATATCCAATTTAGCTGTATCGGGGGAATCGCTAATCTCCATTTAACCTTTCAGACAAATACGGTCGAGTTACCAAAGGAAATAGCTAAGGAATTACTTGATTTAATCAAGCAAGCTAATATTTTAAATCTTAAACCAAGTGAATTAGAGGTTGTTACAATCAATGGAGCGGATGCTTTTTCTTATCAGCTAAGGATAGAAGATGGAAAAGAGCCAAAATCCTTTTCATTTACCGATGTAACAGCTCCGCAGGAAGTGCAACCTTTATTGGATTATTTACGTAATTTGGCGATTGCCGAAAAAATGGAAGAATAATAAAAAAGAACTCACTATGTATATATTTACATAGTGAGTTCTTTTTGTTTTGGGGTATTTTTATTTGTCAGCTTGATGGGGATAGGGCGGGACCCTGCATCCATCAACTTAAGAAATTATTGTTCCTAAAAACGAAGGGGCATTATGATATAACGTTGTCAATATATCTACTAGGTAAAGGGATATTTTTTTGATTAAATTAAATTCACTAAATTTAATCTTTAGTAAATTAATAATTAATATAGTAAAATAAAGTCCTGAAAATAAAAAGGGGTGTTTTTTCTTGCGTACAATGCAACAATTATTACAAAAACGAGCAACACAATCACCAAGTATTGAAGCACTTGTTGGTGGAGGGGCAAGATATTCATTTAAAGAATATAACGAACGAGTAAATCAGCTTGCGCATTACTTGTTAAACAGCGGTGTGCAAAAAGGAGATCGTATCGGTGTTTTATGTAAAAATAATCATCCGTTTCCAACGATTATGATGGCAAGCTTAAAAATCGGTGCCGTACTCATACCTTTTAATCATCAACTTACTGTTTATGAATTAGAAACGATTGTAAAAGAAGCGAAGCTAAAGGTATTATTTTATGATGCTGAATTTAACGAAGTTTTATCTAAAGTTGAAGCAGTAAAAGAAATTCAACATGTACTAGAAACTGAAAAAAATATGGAAGTATCAAATTCATTTGAATTACGATTACAAGACCAGCCGAAGACGGAACCAATGGTAGAAGTTCATGAAGATGACGATGCGATTTTCTTATTTACTTCTGGAACAACCGGAAATGCGAAAGCATGTGTCATTGGCCATAAAAATTTATATTATTATTTTACGGAAATTGCAGGCCAAAGGGAGGTTCCAGTAGGCGGACGTTTTCTTTCTGTACATCCACTTTTTCATATGAGTGGTGTACTTTCTATATTAAATTGTATTTATTACGGTATCACGATGATTTTTCTATCTGATTCAAATCCTAGTCTCATTTGGGATACGATTGAAAAAGAGAAGATTACAACTATGCTTGCGTTTCCAGCTGTGTACAGTTATATGCTTGATGAATTAAATAAAAAAGAACGTAATATTCCTTCTTTCAAAGTAGCACAAAGTGGTGGAACAAAAGTACCTGAAACTCTTATACAAAAGTATGCGGAGAAAGGAATCTTTATGGTACAAGGATATGGAAGTACAGAAGGTTGGATCGTAAGTTCATGGAGACCAGATATGGCGAAAGAAAAAATTTCTTCTGTAGGAAAACCTATTAAACATGTAGGGGTAAAGATTATTCATCCAGAGACAGGAGAGGAATTACCTGCGAATGAAGTGGGAGAGATTATTGTAAAAAGTCCATATATGTTTAAAGGTTATTGGAATAACGAACAGGCAACAAGAAAAGTAGTAAAGAATAATTGGTTTTACATGGGTGATGCCGGGATGCTGGATGAAGACGGATGCTTATATATAATGGGAAGATACAAAGATGTCATTGTACATGGTGGCGATAATGTATATCCAGATCAAGTAGAAGAAGTAATTCATGAAATAAGTGGTGTGTTAGAAGTTGCAGTAGTTGGAATTCCAGATGATTTTTGGGGAGAAATTCCAAGAGCTTATATCGTGAAAGACATCCACACATCACTAACAGAAGAAAATATTATTCAGCACTGTAAGTTAAAATTAGCGAGCTATAAAATACCAGAAGTAATATTCGTTGAGGAATTACCAAAAAATGCTTTAGGAAAGGTATTAAAAAGAGAGTTGAGGAGTGCTGCCCTAGTAAAAAATGATTAAAGGAGTTACCTATTTTAAGTGATAAGTCCGGTTATGTTTTATACATAACTGGACTTATCACTTGTTTTAATGATTTACTAAATTTTGTATAAGATGATAAAGAATATTCACTCAATAATTGTGTGAGTAATATAAGAGATGCTTTAGAAGTTTTATAAGTTAAGAGTTGTCATATTGCGGTTATTCCTTTTGCCTAATCACCCAGTACATCATAATCAACCTGAAATGTGTTCGTATATATTGTCTAATTTTTTACAGACTGTGTAAGCTGCTAGTCGAGAAAGCTAACTTTTGGGTATAATAATAAAGAAATTTATCAATTTATAGTATCGGTTAGGAGCTCAGTAGGTATGAAAACAGTTGTTGTCGTAGGTGGAGGTATTACGGGACTCTCTACTATTTTTTACTTAGAAAGATTAAAAAAGGATTACAATATAGATTTAAAATTGATCCTTGTAGAAAAAGAGGAATATTTAGGCGGGAAAATTCACAGTGTAAAAGAAAATGATTTTATTATGGAAACAGGAGCAGATTCAATTGTTGCTCGAAATGAAAATGTGATGCCCCTTGTAAAAGAACTGAATCTAGAAGATGATATGGTATATAACGAAACTGGTATTTCTTACATTTATTCAGAGAATACGTTACATCCTATTCCCGCTGATACAGTATTTGGAATCCCTACAAGTGTAGAGTCGTTGTTTAGCAGTACGTTAGTCTCAACGAAAGGGAAAATTATTGCACTGAAAGATTTTATTACTAAAAACAAAGGCTTTACGAAAGATACATCGCTTGCTTTATTTTTAGAAAGCTTTTTAGGAAAAGAATTAGTTGAGAAGCAAATTTCTCCTGTCCTTTCAGGGGTATATTCCGGTAAATTAAATGAACTTACAATGGCATCTACATTACCATATTTACTTGACTATAAAAATAAATACGGCAGTATTATTAAAGGGTTTGAAGTGAACAAAAAACAATTCCAGGCAGCTGGAAATAAAAAGTTTTTATCGTTCAAAGGAGGACTCTCTACGATTGTTAATCGGTTAGAAGAGGTGTTGACTGAGACGGAAATACGAAAAGGAGTAACAACGACAAATGTAAGTAGATACGGTAATGGGTATGAAGTTTCTTTTTCGAATCAAGAGAAACTAAAGGCGGATTACATTGTTTTAGCTGCTCCTCACGATATTGCACAAGCAGTACTAAATTCTGCCGAATTAAACAGTGATTTCAATAAATTCAAAAATTCATCTCTTATTAGTATTTATTTAGGATTTGAAATACCTGATAATCAATTACCGGCAGATGGGACAGGCTTTATTGTTTCAGAAAATGGTAATTTATATTGTGATGCTTGTACATGGACAAGTAGGAAATGGAAGCATACATCAAATAAACAAAACTTATTAGTAAGAATGTTTTATAAAAGTTCAAATCCAGCGTATGAAAAGATTAAAAATAATAGTAAAGAAGAATTCATTCAAGTTGCTTTATCTGATATTAAAAAAAGTCTTGGAATTCAGGGTGAGCCGCAGATTGTTGAAGTTACAAACTGGAAAGACTTAATGCCAAATTATCATTTAGAACATAATCAGGCAGTTCAATCTTTGAATGAGAAATTGTCAGCTGCTTTTCCAAATGTTTACTTAGCTGGTGCTTCATATTATGGTGTAGGCATTGGAGCTTGCATAGGGAATGGAAAGAATACGGCAGATAAGATTATGAAAACATTACATACTTGTTCGGAGTAATGTCACCTTTATCCCGCATTAACGGGCAGTAATACTCCCACCTCAAAATTCGGCGAAAGCAGAGAAGTTAGGCGGGAGATAACCTGCCCGTAAAAGCCCGATTGGTTCAACTAATAATTAGTGGGGGATGAAGAACCCCCACTGATTAAAGTTTCACTTTATATTTTTGATGAAATCCTCCTCTAGTATAAGAGGAGGATTTCGTACATTGTTGTACCTATATAAATCCATTTTAATTTTTCGACATCTAAATCCCTGCTATGCAGAATAAAAAGTAACCTACACTCGTTTGCTCTTTCTGTTTTTACTTCACATGTGGCATAAAAAGGCCCCTAATCGCTTCTATGCATGGCCAGATGCTCTCTCCCACCTAAAAAGAGGGGTTTTATGTCGGTTTTTTAATTGATGTATATATCTTACTATTTAACTTTGATTAAGGTTTCTACACGTGTAGTTTTATTTTCTTTAATTGTTAAAGTAACATTTGATGAAACTTGTTACTACTAACAACCATAAATATTTGACAATAATCAATTTTCTGATTATCATTAATGCAATTAATAATAGGAAATAGTAATAGCGATGAAGAGAAGAGTAATTAAGAAATGCTATGTGACAGAGAACTCCAGTAGCTGAGAAGGAGAGATAGCGTTCTTAATGAAAAAAGACTTGGAGCTTCGTACGGAACTAAGATGATTAGGGATAATGCGACGGGTTCTTCCGTTATAGAGATAGGGTATACGCAATTTGCCGTACCCGAAGAGGTTGATATGGTGACATATCGATAAACTGAGGTGGTACCACGATGAGCACAACTCTCGTCCTCAAGATTCATAATCTTGGGGGTGGGAGTTTTTTATTGTTTAAATTTTAATCAAAATTAGGGAGTCAGTTTATAAAAGGAGAGGGTATTGTAATGAATCCAATATTATTAGACGTTCCATCTCAAATAGAAACAGCAAGACTAATACTACGAGCGCCCTTACAATCTGGGGACGGAAGTATTGTAAATGCAGCAATAAAAAATTCCTTTAATGAATTAAAAGCTTGGTTACCTTTTGCACAGAACAT
Organism: Bacillus sp. AFS018417; assembly: GCF_002560985.1. Lineage (NCBI taxonomy): Bacteria > Bacillati > Bacillota > Bacilli > Caryophanales > Bacillaceae > Bacillus > Bacillus sp. AFS018417. The sequence continues at coordinate 62,826 of NZ_NTTM01000043.1, forward strand.
TCCTGCTGTTGAAGAAACAGAAATCAACTTGAGAGAAGCGCATATTAAGTTTTTAAAAAGGGAGAGTTTTCGTTTTCTTATTTTTCATAAAGATACTAATGATTTTATTGGAACAGCAAGCATTCAAGGAATAGACTGGGACATTCCTAAATGTGAAATTGGATACTGGATTAACACACCGTTTAGTGGAAATGGATATATGGTAGAAGCAGTAAAAGAATTAACCAACTTTGGGTTAAACCAAATTCAATTTAAAAGAATTGAAATTAGGTGTGAATCCACAAACCTTAAAAGTCGCTCTATCCCTGAAAAATTAGGATTTGAGTTAGAAGGAATACTAAAGAATGAAGATTTATCGGCAGATGGAAAGACATTAACTAACACTTGTATTTATGCTATAACTTGGTCAGGTACTAATTGTGATGGGGTGTATAGGCTTCTTTAATTGAAATTGTAATTTATACTTTACATAGAAGCAGAGCTAGTTTGTTTTCTAAATAGAACTGTTATGGTTTGTGAATGAGTAATAAAAGAAGGATTCCACATTTCATCCATAGAACAAGTAGTATGTTTAAGAGAGAATATAAGAAACTAAAAGTTAACATAATATAATTATGTTAATCTATAAATTTATAAACATTTTAACAGGGAGAAGTGCAATTGAAGTATATTGAGTTTGGGATCGGAAATAAGTGGCTTGTAAGGACGGAAATAGAATATGAGGATGGAACTGAAACGGAGCAGCGTGGCATTGTGAAACCAATTCATTTTGAATCAGCGTATATGAGGTGCTGGGTAGGGAAAATTTGTTTCATTATAGATACAAAAGAAGGGTTTAAGAAAATGAAAAAGAACCGTAATGAATTTAAAGTTATTTTGGGAATTGTAAGTAAGAGATAAGTAGAGAATGAGAGGAATCAAAAGTGTACGGTATGTAACATTTTGATTCCTCTCATTTCATCTGTGTCCTTGTCTTCTTGCTTCTGTAAATCCATAGTATGCACAAGCACCATTTTGAGAAAGATCTTTTACTTCAAATCCGCATTTTTTATAAAAATCAAAGTTATTTGCTGAGGTATTCGTAAACCAATCACCATGGGGGAGTTTTTGTAAACATAACTCTACAAGCTTTTTACCGATTCCTTGTCCTCTATAGTCACTTTTTACGACTACGTCCATAATCATAGCAGCCATAATTTGGTCTGATATAACTCGTATCATCGCAATCATTTCCTCATGATCCCATACTGTAAAAGCCCAAGTAGAGTTTTCGAATATTAAAGTGAAGCGTTCATCTTGCCATGTAGGAGTATGATTTCCAATCCAACCAGCATCCTGAAACAAACACTTCACAGCGGAAGCTGGTATTCCTTTCGTTCCTTCGCGAATAATGAGTCCGTTATGGTAAATGTACATATATACTGCCTCCTTTAATCATTTATTTCGTTATGAATTGGCAACTTCCTGCATGGTTGATTAATGAAGAAGGACTGCTGATGATAAAAAGATAAAACCGAAAATTAAGGTAGAACAATAAGAGGCTAGTTTATGTAAGATTACTAGGTTTGCGAATCATTACAAATAACAGTTCACTTACAACACCTACTCCAATGCCTATCGCATAAGCTAATAAGTCGCTCCATAAAAAGCCATAACCTAATATCAATCCGCCTAAAGTTGTTTCTCGAATATGATCGATCCAACTAGCATGGTATAGTTGGCTAAATTCAATAATATAACAAAATGATATAGCGAGTAACGCAACGGTTTTTGTATGAGCTCTTTTAAAAATAAATCCAAAACCAACAAAAATCATTAAAGCCCACAGTGCATCGCCTAAGTATGTATTCAAAATATGTGGTAGCACATGAGCAATTTTTCTTGAGTATAGTCCTAATACAATTACAATGATGGTTATCATTGCGTATAGGAATCGATTACGTTTATATGTCATATGTAAATTTCTCCTCAAAGTGTTCTTTCAAAAATTAATGGATTAATAATTTATATTTTTTGCTTATACATTAAAATGGTGTCACGTGTTGCAAATATGTTTTTTTATGAATACAGTCTCATGTAACTATTCTATTGTGGTTTATATCATTCCTGTAACGAGAGGGTTTATATATATTATAAAGATGAATAACAATAAAGGGAAATGTTCAATCGTTGTTTATATATAATGGAAGCACAGGGAATTGGACTTTATTAGTTCCAGTGAAAAAGCTTGCGTCGTTTAAAAAGATGAAGCCCAACAACAAGTTATTTCCATCTATCTTAAAAGAAATGCCTCGAGCTTCCATTCACCCTTTCTGTTTAGAAACATACGACTCAAATGCTCACATGCATGCACGTCATTTTTCATCAGCATATGCTGGTACAATAGAAGACCCAGTAACTGGCACAGCGTCTGGAGTTATGGGGGCATATTACGTTACGTTTATTGATAAGGAATTTAAAGAGAAAAAGGAACTTTTAATAGAGCAGGGGCACGAAATGGGGAAAGATGGACGAGTAAGAGTAATGGTGAGAAAAGAATGGAATGATATTTTAGAAGTTGAGATTTCGGGAAGTGCGGTGTATGTGGACGGGTTTGAAGTTACTTTATAAAAATGAATCTATTATATTCGAGCGTTTTATATAGATATAGTATTCATTACTATGAGAATCTGTATAACAGATAGTATTTAATTTAAAAGAATGGAGGGATTCTAATTTTGAATGCATTATTAGGAATTTCAGAAATTGATGAAAACAAAGTTAAGATAAACTACAGAGAAGCTGTCAGAGCTATTATTATTCAAGACAATAAGATTCTTCTCGTTCATTCGAACTTGGGAGATTATAAATTTCCTGGAGGTGGGGTTGAAAAGAATGAAAGTTATGCAGAGGGATTAATGAGAGAGGTGGCCGAAGAGACAGGTTATCTTAACTGTACAATTAGAAATAAAATGGGTGTGGTTGTTGAAAGGTATATAGATGAATATGATGAAAATGCTATATTTCAAATGACTTCACATTATTATTTTTGTGAAGTGAGTGGCGAGAAGACGGATCAAAAATTAGATGACTACGAGCTTGAACAAGAGTTTACACCACAATGGGTGAAGCTTGGCAATGCGATTAATCAAAATGAAAAAGTCATTAATCAATGTGAACACAATTGGTGGATACATCGAGAAAATTTTGTTTTAAAAGAACTGAATAAAATTAAAAGTTGAATTCATTATGTAAAAGAAAGTGGGAGTGAAAATTTGAATATTAAAGTAGCAAACGAATTAGATTACCAGGATTTAAGGATGATATATTTGGAATCACGTCGTAAAAGTTTCCATTGGGTGGATGTAAAAGAAATGGCACTAGAGGATTTTGATAAACATACTGTAGGAGAGTATATTATTTTAGCAGAAGAAAATAATCGTATCCTCGGATTTGCTTCTTTATACTTGCCAGAAAACTTTATACATAATTTATTTGTTCATCCTGACTTTTCTGGTAAGGGTGTTGGTGGAGAGTTGCTTAATGCCTCCATCGAAAAAATGAATAAACCATTAAGACTGAAGTGCGTATCTGAGAATAAAAAAGCAATGAAGTTCTATGAAAATAAAGGTTGGAAGAAAGTTGTTGAAGAAGGAGAACCAGGAGAAAGATATTGGGTTATGGTATATGAATAAAAATATATAATGAAGAGCCTGTTTGATTAGGCTCTTTTTTATGGTACTTATGTTAATTAGGTAAGTAAGTTACCTTTAAATGTTTTTAATCAAACTTTATTTCAAAGCAACGTCTTTCGTCTCATCTAAAAAGGAAAAGAAGGGAAGTAACATACCAAATAAAGCAGGAATAATAATAAAGCTACCGATCATGATATATAAAAAACGGATGCCGGATATTTCGACAATTTGCCCTGCAAATAAAATACCTAAAGGCATAGTAGCTCGGATCAAGAAGAGTCGAACAGAAAATATTTGTCCCATTAGATGAGAAGGAACGATTTTTTGAAGAAGACTCGTTTGGTGAATATTGAAAAACGGAAAACAAATACCTCCAAGAATTTCGCATAAAACAGCAAGAGGAAAGGATGTTACAAAGCCAAGTAAGAAAAAGGATAGTCCGCCCATGAATAGACCTGAAAGCATGATATATCTTAGCGACCACTTATTTCGCCATTTACCTACTAAGAAAGAACCAACCACATACCCTAAAGGAAAGCTTCCCATAAAAAGGCCGTATGAAAAAGATGTTCCTTTGAATTCTTCTATTATATAAGGAACATTGATTACCATCGTTACCCCGACGCTAAATTGAACTAAAGAAGTAAAGAAACCAAGCCATATGAGCGGACGTTGTTTGAAAAAGTATTGATATCCGGAAATGATTTGTTTTAACCAAGTAGCCTTTTTACTATCGTGTATAACCGAAGGCTCATGGAGATAAGAAAGGCTACCGGCACTTATAAGAAATAAAATTCCTACCACTATGTAAGTAGACACAGTTCCGATGTAAGCTATTATGAGTCCCCCTAACGTAGGAGCTAAGAAACTCATGGTACGCATTGTTCCATCAATCCAGGCGTTGGCTTGTGTTAATCTGTCCTGTTGTACAATCGTAGGAAGTAGGGCCGATGCAGCTGGAACATAAAGAGGCTGTAGAATCCCAAGTACCACTTGAATGACAAACAAACTCCATATCTCAATCTGCCCTAAGAGCATAAGAAGAATGGGTAAGAAGAACACCATTCCTCTTAAAACTTGGGACCACAACATAATGTATTTACGACTTATCTTGTCAATGAAAGGGCCGATAAAGAGCTGAAGAATTAAAGACGGGATAAAATACGTTAACCATAGCGTCCCCATAGCCAATTTTGAACCAGTCAGTTCGTACAATAATAACGAATTACATAGAGCTCCTACCGCTCCTCCAAGTTCAGAAATGGTTTCCCCGATCCATAAACATAAAAAAGAACGGTTGGTAAACAAATGTTGATTTTCCTTCATTTTTTCACCCCTTTTCTAGAAAACGCTGTAACTTTTCCTGGAGAGAAGTTAAGTAATCAAGCTGTATAAAATACCGAGAACCTTTGCCATTAATGATGCGTGCTGCTCGAAGTAAAGACAAATGATGATGAAGCGTTGTTTTTGGAATTTTGAGCTGCTCGGCTAGCTCTTGAAGTGAGTGATCTCTTTCTGTTAGCAATTTTATAATTTTTAATCGTGTTTCATCTCCAAGTGCTTTATAACTATGAACTAATGTAGACGGAGGAGAATAAGGATCCTCTACTAAACTCACATTATCGTCTGAAATGGGATAATAAAATACTTTAATCCCTGGTAAAGTCGTTTCTACGTTCCAGGGCCGGTACACATATTGCGGAATAAGTATGACTTGATGAATAGAAGGTTCAGGTTGATATGTACTACCCGTTATATATTTGACAAGTTCTTCTGGGTGATAAGTTGATTGAAGTGCACGTTTTTGCTGGGCATCGCGCTCAAGCATGCTAGTAAACTCTATGTAGTTAGGTTGTATCACTGTTTCATACCAACCTTCAGAGATGATTTTCAGGTGTCGTTTAAGTACGGAAGTATCGATAGATGAAATATGTTTAATATATGTCGGGAAAAATTTGTGATGTTGACAAGCTTTTATGAAGGAAGCTATAGCTGTTTTTTCTTTATGGGATGCTTTTCTCCGATTGTCTTCATGCTGCAATCCGATATAAGGCAAACAACGCCAACGTAATTCCTCTTCAGTTAGTTCGTCAAGAAAATGAAAAAAACTTTCAAGAGAATCAAAAGAACGGGAGTGAAGTAATTGTAGTAAAGCGAACCATGTATTGTGTTTGTGTGTGTATTGTAGTTCTTTTCGAACGACATTAGGTAATTTTTTCTCGATATCCTTCCAATACTCTATAGGTTTTTCAAAAGTATGATGAAAATCGTAATACGTACAAGCCGCAATACCTAGTCCCATTTCGAATAAAATCGAATGTTTAATCTGAACAGAATAAGTTTCTCTTGTCGCATTTAAGTTTATTACTTTCATTGTTCATCCTGGTTACTAAAATCTAATTATTTCTAACATTCGCCCCCGAACCAAGAAAAAGGGGATATACCGTGACGATTCTCACGTCACTCCGTCAGGAAAGGATTCTAACCTTTGTCATGAACCTATTGTTCAAGATAACCTGCGGCGCTCTGTTAAAGCCGGCTTATTGCGATAAACCATTTCTTCCAACGGTCAGTTTATCACAAAGATTTTAGTACCAGGATTACACCTCCTTTAATTGTAATTTCTGGTTCTTTATGATTAAAGTTTTATGAATAACATTCCACAGTTTCCAACTATGGTTTTCTTTAAAATGATCAATATTTTTGAGCATCATACCTATATATTTTCGTCTTTGTTTTCCATGATTTGATTGTTTCTCGGATTCTTCCATTGACCCAAGAATACGAATCAAATGTGGTTTAACCAAAGAACGGAGTTGATTTAATAATTTCTTCGGAAGTTTTTCCTCTAAATCTAATCCTCTTCTACCAATCACCAAAGAGGCTGCTTCATGTACAGATAAACCATACATTTTACTGTATTTGAATCGCCCAATGACAGAAGTATAGGCTGGATTTACTTTCTTAATTTTAAATCCAAACTTCAATCCTCTTGAAATAATGGCTTTTTGAAGCTTGTTTTTCGCGAAAGAATGCGTGAGTCGATTAAACTTTCTATTTGTATCGTGCGTTTGTTTGAGTGTGATATTCTCTAATACAATAGCGCCCACGTTCCAATCCAATAGATATTCAATCATTTCTTTGGCTACTTCTCCTGCCACATTGCTTCTACGATTACTTTTTACATATTCCATTTCATGACAATAAAATGTTTTGCTTTTAAGTAAATTTCCTTGCTTTGTCAAAATAGAAACAGCTATCTTATCAATATTTACATCAATTCCTGCAATGATATCAGAGTCAATCTTATCATTCCATCCTAATTCAGAACCATAAGTCTCCCTATCATAGGTGATATGAACATAATAAGTACCATTTCTTCTTTTTAACTCAATGGAATATACTTTATATTCTTCAATCGGTTTTCCTTTAGAATTAAAACCAACAATGGTAGGCATGACAACATCTACAATTTCATTAAAATATTTATTGGGAATATGAAGTTTGAATCGTAATCGAGGACTGTTTTTCCCAGTAGATAGAACTGGATTTGCTACTTCTAAGTAAAATTGTTGTTCTTGCTCGTCGAATACAATACGAATATTTAAATTCCCTTTTTTCGTTTTATCTCCGCGAGAATACAATGTATTCGAACGAAGATCTCTCCATTCTTCTTTAGAAATCTTCTGTTTTAATCGTTGATAAAATTGTTTTTTTCCTCCGAAAATGACAGTAGGAATTGTCTGATTTTCTTGATGTTTCAAAAGAACCGTTTCTTTTTCCTGTAGTTTAACCAAACGTGCATGTAACCCTTCTAAACAAAGTTGCAATGGAACCTTTTTAGGTTTCTTTTTACCTGTTTGATAGTCTTCTATTTTTTGTGTTGTTTTTTGAATTTTACCTTTTACACCCTCAATACGAATAGGTAATAATTCTTTCTGACTGGAAATAATAGCCTGCGCTTGCATGGCTGCATCTTCTGCATACCGTTTATTTAAGTTAAAAAGCACGTTCACTTTTTTAATGAGTTCTCCAGCTTTTTCACCTTCTAAGAGACGATTGAATGAATAACGTATAGAAGTACAGAATATTTTCACTAACTGATGAAGTTTTTCTAATTCAGAATCATTTTCATCTTGTAATGTACAAATTCGAGTTATCTTCATACAAGACACCTTCATTCATTTTTTTAGATTCTCTTCATTCCATTTCTTTCTTCTGCGTTTCCCATAGATTCAATTTGAAAAAGATGTTGTAATTACAATTCAGCCCTCAGCCAATTCTTGTTGTTCATTTTTGGTTTATCACTGTAATTTTAAATTAACTATAACATGACAAATTTGTCTTCAAAAAGAAATAGTACTTTTATCATTCTAAGATAAAAAAATGTTGTTTTTAATGATGGAGCACACTCTGCATATAATATCCTAAAAACTTATGGTGAAGAGCTAAAACAATAGTGCAATTCCAAGTTTCGGATTTATATAGATTTCATTAAAAAACGTGAATTATTTTTAAACTGTTGTTACCTCCTTTTTTATTTTATTCTACATTTTTGGAATTTTATTTTCAATATTTTTCGAATATTCTAGTAAAATGCGTAGAACATAAGATTTAAAGGAAGGGTTTTCTAGAATAGTGAAGAATCTTTATATGGTTAAAATACATTAAATGTATAAGGGTGAGGGAAATATGCATATACAACAATTTAACCAACACATTGAAGAAATATTTGGAGAACATTTACATAAGTATGGGGATCAGTTTGGTATAACAAACGTAAGTAATGAAAATTTTCATAAAATAGGTTACACAACAAACTTAACATTAGAAACAATTGAAGAAGCAAGGAAAGAAAATGTCGATATGATGATTACGCATCATGCTGCATGGGAGTTTTTATACGGAATGGAAGAAGCTTGTATATGTAAACTGAAAGAATATAATATTAATCACTTTTGGGTACACTCACCGTTAGATTTCGTTGAATTTGGAACGTGTACGTCGTTGTTTCATGCAATTGAAATTGATGAAATGATAACGTATTCATCTTGTGATAACGAAGAATTACCTGGCGTTGGTGAATATACAAATCCAATTTCATTTTCGCAGTTAGTCGAAAGAGTTGAGAGTAAGCTTGGTGAAAAGGTGAAGGCTTGGAAAAATAATGATAAGGAAGTAAAACGAATTGGTATTATAACAGGAGCAGGGCATTCGACTGACCATATTCAAGCAGCACTGGACAGTGGCTGTGATACATACATAACAGGAGAAAAGACGTTATATACAGTGCAATATGCGAAGTTTAAAAATATTAATCTTATCGCAGGTAGTCATACATTTACTGAAATATTTGGTTTGGAAAGTTTAGTGAAAAGACTGCAGGAGTTCGATAACTCTCTTGAGATTGTTCAGTTGTATGAAGCGCATATAGAGTAATAGATTATTAGCACCCTATTTGTTCCTTTAAAAAATGAATAAGATTAGGTCATAGATATTTTCTACATTTATAGCATAATAAAATGGGGGAGAGAGGGACTGGATTGAAGATTAAAACATATTTGTTAAATGCCTTCACTAAAGGTGAAAAAGGTGGGAATCCAGCTGGGGTTGTTTTAGATACAAAAGGTCTTACAACAGAAGCTATGCAGGCTATTGCAAACAAACTAAATTTCTCTGAAACCGCCTTTGTGTTTCCTTCTGTAACTTCAGATTACGAGATTAGATACTTTACCCCCAATGAAGAAGTTGCTATATGTGGACATGCTACAATTGCTGCTTTCTCCCTATTAGCTCAGATTAGAGCAATAAGAAAAAAGATATACACAATAAAGACGAAAGCAGGGATATTAAGTGTACAGATGCATAACAATAAAATGATATCTTTACAACAAAATCCTCCTGATTTTCTTAAAACAATTCCCCGTGAAGAGATTACTAAGTCTTTAAATTTAGATGAAGAAAAACTAATACCTGATATGCCCATTCAAATTGTATCTACAGGCTTACGCGATATTATTATACCTGTAAGAGGACTTTCAGACCTGCTAGAGATTACTCCTGATATGAAAAGAATTGCTGAAATAAGTAAAAAATATAATGTAACTGGCTATCATGTATTTACACTGGAAACACTACATAATTCTACAGCTCATTGCAGAAACTTTGCACCTCTATTTGATATTCCAGAAGAAAGTGCTACTGGTACATCAAATGCAGCACTAGCATGTTATTTAATAAAACAAAATAAAAAATTTGAAAAATATAGTACCTTTACCTTTGAGCAAGGGTATGTAATGAATAAACCTTCAGAGGTTGTTGTAAATGTATCTACTAACCTTGGTAATATTACAGATGTTCAAGTAGGAGGCTTTGCTTCTAATTTTCAAGAAAAATATATTTCTATTAACAGAAATAAGGGGGGAGCGAATTGAATAAATATAGTTTACTCTTATTCGATTTGGACGACACACTTCTTGATTCCACTTGGTTTAATGTCGGACTAATTAAGACTCTTGAAATGCATCCTATAACAAGAAACCTTGACGCATCGGTATTCCTTGAGAAAAAATTACATATCCCAAAATCCTTATTGAAGCGTTTTAAAAATCGGGAACTAACTCCAGCGGAATTTAGAAGGGCTAGGTGGAAGCATGCTTTTGCTCATTTTAACGTGTTACCTGATGTAGAACTTATTGATGAGCTTGATACACTTTTTATTAAAACAGGTATGGCTTGCATTGGTATAAATAATTCAATTATAAGCTTATTACATGAATTAAAAACACATTATGATCTTGGAATAGTCAGCAATGGATTATATGATCCGCGATTAAAAATTCTCCAAATAGGATTGTCGAAAGTATTTAGCAACGACACAATATTCCATGCTGAGCAATTAGGCTATAGAAAACCAGATCCAGAAATTTATACGGTGGCATTGGAACACTTTGGTAAAAAGCCGGAGGAGACTCTTTTTATTGGTGATTCTTGGGCCCATGACATAGTCGGGCCCATAGAAACAGGTATGGACGCCATTTGGGTTAATCCAAAGGCCCTTTCCAAAACTACTGCACATACTCCAATTGCAGTTGTATCAGATGTCACAGAAATACGGCATATATTGCTACACAATAACTAATTTAACGGAATTTAAAATGAATTAAGGAACACTTAAAATAACAAACTTTCGAAAAATACACAGTATTGGTTATTCTACAATTGTTAATTCATAGATTCCATCAAACGAGTTTGATTCAGGAGGCTGAACATCCTTAATCGTTACGATATTCCCAACCTTTATCTTGTCGCCGTTGGTGATTTTTATCATTTCTGGTGGTACATATCCCCCATTATTTTCACCATGTAACGGTAACCATTTTATTGATTTGTCAGTTACCTCAATAATTTTATATTGAATTGTGCCGTCGTATTTTATTTTTCCTACAACATCCTTAACGATTATTGCTTTATACTTTCCATCGCTGGTTTTCTCGAAGCATACGTGATCACTAACATCAATTATGCCGTTTCTTTTATTGTTCCTCCATGTAGTACCACTAATTTCAGAATAATTGATTTCTGCAGCGTTTTCTTTTTTATTTTGATTAGAATCTTCGAGATACAATACGTCTTCTTTAATGGCTGTAACCGTATATTCTCTCCCTTCTACAACTTTACCTATTTCTTCTCCCTTTGATGTCACCGACTCTTTTTGATTCGTTTCCTTTTGAACAATATTTTTTTCACTACATGCTGCCAACATCATAATTAATAATCCAGTCGTTAATAATGACCTTTTCACTAGATTTCCCCCTTAGGCCCATAAATAAAGTATTTTATTCTATTATTATATCTTAAAAAACGAATATTTCGAAAAAACGGTTTAAACATAATCTTGATTCAAGAGTATCAATGAATCTGAACAAGTAGGATATACAGAAAAAATCTTACTTTAATGCATTTATTGTATATTTACATAACAACTACTTATGATAAGAAATTGAAAGATCCCATGTTTGCAAAAGGAAAAATACATTAAAATATACAATTTATATAATTCCATTTAAAAAATACAGTATTTATCTTAAAAGAAGGGGTACTACTTCTCTTTTTATAAAAAAAGGGGGGGGAACAAATGGCTGAACAAGTTAAACATGACGATTTTAAAGAGCTATTAGTTGGGCTAACAAGGATCGAAACAAAACTTGATACACTAGGAAAGTAAGCGTCAAATATTCCCTACCTACTATTTGTAAATAACCCATGAGATAATCTCCTTATATACTACATGTGGAGGTTTTTTTATGAAAAGACACCTATTAAAGAAAGAATGGGAAACTTATATTCAAGACTATAAAAACAGTGAATTATCAAAAGTTGCCTGGTATCAAAAACAGAACCTACCAGTTTATCGGCTATATTACTGGCTGAAAAAATATAGTGTGGTTGAAACCGCAAAAGAGAACAATTTAAGTTCCTATCATTATCTTCGTTATTTGTTTGAAACGCTCCCCAATATCGATTTAAATAATAAAGAGGACATTGATAAAGTCTTGCCGTGGTCAACGGATTTACCGTCTAGATGCAGAGTACCGAAAAAAAGTGAAGTAAACGAAAAATAACTCCAAAATCAACTTTTATTGTATGTTTTAGAGTTACTTTACGTTTACTTTTAAATCCACATCCATCAACTTAAGAATTTTATAACACACCCAAAACGAAAAAATGTACATCTCCAGATGAAAATGTACGTTTCTTTGTTTTGGGATACTTGCTTTTCTTATTTTGATAGTGATGTGGTGAGACCCTTTAATTGTAATCATCATTTTGATAATCGTTATCTAAGCTGAGCACTCTTCCATGTGGACGATATTCTATGTGAAAAGTATTGGTATTACGTTATTACTTGTACTGAGGCTCTTCTTGTTCAATTTGCTGAAGACGAGGATTTAAAGATTCAATAATTTCTTGAGTTTGTTGTGCTGCACCTTTATATAATTGTTTTGCTTGCTGGTTATCAGTATCAAGAACAAATCCTTCTAGGCATGCTTGAACACTCTTTAATCCAGCGATAGTTTGTTTAAGTTTAGTGCTTACTGTCATGTAGTATTTCCTCCTTGTAAATGTACTTCAAAATATAGAATGCCTATTTTGTTATCATAGTACGATTTCCAATTTTAGGGTTATGTGAATGAGAAATTTTACAGTTAATTATTCGAAGGAGGATTTTTTTAGCTAATAGCTACATGGAATACCGTTAAGTGGTGTTATGTTAACTTGACGTGAATAGAATATTCATAAGAAAAATCTACCATGCAACAATGTAATTTATTTATATATTCTACGGTAAAGATTAGATTCATGGATGGATATGGAATAGTTTTGTCCCGATAACAAAAACTAACAGAAAGAAAACGATAATATATAAAGGAGATTAAATATGTTGAAAAAGATAGGGAAAACTTTCCTGGTACTCCTCTTTGTATTTATCGGCGTATGTTTTGTTTTGCTTGTTTGGGATGAAATTGACAGAACAGCAGCCGAAAAAAGTGGGAGATTTGGCCAACAGCCTAGCCAATACCCTATTCGTCAAAGTGATATTACTATGTATACAGACGGGAAACAGTTCAACAATCAATTATTCTCAGATATAAAGAAAGCAAAACATTACGTGCATATTAACTTTTTCTCTATTGCTGATGATAAAGTAAGTCATCAGTTTCTAGAGTTATTGAGGCAAAAAAGTCAGGAAGGTGTAGAAGTATACTATGCAGTGGACAGGCTAGGTGGAATTTTACTAAAGAAAAAGGAAAGAGAATTATTAGTTAAAAAAGGAGTGCATTTTACGTATTACAATAAGCCTGCTTTCCCTTATCTTTCTTCTTCTTTGAATCATCGGAATCATCGTCGTATTTCAGTTATTGATGGAAAGATTGGGTACATTGGCGGATTTAACATTGGCAAGAAGTATTTAGGAGAAAACGAAAAACTTGGTTACTGGAGAGATTATCACCTTCACATACGAGGAGAAGGAGTTCAAGATCTAGAACACCAATTTGTGTTAGACTGGAAGAAAAACTCAGAGAAACCGATTCCGATACACAGTGCGATAAAGGAAAAGGGAGCAACCTCGCATCGATTTACTGCATATTATAGCGGAGAAAAACTTGGGCAAGATTATGCAATGCTGTTTCAACAAGCAAAAGAGTCCATCATTATATTAACACCTTATTTTATACCAAAAGACAGAACTATTTGGAACGCATTAGTAGATGCAAGAAAGAGGGGAGTCCGTGTCAAAATTCTGTTCTCACCTCATTCGGATGCACTGTTAGTTAAAGAAGCAGCGTATCCATATATCCGAAACGCATTAAAACAGGGAATAGAAGTATATGGTTATAAAAAGGGAGTGTTACACGGTAAAGTATTTTTGATTGATGAAAAAGTATTGATGGTTGGGACCGTGAATTTTGATTCGCGCTCGTTTCATTTAAATGAAGAAATGAACTGTTATATCCATGACCCTGTCTATATTTCGAAAATAAAGCCAGTCATTAATGCAGACTTACAAAATTCAAAGCGAGTAACATCCTCTGACGTCAATCAATTATCTATAAAAGAAAAAATGAAAGAAAAGGTTGCAAAAATGTTTGAGTATTATTTGTAAAAACAAAGTATTTTTATATTAAGGAATAGTAAACTGTATTTTATTAGAATAAATTAAATTACTGACACATGGGTGAAGCTTAGTAATGCAATTAATCAAAATCAAAAAATTGTTCATCAATGCGAGCAGAATAGATGGATATACCGAGAAAACCTTATTTTAAAGGAACTGAAAAAAATTTATGAATGAGTATGGATATGATTTGTCTTCGCAATCAGTAGCTTTAGTGAAATAACATGGGGTTCGCCAGAGATTTATCAACAAAATTTTAAAATGTTAAAAGAAGTATTGAATTGTTGAATCAAAAAAGAGGTTTTCCGAATAATTTCACTTGGAAAACCTCTTTTAAGTATTTAAATATCTAATTCAAGCTACACTCTAGTTTTTTTGCGGATACCTTATTTTTTAAATAGTGTCTTTTTGTTTCTCGCTAAATAAGAATTCTCAAAATATTTTTGATTAAACTTTATTTCAGACCTACAAATATTGAATAAGGTGGTTTGAATTTAACATTTCGTATCTTCTTTTATCATGTCTCTGTATAATAAATGTAAGAATAATCTGATATTAGTTAACTGTGTATTCGAACAGTGAAATTAAGTGAATCATGAAATGTTTTTGAGGAGGGATATTGATGGGATTACAAGTAGGCGAAAAAATCACCTTTGAGCGAACATTTACAAAAGAAGATGTTGTATTATTTACGAAGGTATCAAAGGATGAAGGTGTTCATCATGTGACACCAGATGAACAAGGGCGATTTGTTGTACAAGGACTTTTAACATCAACACTCCCTACGAAAGTTGGCGGTGATTATAATGTATTGGCTCGTAAGATGGATTTTGAATTCTTACGCCCAGTTTTTAGTGGTGATACGATCCGTTGTGATGTAATTATTGAACAATTTGAACTGGATGAAAAAAATCGCACAAAAATTACTGCGGCGTTTACATGTATGAATCAACTTGAAAAAGAAGTATTAAAAGGAAGTTTCTCAGGCATAATTCTTTAATCATTTATAAAAATATGTAGTATAGCTTTTAACAGGGTTGAAAAATCAAATAAGATAGATGTGCAATTTTGTACTATAGCGACTTAAACAATCGATGTAATAATTCAATGAGAGAAACTTGAAAAGGAGTTTGTTTCATGAATATTACATCTTTTTTGATTTACTGTTTTATTATTACTCTGTAACGATCTTGGAAGGTAACTGTATTAATACCAAAGCTCCATGAAAACTCCCGCCACTTATCTCCTTCGGATCTTGAAGTGGGGGTTTCTCGTGTATCATCTTCAAAAGATGCTTAACACGAGTGGAGTTGACACAGCTGCCTGATGGCACAACCCCTCTATTCCATTGGCAAACGCCTTTGGAACTGCTTTTTTTAAGATGTTATAGGAACCATTCACATCTGCGTTTAGTAGAAGATTCTCTTTCGTGCGATACAAGCCACGTTTGATACGTTTTCCACTGAATATAGGAATATTTTCCTCACCGTAAGTGGGGATCACATCATTATCTAGAAAAGATGCCTTGCTTGTATACGATTCTTCCACGACTTGTACAATAATACCTTTTCGTTTTGCTTTATAGGTGATCATTTCAATGAGTAGATTGTGTGGGATATGGTAGAAAGATTGATTCTGTTGTTTTCCCATATCACTGTTTTGTTTCCATGATGTATTTTTCCCAATCACAATCATAGAAATCTCCTGTTAAATCGCTAGCTGAACAATGTGGTAACTCATTTTATGGAAGAGGTCTTTTATTTTGAGAAATCGTTTTTCATGAAGCCTCCCTAAACGCTTGGATGTATGTGGTCCTTCTTTTGGTTCTTTTCCACGACGAAGAATCCCTAGTAAATAAGCCTTTTGCTTGTTGTAGTATTGATTGATACTTTTGATCACATTGCCCTTTACTAACACAGGAATAGCTCCTGTATTCGTTGTGATAGTTACAATGTTATCGATTCCTAAATCAATACTCATATAGCGGTTGTTGTCCACATGTTCAGGTGCTGACTCGGGTTGTTCTGCCACAATTTCCACCTTAAATTTCCCATAAGCAGGAGAAACACGTACCTCTTTGAGATTTTCGATACGCCCAAACAATTTACCAATATTTAATTTCATGCTTGTTTTTGGAAAGCGAATGTACTTATCTTGGAGCTTGCATACTTGATTGGTGAATACAATTTCTTTCATAGATGATTTGATATATTTGGGAATGCGAGGTCTGCCCGTAAAGGTGGAAGGATGTTTCTTGTATGCCTTGATGGAAGCGAAGAATGATTTCCAGTTTTGATACAACTTCTTCATAACTGCTTGATTCGTTTGCGCTGGCAAATTCATATAATCTTGTTGTTTCATTGTTTTAAACAAGCAATCTAAGAAATGATACGATAGGAACGATTTCTCTTGTGTCGGGAATGTAAACAAGTTACATTTCATTTCGTTTTGCTCTTTAACAGGTTTTTCTTTCTGTTTTTGCACGCGTTTTTGGTACGCATGGAATTGATTTTCATTCATGACTTCAATATGTGTTTGTAATGTATGGAGAACTTCTTGTTGAAGTGGATGTAATGATTTACCAGCACGTAAGGCCGTATACACTTGGCGAATATAGAAGTTTGTTGTATTGTAGAGATTTTTTGCGTTTTGACACATTTCTAGGAAGTAAGAGTATAACTTATGACCTTTCTTGATCCAAATTTGATAGGTTGCATACTCTTTTTCTTTCGTCATAATTTCCACCTCCTTCTTTCCTTCATGATACTACAAAACGCTAAAAAAGAACATATATTCGCATTGATGCAAGCATATTTTTACGAATGCGACGGCAATTCATCCCCACCTTAAACTAGGTTATACCCTGCGCGTTTTGAAGATGGGGTTTTCTTGCCGATTTCCCGATAAAAAAACAGCATGTGTCCAAGCCTCCATTAATATATATTCATGAAAGAACAATAGTTGAATATGAAAGACAGGATATATAATTATGTAAATTGGAGGAAAAAGAATGTTTAAACCTAATCCTGCTAATACAGCAATTGTCATAACGGACCCACAAAATGACTTTCTGTCCCCTGGAGGTAAAGGGTACCATTTAACAAAAAATATTATTGAGCAGTACAACACACTAGGTAACCTTGAACTTCTAATGAGTACAGCCATGAGTAAAGGATATCAACTTTTTATTTCCCCCCATTATATTTATCCGCATGATTATAGTTGGCAATTTACTGGAGCTGAACAAAAAATGCTATTAAAGCTTCAGGTATATCAAAAACAAAATGCTTATACTTCTCCTACTGTAGGAGCTGACTGGGTTCCATCACTTACGCCTTACATTTTAGATAATCGAACAATCATTGCGACCGCCCATAAAATTGCCAGCCCACAGACAAATGATTTAGTTTACCAATTGCGTCAGCAAAGGAAAGAAAAGGTCATTTTGGCAGGTGTCCTATCAAACGTTTGTGTGGAATCACATATGAGAGACTTAATCGAAAATGGATTCCAAACAGCTGTTGTTTATGATGCCACTGCTACTATAAGTGATAAGGACTTTCAAGCAGCAGTTACAAATTATCAGGCATTCAGCAGTGCTACCTGGTCAACTCAACAGGCGATTTACCAATTATAAATACATTCAGTAAAAAAACACCGTCCCAAGAGTTTATTAATCTAACCTGCCCGTTAGCCAACTATGAAGCATAGCTTCACCACAGAATAAGTAAGGGAATTACGTTCTTACATGGTAGTTTAATAATCCAATTCTTCTTTGACTAGTGATAACAGAAAGCCGCCAAAGTCATTAGCGACAACTTCACACTCTTGCTCATCTGGTTCAAAACTAGAGTTATATACAATTACAAGTGGCTCGCCCTCGATATTACATTGGTTAAAATCTAGGCAGTACCATTCGCCCATTCCTGTATCAGAGATGATCAATAAGTTTTGAGGAAGATTAAATTCTTTACGCTCACCTAGGAAACGTAAAAGAAGTTGTAATTTTTCCATTAGTTAGGTTTTATTTACTGAATTAGGAGTTCCAGAAGCAAAGAGTTTCTTAGATGAATTAGCACCTTATTTATTGTCTTTCAGTATTGCACATGGTATTTGGATAGAGCATGGGCAAAAAGAAGACATTGAATAATGACTAAAAACATTATAGACCTATCAAAATTATAGTTATGGTATGTGGATTAAAAATTTAGATTCTCCGTAACATATCCTATAGAGTGGATTGAAATATATTTAGCATTTTGTTCTCAACAATATATATCGTATTGGATGGCACGAAATGAATTAATTTTTGCTACCTCATACGATAGCGCCTTTTCAACGTATTCATTTTGTATACTTTCTGGAGGACATTCAAACTATTAAACATTAATTTGAAGTATGTCTATTGGAAGGAAAGAAAAAATTTATATGTATTGACTACGACAAATTCCTAGTATCTTCTAAATCAACTAAGCCCCCCATTAAAAAACCCATAACACATAAATACAAAAACACCAGTATACAAAGCGCTACAATTACATAAGAAACAAACTTTAATATCCCCATTGGTGCTTTCATTGTCAGAATAACCCCAACTACAATTCCTAAAATCCCAAGTTTCCAATCAATGCTCGTCAAAAGACAACATACAATTAAAGATACTACTATTGAAATTACTCCGAAATATTTTCCCATGGTTTCACCTGCCTAATTTATCTCTATAAAAATTGGATAATTTAAGTAACTACAAAAAAGATACCATACATTTATAAAGTATGGTATCTTGTAAAATCACTCGATTCCTTTTTTGTAAGTGCCAATACTTTGTTAACAAAAGAATGAGTAATAGTATATCCTTCTACGTCTGTATAGTAAGGAACATTCTTTTTCGTTGAATATCTTAGGGCCTGTCTTGTTAGTTTAATAGGAGGGGGATCGCCAACAAATTCAGTTTCAAAACTCATTACCAAAAATAAAAGGTCCTAACATATTAGTCATATATAATATGTTAGGACCTTTATATTTTAAGTTTTTTTGAATTTGGATCATCTGCTTTATCTATCCTTTTCTTCGTTTTGCGTTGTAGTAGAAACATTGATACAACAACATCATGGTGTAGGATAAAACATGTTTTGGCTAACTTGTAATTTCTTTTGTATTATAAGCTTCTACTTTGAATTTCGTGCTGAATATTTGCAGAGAATTCGTCAAATGGTGCAGCTGCAGATTGTTGTTCTCCATATTTTCGAATGTTTACTTCGTTGCGCTCAGCTTCTTGATCGCCAACAACAAGGACGTATGGGATTTTTTGAACTTGCGCTTCTCGCATTTTATAACCGAGTTTCTCATTGCGAAGATCGAGTTCAACTCGTATGCCAGCATGTTTTAGCTTTTCTTCTATTTCTTTTGCGTATTGTTCATGTGCTTCAACTGATACAGGAATAATCTTTGCTTGCACGGGAGCT
Source organism: Bacillus sp. AFS018417 (assembly GCF_002560985.1). Taxonomy (NCBI): domain Bacteria; kingdom Bacillati; phylum Bacillota; class Bacilli; order Caryophanales; family Bacillaceae; genus Bacillus; species Bacillus sp. AFS018417. The sequence goes on from NZ_NTTM01000043.1 coordinate 82,646, forward strand.
AGCCATGTTGGAAATGCTCCGGCAAAATGTTCAATTAAGATTCCGAAGAATCGATCAAGTGAACCGAAGACAGCACGGTGAATCACAACAGGACGTTGTTTTTCATTTTTTTCGTTAATGTAGCTTAAATTAAATTTTTCTGGCATTTGGAAGTCAAGCTGTACAGTTGCGCATTGGTGACTTCTGTTTAAAGCATCTTTAATGTGGAAGTCAATCTTCGGACCGTAAAATGCGCCGTCACCTTCGTTGATTCTATAGCGGAAATTTAGTTGTTCTAGTACATTTTGCAGAGCGCCTTCCGCCTTGTTCCATAGCTCGTCATCTCCCATTGAATTTTCAGGTCTTGTAGAGAGCTCAACGTCATATTCAAAACCGAATGTACGATATACGTAATCGATTAAATCAATTACTTCTTTTATTTCATTTTCAATTTGTTCAGGTGTTACAAAAATATGTGCATCATCCTGACAGAATGTACGAACTCTGAGAAGTCCATTTAGAGCACCGCTAAATTCATGGCGATGGACTTGGCCGAATTCAGCTATTCGAACTGGTAAATCACGATAAGAGTGCAGTTTATTTCTAAACATCAGCATATGGCCAGGGCAGTTCATCGGCTTTAAGGCAAATTTTCCATGATCAACTTCTGTGAAATACATATTCTCTTTATAATGGTCCCAGTGACCAGAGTTTTCCCATAGCTTTTGGTTCATGATAAAAGGAGTGCGGACTTCTTGATAATTACGCTTTTGCTGAATCCCTCTTAAAAAAGCTTCCATTTCATTTCGTATGATTTGCCCCTTTGGTAAATAAAATGGCATTCCTGGAGCTTCTTCAGAGAACATAAACAATTCTAATTCATTGCCCAATTTACGATGATTACGTTTTGCAGCTTCTTCTAAAAAGATTACATACTCATCTAGTTCCTTTTTAGAAGGGAAGGCAACCCCATATATTCTTTGAAGGACTTGGTTATTACTGTCACCGCGCCAATATGCTCCTGAAACGTTTGTTAATTTAAAAGCTTTCATAAAGCCAGTAGACGGTAAATGTGGTCCGCGGCATAAGTCGAGAAATTCACCTTGTTTGTAAAGAGTTATGTTTTGATCGGCAGGAATATCTTGTAATAGCTCTAGTTTTAAATGGTCACCGAGCTCTTCAAATATTTGCTTTGCTTCATCGCGACTCACTTCTATTCGTTGAATTTCTAAATTTTCAGCAATAATTTTTTGCATTTCTTGTTCAATATGAACTAACTCTTCAACTGCAATACTATTCGGGAGATCCATATCATAATAAAAACCATTTTCAATAACAGGACCAACTCCTAAATTGATTTGACCATACATTCTTTTAACAGCTTGTGCTAATATATGGGCTGCTGTGTGTCGTAATACGTCTAATCCTTCTTTTGATTCTAAAGTTAAAATTTCAATTTCTGCATCTTCCTGTACGTTTCTACGTAAATCAAATAGTTGATGATTCACTTTTCCTACAATAGCTTTTTTTCTTAAGTTAGGGCTAATAGATTCTGCAATTGCTTCTAGCGTAATTCCTTTAACGTATTCCTGTTCACGACCATTTGGAAAACGAATTTTAATCATTTTTTCACTCATCATTATCACTCCATTTTATGAATATAAAAAAACGCACTCATCCCTAAAACAGGGACGAGTGCGTTAATACCCGTGGTTCCACCCAGATTCCCATCGTACTTCATAAAAAGCACCGATGGCTCCATGCGCTGTAACGTAGCGTCTACGGTATTGGATACTATAATTCCCCAATACAGCTCCAAGGTGGTAAGTTATTCTCCAGCGTTAGGAAGATCTCAGCAATTCTTCCTTCTCTGTAAAACCGTAAAGAATACCTCATGTCCTTTTCATTGCCAATTGTTATATGAAATTGAGTAAATAAAAAACGCACTCATCCCTAAAACAGGGACGAGTGCGTTAATACCCGTGGTTCCACCCAGATTCCCATCGTACTTCATAAAAAGTAGCGATGGCTCCATGCGCTGTAACGTAGCGTCTACGGCATTGGATACTATAATTCCCCAATACAGCTCCAAGGTGGTAAGTCATTCTCCAGCGTTAGGAAGATCTCAGCAATTCTTCCTTCTCTGTAAAACCGTAAAGAATATCTCGTGTCCTTTTCGTAGCTTTTTTATAACATTTGTATGTTGATTCATAATATACAATATTTAAATTGTTTTTGCAAATCTGTTTTTATATAAATTGTGACCTTTTTTGGAATTTTTCTTTGTTTGTACTATTGCTGTAGATGACTAGGGGGTTTGCAACATGTATTTTATATATATCATATGTAAAAAGGAAACTTATTTTACAAAAAACTCCAAAAATAACCGGTAAATATTTGAATTCTGATATACTACAAATAAATGTCAGAAAAAACAGAAAATAATTAGTGTAGGGGAGGATAAAAAGGTATGTCAATTCTAGAAAGAATTCGAGAAAATGTCTCGCAAGTGATTGTAGGAAAAGAAGAGGTTATTGATTTAGCTATGATTGCATTGGTAGCAAACGGACATGTCTTACTAGAAGATGTTCCAGGAACAGGGAAGACGTCATTAGCGAAAAGTCTTGCAAAAAGTATAGATGGGAAGTTTCAACGTGTACAATTTACATCAGATACATTACCGGGTGATGTAGTAGGCTTAGAGTATTTTGATATGAAAGAATCCGATTTTAAAACGAGAATGGGGCCGATTTTCGCTAATATTGTGCTGGTCGATGAAATTAATCGTGCCGTTCCGCGTACACAGTCTGCTTTATTAGAAGTAATGGAAGAGCGTACTGTCACAATTGCAGGAGAGACGCATGTGTTGCCGCAGCCGTTTATTGTGCTTGCTACGCAAAATCCACTGGAGTCTGCCGGTACTTTCCGCTTCCAGATGCTCAGTTAGATCGCTTTTTATTAACGATTCGGCAAGGGTATCCAAATAGAGGGCATGAAAAGGAGATGTTACGCCGTTTCCGTCAGCAAGACCCGCTCCGCAGCTTACAAAGTGTAGTTTCTCTCGTAGACATTCTTTCTCTGCAAGAAAAAGCGAAACAGGTTGAAATTCATGAAGAAGTGGAAGATTACTTACTTGATATTGTGGAAAAAACACGTCAACATGAACTCGTTGAAATTGGGGTGAGTCCGCGCGGCTCATTAGCTTTCATGAGAGCAGCACAAGCTCGTGCATTATTAAAAGGGAGAGGATTTTGTACACCTGATGATTTTTATACATTAGCGGAGCCTGTATGTGCCCATCGCTTAACACTGAGCATTGAAGGAGATATGAAAACAACGAAAGCGAATGTGATGAAAGAAATTTTGGAACAAGTAGCTGTTCCGGTGGAGAATGTATGAAAGAGAAATTGACGATTAAACATCCGCTTGTGGAAACATATATTGCAGGGATAGTCACCCTTATTACAATACTAATGTGGCTATTTATACAAAATTTTTTTCTGTTTGTACTTGCTTTTTTTTATTTGCTGATGGTAAGTTTTGCTCATTGGTATGTTCGTAAGGCTTCACAAATATATTGTGAAATAACACAACAACATGAACGTCTCTTTATTGATGAGACTGGGCATTGTCGTGTACGTATTATAAATCCAACAAAACTGCCAATTTTTGAAGTTACATTTCGTTTTCGCTCAGATGAACATATGAAATGGGTATTGTCAGAAGGAGAATTAGAACAATCGGTTCATTCTTATCGCATTCCTTTGCATCTGAAAAAACAGGAAACGTTAGAAATAGATTTGCATGTATCAGCACAGCAAAGAGGATTACAGAGCTGGCAAGAAGCAGAAATTATTTTGTCTGATCCATTTCGGTTTATTACAATTCACATACCGATAAGTAAACAACATATTCCGTGTTTCCGTATATATCCTCGCATTGCCAAAGTAAATATTCCAGAAACAAACAGCTGGAAGCATGGATTTCGAACTGCGGCTGTATCTCCTCTTTATGATGAAACGAAAATTATTGGAGTCAAAGCATATGAACAAGAGTCGTTTCGTTCGATACATTGGGGAGCGACTGCGAAAACAGGTGTATTAAGTGCAAAAAAATACGAATATACGCAAGGTGATCGATACGCAGTATATTTAAACGTATTAGGTTCGACAGGTTATACATTGCGTCCAGATATAGAGTATTTAATTGAAGTAACAGCGGGTGTTTGTCGGCAACTATTAGCGCAAGATTGTTCATTTGAGCTATGGGTGAATAGTATGTGTGAAAACGGGATTATCCATATAACGGCTGGTAAATACCGCAAACAACTACACAAGACATTACAATTATTATCATCTTTAACAGATCGAGATGTTCCGCTATCTTCTTCCTATTTCTATCAGACAGGTTTCCGTCAGCAAGAAGTTGGAGCTATTCCGATTATTATTGGGAATCCACCTGAAAAACAAGCTGGATGGCTGCAAGTGGTGAAGTGAGGGAGGAGGTCATATGTCGTTTTTACAAAAGAATCGTATTTATATGGTTCGTATCATGATTTGTCTTAGTTTTTTCGTCATAGCAGCTGTATTATCACAAGGGGCTGTGATTATGCAAGAAAAGTTCATTCATCCAAAGAAAAAAATGGATGATGAAGAGGAAAGAAGTTCGATTTATTTTACGAAAGAACCAGGAAGAGAGATTGAAGAGATGGACGAAAAAGAAGTGAAAGGAATAACTACGGATTGGAATTTTGGGAAAATAAGAGGTCTGAAAGGGGTATTTGAGAAGAGCCCAGTCGGGTATAGTACAATCGGTGGACTTGCTTTAGGCAGTATTGTTGTTACCTATTTTGTACGTCGTAAAACGAAAAAAAGGAAAACTTTAAGCCTTTTGATGAAAAAGGATATAAAGTGTATAGAAAATGAAAAGGAAAGTTGTGACAATGTAGAAAAATTTACAATTCTTCCAGAAGAGGAAATACGAGTCTTCTTAATTGAGTGGGAGAAGACGTTGCCGCAATATGAGAAGAGGCGTCCGTTTGAAACGATTCAACGATGGTTATCTCGTATAAAGAGAGGCGATGAAATTATATCTATTTACGAGCAGGTACGTTATGGGCGGAAAATAAGTTCCAGCGAAGAAATACACCGATTGAAAAAATGGACAGAAGAAAACTGAAAACAAAAACATCCTAAACTACTCTGTAAAATAAAGAATGATTAATAGTTTTCTTTCCTTACTAAAAGTAAAGAACTTATATAATGTTACACATTATATAAGTATTGGTACATCACTTAATGAAAGTGGTGTGCTTTTTTAATTTTACAGACCTCTGCATGACCTCATTTACAACAACAACACATCCTCATGAAAAGTGCATAGCAACAATTACTTTAGTTATAATAAGAATATATATTGTTTTTTGAATTTTCAGTCTAATATGAGGGTTTAGATGAAAGTATATACAGTGAAAGAGATGGCGACCGCTTTAGGGAAACATGTTAGAGTGTTATTCCCCTATTTCGCGGGATGTGCAAAAACACCCTATTTGAAAATTTGGCTTTATGTGTAGCTTTAGAATAAGGATTGATCAAATTAATACTAATAACCTTGATAAACAAGCAAAAAGAAAGAGCGTGTTTTGAAAAAAGATTGATCAAAACACGCTCTTAATATATTTTATTGAATCATCCTTTTATAAAAAAGTTTGATTATTTTTGTTATCCTTGCTCAATTAAAGCGCCCAATTGTTGAAGATCAATTAATTCATTTTTTTAAAAACTTCTCCCCTATTAAATTTCAATAAGTATAGGAACAATCATTGGCTTTTTCTTAGTATGTGTATATACATATTGTCGTATTGATTTTTTTATTTGTTTTTTCATTACATTCCATTGGTTTCTATTTGCTTCTTGTAGCTCGTTAACAGTTTTTATAGTAAGGCGATTAACGTCTCTTCGGAGTTCTGAGAAATCTCTATCAACAAATCCACGAGAAAGGGTATCGGGTTCAGAAATCAGTTTTCCTTCCGCTTTGCTCATAGTTAAAACAATCATGAGCATCCCATCCTCCGAAAGTTGTTTGCGGTCTCGTAACACAATTTCCCCAATATTATCGACATCCCCCCCGTCTACGTAGGTATTCCCCACCGGTATTTTCCGGGTCTGACGGGCAATGGTATGTTCAATATCGACGACATCGCCATTATTGATGATAAACGTGTTTCCTTGCTCTACTCCAACAGATTCACCTAACAAACGGTGATGGTGTAGCATTCTAAATTCACCGTGAATGGGAATAAAATATTTTGGTTTCATTAATGTAAGCATTAGTTTTAAATCTTCTTGATAACCATGACCAGAAACATGCATTCCGGATGTACTTCCTGATCCATAAATCACTTTGGCTCCAAGTGCAAATAAGTTGTCTACGATACTCGTGATATTTCGTTCATTCCCGGGTATTGGACCTGCTGCAAAGATAACCGTATCTTCAGGTAAAATGTCGACACCACGAAAGTTTCCAGTGGACAGGCGAGCAAGAGCAGCCAATGGTTCTCCTTGACTCCCCGTGCATAAAATGGCCACCCTTTCAGGAGCCATTTCATTGATTTCATGTGGGGCAATTAACATTCCATCTGGAACTGTTAAATAACCACGTTCCATAGCAACCGCTATAACATTAACCATACTTCGTCCAAGCAACGCAAGTTTTCGATTTGTTTTTTGCGCTGCATTCACGACTTGCTGAACGCGACTAATATTTGAAGCAAAGGTAGAAAGAATAACTTTGCGTTCGGCTTTCATGAAAGCTGCTTCCACATGTTCACCTACCATTTGTTCCGATGGGGTCAAACCAGGACGCTCTGCATTGGTACTCTCAGATAATAGAAGCAAGACCCCTTCTTTGCCGATTGCAGCCATTTTATGAATATCCGAATTCTCATTATTCGCAGGGGTTAAATCGAACTTGAAGTCCCCCGTATGTACAATCTTACCCTCTGGTGTGTGAAAGACTATTCCCAAGCAATCAGGAATACTATGGGTCACTTTGAAAAAACTTACACTTATTTCTCCGATTGTCAAGTTTGAGTTTGAGTTGATTTCAATAAGTTCACTTTCTCCTAGAAGTTTATGTTCTTTTAATTTGATTTCAATTAATCCTAGTGTGAAGCGTGTGGCATAAACGGGTACATTCAATTTTTTTAAGAAGAACGGGATCCCCCCGATATGATCTTCATGTCCATGTGTGACAATTAAAGCCCTGACTTTATCTTTATTTTCTACTAAGTAAGCTATATCAGGGATAATCAAATCAATTCCTAATAAACTTTCATCTGGAAACTTATTGCCACAGTCGATAATCACGATATCGTTTGAATATTCGATTGCATACATATTTTTCCCGATTTCATTCAAGCCGCCTAAGGCGAAGATAGATAATGCATTTTCTATTGTACTCAAATTTATATCCTCCCAATTTAAATATAATCTTAGTATGCCCTTTGGGTTTCCCTTTATCAGTGGGTTGAATGCTCGAGCTTCCTACAAAAAAGGGAACTCTAGACTGTTTTTTCCTAAAAATAATGACTACAACATTGGTGTCTTAGTTTCCCACATCGTTATTGAAGTCTTTCCTCCCATGGAGACAGCTGCTATTGAAATCACTCATGGTTTTCAATTCTTAATAAAGACACAATTCTTTTAAGGTGGTAACACAATGAATACCTATTATGCAGCTATATTTACTTCTCAAAGAACAGAGCACAATTCAGAAAGATATGAAAGTATGTCAGACAACTTGGTAGAACTAGTAAAAACACAACCTGGATTTATTAGGATTGAGAGCGTAAGAGATACGAAGAGTATAGTATTACAATTTCTTATTGGGAATCCTTAGAAGCAATTCAAAATGGAAAGCTAATACGACTCATCAAGTAGCACAACAAAATGGAAAAGAAACGTGGTACAGCCAATATAACGTGCAGATTTGTAAGGTGGTAAGAGATTATTCTTTTAAAGGAATTGATTGAGTTAGTAAATTCGTCTAAAGGAGCTTGTAATTAAGCGACCTTTTTCGCTCTAACGGCGCGTTTGTTCAACCAGAGGAATAGAAAAATAATCAAACTTTATTCTAATCCAACAGGTATTCCATTAAAGGGCCATATTGTTGAATACCATATTTAATTGATCGTGAAGAATATGAAAAAATGTATTAAGCTAACGTGGCAAAAGAACAGGGAGGAGTTTTTGGTAATCATAGGGAATTTAGACTATTAAGTAGATAAGTTATATAGGGGTACTGCCGACAAAACGCGATTATAAACTAAGACGTTTTTGGGAAGTTAAACCCCTGATTTTTCTACGCCAAGCAGAAGAATCATGTTTTTTTTATAACCGTGGGGGACGCAGTGTGACACCTTATAGGGTGATGTCTAATACCACCATACGTACATTCCGTAACTGGGCAAGAATGAACTAGGGATTATTTATATAATGTGAGAAAGGCTGTGAAGTTGTTTGAGGGGTTATAAAGCAATGATATTTGATTTAGATGATACCTTACTTGATAGGGATAAGGCAGTAGATAAATTGTTTTCAATTATTTTAGAGAAGTGTTATGGGGATGTTAAACAACATTCAGTAAAAAACGAAATGTTGCAGAAATTCAAGGAATATGATAAAAGAAGCTATGGCTACAGTGATAAAGTAAAAGTTTTGGAATCATTTTTTGATGAATTTCCACCAAAATATAGATTACCACGCAATTACATTCAAGATTTTTGGAATAATAATTTTCCTCATTGTTTTTCTATAAACCAAAATACTATAAATATCATAAATACTATAAAGATGCATGTTAAAGTTGCAATTATAACAAATGGCTCAACTCAGAGACAAAAGGCTAAAATAATTAACACCAATTTAAATAGTTGCTTTGATATAATAATTATTTCTGAAGAAGTGGGATTTAGTAAACCTGACAAACGTATATTTGAATTAGCATTGAATAAGCTTAATGTTCAACCGGAAGCAGCATTATTCGTTGGAGATGACATAGAAAAGGATATTGGTGGTTGTCAAAATGCAAATATAAAGGGCATATGGTTCAATCCTTATATGATCAAGAATGATACCGAAATAAAACCATATGCCGAGATCAATTCTTTTGATAGATTATTAAGTTATTTTACATATTCAGCATTTTCGTTATTCCGTTAACGGGCGCTATTCCTTTATAGAGAAAGCGTCTTTTTCTTGTATTTCAAGTGTTCTCATGGTTAAGTAATTTTTTTGTTTTATACGATAGTTGAATAACTAGCGTATAAAAGAGACTCTCCTTGAACATAATAGAATCTAGATTAATTGATTTATAGAATGGGAGCGTGAAGAATAATGTTATTATCTGAGGCCTGGGAACAGTATCAATTAGATAAAAAAATTGAGGGATATTCACCTCTGACTTTAAAAACATATTGTTTTCAATATAATCTCTTATTACGTTATTTCGGTGACATTAACATGAGTGAATTTACTACAGAAAAAGTAAAGGGTTACTTAATTGAAGCAGGAGAACACTTAAAGCCATCTAGCTTAGGACACCGAGTTCGTTGCATCAAATCACTTTTTAGATGGACACATGATGAAGGCTTTATTCTTAAAAACCCTGCTGCTAAATTAAAAGAACCGAAGTTAGGCAAAAGAATCCCCAAATTCCTTTCGGAACTAGAGATTGAACACCTTAGGGAAGCATGTCATAACTCAATGGAGAATGTATTATTTGAATTTTTGTATTCTATTGGCTGCCGTATTGGGGAAGTCGTAAAACTGAGTCGTGACGATATTAACTTCTCAACGAATTCTGTCATTGTACATGGGAAAGGTGATGAAGAAAGGGAAGTATACTTTAATACTCGTTGTATCATTTGGTTAAAAAGGTATCTAGATGAAAGAGATGATGGGGAGCCTTGTTTGTTTATTACGGAAAGAAGGCCAAAAAGACGTATGAGTATTGATAACCTAAGATTTATTATCAAACGTATATCGAATCGTGCCGGGATTAAAAAAAGTATTCATCCTCATCAATTATGTCATAGCTATGCTACACATATGATTAACAACGGTGCGCCACTTGAAGTAATACAAAGCTTACTTGGTCATGAGAAGAGTGAAACCACGAGAATATATGCTCAGCTGAGCGGAAAGTTGAGACGCGATTTTTATAGTAAATATTTTTGAAAGCTACTGAAATTAATCTTTAATCAAAATCGAGGCGTGCATATAAAAAGACGTATCTTTTTGAATTGGGCCAGTTTGTGGAATAAGATTCGCAGGGTAGTTAAAAAGCAGGAAGTTTACTTAAAAATATAGAATCTCGATAGAGTTATAAGGATTTTTTTGAAACTTTAACTATTTAGGGGGAGATTACTTTGAAACGAATTGACTTGCTTTTAAACGTACTAGATTCAACATTCGATAA
>NZ_NTTM01000044.1:0-112690 GCF_002560985.1 Bacillus sp. AFS018417
ATCTGAAAGTACTATATTGAATAGTTCGTTCTTTTGTTTTTCATTAAGTGTTGAAGAAATCATTTTTTTTAAATCATCCATTCCAATATCCCTCCAAATTGGGTTTAAATTATTAGTTAGTATCATCTAACTACAATCATTATATGGAATAGAATAGATATGGCTTGGACAAGTATCATTAAAAAAGTTTTTACAATATTTTTTAGTAAATAATAAATTACGTTGAGATAATTTGATAAAATACAAAAAAGACTATCNNGATAGTCTTTTTTGTATTTTTAATCAAAATTTATGTATATCGTTCCAAAATATACGGGGTAAATACTTTAGATGTTGTATAAAAATACAATATTGTTATTTTGTTGTGTAGGCTACAAGTGCTTTTTGAATGCTGTAAATACTATCGTCTTTTCTAAATTCTCTCGTAATTGGATCATGCATACCTGATATCCAAATTTTTAATTCAGCCTCCAAGTCAAAGTGACCAGCTGTTTCTATGCTAAATTGTGTAATACTTTTATATGGAATAGAATGGTATTCTGTTTTTTTACCAGTCATACCTTGTTTGTCTACTAAAATCATTCGGCGATTTGTAAATACAATTAAATCACGAATTAACTTATAAGCGTGTTCTACTTGCTCATCGTCTAACATAATCGCTTGTAAATCACGTTCTACGCTGCTTATATCTGCATCAGATGCATTTCCTAAAATGCCACTAAATAAACCCATTATGAAGTCCTCCTTTATGTATAGAATGAGTTTCTTTTATTGTAACATGAAACGGAAAAGCAGATTCTTACTTTTCGATATGAGAATTCATTTTCAATTGCAATGAAACAATTTAATACTTCATCATAATATCTTATGCTAATATATTTGTGTAAGAACTTTTTATACACTACTAATTTGAAATATGACAGAGGGACAATATATGAACAATATCGGATTAGTTTTAGAAGGCGGAGGAATGAAAGGACTTTATACAGCAGGTGTATTAGAATTTTTCATGGAAAAAGAGTTGTATTTTCCTTATGTGATAGGTGTTTCAGCAGGGGCTTGTATGGCTGCTACGTATTTATCTCGTCAAAAAGGAAGAAATAAGAAAGTAAACACGGAACTTGTAAGCGATCCACGTTACATCTCATTTCGAAATTTTTTACGAAAACGTGAATTGTTTGGCATGGATTTTTTATTTGATGAAGTACCTAACAAAATTGTTCCATTTGATTTTCACACATTCCAAAACGGGGCAGAACAGTTTGTTATTGGCACAACTGATTGTGAGACAGGAGAAGCTGTGTATTACAATAAACATGAACACGGAAATGATATTTTAAAAATTATTCGTGCATCAAGCTCTGTACCATTTATTGCTCCGGCAGTTGAATATGATGATAAACAGTTACTAGATGGAGGGATTACAGACCCAATTCCGATTCAGAAAGCGCAGGCTGATGGATTTCAAAAAAATGTGGTTATTATGACGAAACCAGCAGGATTTGAAAAACAACGGAATAAGCTATCGTCTATTGCGAAATGGTTGTATCGACATTATCCTAATGTGGCAAATCGTCTTGTTGAGCATTATGAAATCTATAATAATACTATATCTTATCTCTATTCAGAAAAACAAAAAGAGAATTTCTTTGTTATACAACCAAGTGTTCAGTTACCTGCAAGTGGATTGGAACGGAATAAAGAAAGATTAGTTCATTTATATGAACTTGGTTATAACGATGCTCAGAATCAATTTGAGCAGCTAAGACAATGGATTAAGTAAAATAATATTTTGTTAGATGGAGAAAGTTGAAATCGCGGTCATGATTAGGTGATTTTAATGAAAAGCATAAGAGCGTAATGAAATTAGATTGAACAATTTACGTTCAATCTAATTTCATTTACCGTATTTTTACAACAAAAAAACAAATAGTTTTAATGATGTCATCTATATTCAACCGGCAAAGGAATTTGACTTCCTACATTAGAATTTAATATCTGATGAGTAAATAAGGAGGGCCAAAGTATGAGAACTCGCTTTCACCATATTGTCAGGGGTGTACTTATAAAAGACGGAAAGCTTTTGGTAGCACATTTTAAGGGGCATCATTCTTTTTTACCAGGAGGACATATTGAATTAGGTGAGTCAGTCGAAAATGCACTTATACGAGAGTGGGAAGAAGAAATAGGTGCAGCTTGTTCAATCGAAAAATTCCTTGGTGTAATTGAAAATCAGTGGAAAGATGGAGACACACTACATTATGAAATTAATCATGTCTTTAAAGTTAACAGTGATAAATTAAACACGGAAACACCTCCTAAATCTAGAGAATCTCATCTGGATTTTTATTGGATGATACCTACTGAAGAAAATTTAAAAAGATATAAAGTCATGCCGGATGCTGCCGTACAAACACTTATGAAAAAAATTCAAGAGCATGACATAGAAACATGTTGGGTTAGTACACTTTAAATTCTTGAAACTGGATTTATGTTAAAAAGGTGTTTTCACGTCTAGAAAACACCTTTTTGGTTTGTAAAGTTTTTATAGTCGAATACTTTATTCTATTTAGTCTTAAATATAAAATTTGTTCACAAAAAATACACTATATCCATAGTAAATAACGAGGAAACAACCCACTTGTTACTGAAATAAGTATTGAGTTGAACAGAGGAAAGGAGGCAAAAAATGAAGAAACTAATGAGTCCAATTATGTATGATTTGGCGAAGCAATTAAATCTAGGGAATCCTGCTGCTGTTACATTGTTTTTAGAGAGCATAAAGAAACAAGAAACACCTATTGTGGAGACTTGCCCAATTGATGATGAGTACCATCTTGTTACATATATTTGGTTAGGTGATGAACAAACCGAAAATGCATATGTATTTGGCAGTTTTCCTGGGTGGGATTTGACGGCCAATGAAATGAATAAGCTTTTACATACAAACATATGGTTTAAAACATTTCGAACAAAAGATAAGTTTGCTTCGACGTATTATTTTTCAATTAATGATGACTTTGAACAAGATTGGGTAAAACGAAGTGAAAATTATAAGCGTGATCCATTGAATTCTAAAATATTTGGGCATAAAGCAGGACCAATATCTGTTTTCGAGTTAGGCCTATCGTCACAAATTGATAAAACTAAGCAACAAACTCATATTCCAAAAGGAAAAGTAGAAACACATCAGTTTCATAGTTCTATATTAAAGAATGAACGACAACTTTGGATATATACTCCGCATAATTACTCACCTGAACAAGCTCCTTATGACCTTCTTATCATGTTTGATGGCAGTTCTATGCTGCAGACGTTATCAGCAGCTGCAACACTAGATCATCTTATACATACAAAGGAAATTCCACCGTGTATTCTAATTGGCATTGATCATGTAGATCGATTTACAGAACTCACATTTTACGAGGAAATGAATATGTTTTTAACAAAAGAGCTACTTCCGTGGCTCCAACAAAGATATCATGTTAATGCAAATCCGTATCATATAACAATTGGCGGATTCAGTCTCGGTGGTTTAGCAGCTTTTTATACAGCATTGCGATATCCAGATCTCTTTGGAAACGTTTTATCAATGTCTGGTTCTGTACATTGGAAAAACGAAGATTACGCAGAATCACACCCTTGGATTGAAAATCAATTTAAAAGAAGCAGCACATTACCATTACAAATTTATATGAGTGCTGGGGAGTTGGAAAATAAGCCATTGTTAGAAGCAAATAGGAAGTTATCAGAAGTACTTAAAGAAAAAGAGTATCAAAGCACTTATGTTGAATTCCCTGGTGGTCACGATGAATTGTGGTGGCATAGACAGTTTGCTCAAGGATTAGTATCCTTACAACAATTTAAAATACCTATGAAATAATAAAAAGGGAGGAGAAAACATATGAAGGATAGAGAAAAAGAAATAGATAAGGCATTAAAGAAACAAGAAATTTTAGTGAAAGATGAGAAAGTTTGGTCATATACGTACGAAGATCATATTAGTTCTATTATTAAACGTTCTCAAAAAGAAGGCGTATTTGATGATTTAGTAGGAAAAGGAAAGCCGCTACAAATTGATAAAAGTCTCTCTTATAATCCAGAAAAACAACTATATAAGACAATGAAAGATAATCATATATTACCGAGGTGGATTGAACTTTCGAAAGAAATTGATGCGTTAAAGGAAAAATTGCATACATGCATGGAGAAGGAAGGATGTGCTGTAATGGTTGAAATCATTAATAAAAAAATTTACGAGCACAATTTAACTTGTCCACCATCAGCACAAAAAATGAAAATAAGTAAACCAAGTTAATATTGGATGATCGATACTCTTTTTGAGAATAAACTCGGAAAGAGTATTTTTAGTAGAAAAAGTCGTTATAAACGGATTTTTATGATCAATTATTGAGGAAATTAATTGTTTATGAAAATGAATTTTACAAGAATTCTCTTTAAATGGATTTTTCATGTGCGTTAAAGGTAGGATAAACATATATAACGAAGTGTACTATTAGGACGGAAGTGAGGAAGAGGCATTCAGAATCTATTATTTTTCGTAATATAAATCAATATATTGAAGCAGAAGGTTTAAAAAGAAAACGTTTAGCGAAATGTATGAACATGTCTGAGTCAAATTTCTCTGACTATCTAAATGGAAAACAAATGAATGGTATTTATGATTTTGCGGCTAAACTAGCTAATACTTTAGGTCATGAACAAACGTTTTTTATGAACGATTCGTTTCATCATTTGAATCAAGAGCCANNTAACAAAAATTTGTGACTTACTTGAAATTTATGATAGAGGTGATTCACATGCCTGAGCTTTCGTTTGCAGATCTTCCGCAAATTTTAGAAGAAAATCAAAAGATAAAGTCTGAAGTAGAAAATTTAATGAAAAAGTATTTACAGCATTACCACCCAAGAGGCTGGACAATGATTGAAGGTGCAAAAAATATATTTCTACACAACATTTTTTCATTGAAGCACCAATTCAAGATCAGTCTTTGGGTGGTTTTATTCGTTCTACAAATACGGATAAGTATATTTGCTATGTGAATACGTATCAATCTCGAATTTATCAAAATTTTAGTCTGCTTCATGAACTGTATCATCTTATTTCATTTCAATAGCTTAAGCAGCAATTACATATTATTCATGTAGACCTTGATAAAAATCAATCTGAACAAAAAGCTGATTATTTTGCATAGGTTCTATTAATTGATGAACATGAGTTAAATGCTTTTTATACGGATACAGAAAATGAATTTGAAACTACATTAACAAAGATTCTTCTTTGTATGAGCCGTTTTCAGGCGCCGTACAAAGCAACTCTTATTCGTCTCTATAAATTGTACCTAATTGATGAAAAAACATTGGAAACATATTTTGATAAAACAATTGATTATCATAGAGAATTTGAAGCTCTTGGGTTAGATCCTTATATGATTGAACGAAGTAATGTTGTGAACTTTGGAAAACTAGAAAAGTTAATGAATCAGTATACTTTACCTTATACAGCACAACAAGCTAACCAACAAGTTCTTGAAGAAGTTATTGGGTATTTCCATAAAATGAAGGGAGAGGCAGCAGAGTGACATCTTCAGAACTAAAAAGTTTTATCCAACAATAAACACACTTCATTACAGACATTGAAGAGAGTATAGAGAGTATTTTAAAGAAAGGCCATGTGTTCTTATATGATACGTCAGTTATTTCTTCTCACGAGAAAGCTTTTTATCAGCATAAAGCGACGTTATTTCTTGAACATACGAAAAGATATTCCTATCTTAGTCACAGATTGTAATCGCAAAAGAAATGCGTCTTACAGAGGATTTAGAAGGGTGATATTTAGCTTATTTATCAAAATTTGATACAGTTCTTTATGTAGAAGAGCGTGATTTGTATGAATTACTTAAAGTAGAATATGCAGCAGCACAAGCGAAACAAAAGTTTTTAATTGCAAATGAAAAAGCATTTTCCTGCATACAACCATTGCGAGAAAGCATTAGAAAAGCAAGAAATACATTTCAAATTGCTGAAAAGATTGTATTTGACGACTATGAGGCGTTTTTTGTGAATTGTAATCATAAAAATCATGGAGAAATGTCATTATTATGGACAGCCAGTATATTGAATCAAGCAAACCATCACATTTGTTGGAAATAAACAGAGCGTGACAAATAATCCTCATGTGATTTACATTATTTGTAATGATGTCTTGCTACAAAGTTATAACGTACAACAAGGTGATGTTGATACACTGGGAATACTGGTGCAAATATATCGAAATGAAGAACGTAAAGTGATTTATCATAATCGAAAAAGTGGCATTTTACATTTAATTCGTCAAACAGAAAAGATAGTAAATACGGATTTTGTAGAAAAAATTATATCTAATAGAATACAAGTCATTTATTAAAATTCTTCCTAAAATAAGGGAGGATTTTTATATTTTATAAATATATTATGTTAACTGAAAATGATTAAATTTGAGTAAAGGAAAAATAGGTTAGAGTTGGAATTATGACACATTTTTATATAAAACATATTTCTGTGTATATTTAGAAAATAAGATATCAATATTAAATGTATAATTGAAACTAAGCTAGAAAATAAACTTTTAAGTGCAATATAAATATAAATTATGGCTCTGATCATTTAGCATGAAATTTCTCCAGCTGTGTGTTGTGATAAATTTTACTGAATGAAATCATAATGGTTCATTTGAAATATGGAGTTTCAAATGATTATTTGAACATGCTATAGATTGTTTCAAAAACCCCTATTCCGTCTCAAAATATATAGTTTACTTGGTTTTAGAGATATGAAACCACTCTCATTTTACAACTTCCTATAATTTATATTATGTTAACTGTAAAAAAATAAATCAACTATAATTAAGTAAGTGCTATTTTTGATCTCGGCTTCCCTTCTGAGGTTTAAGAGTGAACAATGAAATACAAAAAAGATTATTGCGTTTGCTATATTGCTCTATAAACGCGCTAATCTTTTTTGTTGTTTAGTATCAATCATTGAACTTTGTTGAGTATTTCGGTCAGGGGCTCAAATTGGTTTTTAAATTCTAAATCGCTTTTTATCCAACTTTGAAATGTTGTTTTTTTGATTCCGATACTTTCACAGGATTTGCTAATCGAATTGTGTTTTTGATATTCAATAAGAAAATCTTTTTTTCTTTTAGTAACTGAGAAATACTAACTGTGTGACTGTTTTTGGCTATTACACCGTCAGCAACGAAAAAACCTAAAATATATGCCATGTTGTTAGACCAAATTTTAAAATAATCTTCATTTAAATCATATTTACGCTTCCAGCTTCCACGCGCTCTCTTTTCAATATTGTTATCTGTTAGGACCATGCGAACGTATCTAGAAGAAACATTAGCTAAATTTGCGATGTCTGATGTGCTAGAACCTTCTAAATATAACTTAATCATTTCTGCCTTTTCCATCGTGCATTTAGACTTCTTTTCGTCCTTTCTACACATTAACAGTATCCCCTTTCAACAGATATAAAAATTGAGTATATCTTCTTCTATATCATATGAAAGAACAAACATTCTGTCTGCCGTTAATAAAAAGATAATCAATAAAATAAAGACTTTAGCAACTATAAGAAAGATGCTAAAGCCTTTATTTTTACTTAACTTAAATGATAAAAATAACGATTTTACATCACTAATTTATTATATTGATATGATTATATATTCAATAAATTCATTTTGAAAAATAAACTCATGATTGACGGCATACAAAAATAAAAATTAGAGATCTAATCTTTATTTTCATGCAGGATAAATAAGAAAAGCTGCGGGAATAACCGCAGCTTTTCATCACTTCCACCAACCATCAAATATAGTTACAGGAAGTTGTCGTTTATGTTCTGTAGCTAAATATCGTTTTTCAATCGCTTCTGCTACTTCTTTTTCTACTTTCTTACCTTCTAAATAATCATCCAATTCATCATAAGTAACTCCTAGCTCGGTTTCATCTGCTTGTTGTGGTTTATTATCTAATAAATCAGCTGTTGGAACTTTTAAATACAATCTTTCTGAAGCGTCTAAAGCTTTCAATAGTTCTCTTCCTTGTCTTTTTGTTAATCCAGACAACGGAAGAATGTCAGCACCACCATCGCCGTATTTAGTAAAGAAACCGGTCACAGCTTCTGCTGCGTGGTCTGTACCAATTACAAGAAAGCCATTTTGACCACCTACTGCATATTGTGTAATCATTCGAACTCGAGCTTTCACATTTCCTTTATTGAAATCTGTAAGTTGCTCTTTTGCATCTTTTTTATATTGCTCTGCAAAAGCGTCAACTGTAGTTTTGATGTCAAATGCAAGTTCTTCATCTGCTTGAATGAATTGTAACGCTGCTTGTGCATCAGCTTCATCTTTTTGAACTCCGTAAGGTAAGCGAATAGCTACGAATTTTACATTATGCCCTTCGGCTCTCAGTTCTTCTACTGCTAGTTGAGCGAGTCTTCCAGCTAATGTTGAATCTTGACCACCGCTAATTCCTAAAACGAAGCCTTTTGCTCTTGTTTTAAGTGCATACTCCTTTAAAAAATCGACTCTTTTACGAATTTCTTGAGTAGGATCAATTACTGCTGATACGTTTAAGTCCGACATGATTTTTTGTTGTAGAGTTGTCATTACAAAATCTTCCCTTTCGGTTTTTAGAGTTTTATATGAAATGTAATCCCTATTATTGATACAAACCTTTTTCTTTGATGTAATAGTAGCAGCTATCCGGGAGAAGGTAACGCGGTTCGCCGCCTTTAGAAAATTCTTCGCGTATATATGTAGAACTTATTTCCATAGCTAATCCTTTATCGATTAATTGAAACCTACCATCGTCATAATTGCGAAGGAGAGCAGATCGACTAATCGTTTGGAGCATATCGATACCATTGCGAGCCATAACGATAAAATTATTTTCACTTATTAATTCTTCAGCCATCTTCCATTTTCCATCAGCGATATCTACTAAAAGGTCTGCACCCATGATAAAGAACAATTCTGCTTCTTTTAATATAGTCCTAAAATGCTTCATTGTATAGTATGTATAATGTTTGCCTGGTAATACGTTTAATTCATGAGTGTCTAGAATGAACTTCGGGTTATCTTGTATGGCTAAACTAATCATTTTAGCACGGTGATCACCGGTCGTTTGTATTTTCTTATCGATACGCTTGTTTGTAGAAGGTAAAAAGATAATGTAATCTAGTTTTTTACGATGTGCCACAGTGGAAGCAGTCCACAAATGAACATTTGTGATAGGATCAAATGATGAACCATATATACCAATTCGTCGTCCTTTTTTAAATAGTTCGCTAATATCTTTTTCTGGATTCAATTCTTGAAGGTACTCCATATTTTTAGTTGATTCGATTTCATTTATTTTCATTTGCCAATCATCTCCGCAACTTTTTGTTTTACTTCCTCAATATGCTTCAGTTTGTTGTCTCAACACTTAAATGACAAAAATCTATCAAGTTAAAATAAAGCAAAAACCTCTTCTTTTTGGTTTCGAAGAGGTTTTTGCTTATACGGATTATGTTACTTGAAGCAATTGTTTATTTCTCAAAAATCTTTTTATTTAAAACAAACCAGACATTATTTACGCCTTGTCCATTTATATCACCGACCTGCGTATCTTTAAAATAGTAATAAAGAGGATGGCCTTTATACGTTGTTTGCTTCTGTCCATCTTCTCTTGTGATGGTTCCAAAATCGCTTTTGTTAAATCCACTAGGAGCCACTATGTTTTCCGCATGGAATGTAGGCCAAATTTCAGAACATTTACCTTTACAATTACTTACTCCTGGTTCATCCTTTGTGAAGTAATAAAGTGTCATTCCTTGATCATCTGCTAAATATTTTCCGATTCCATCCGATTCTAACACTTGAAGCTTGTATTTGTTTGACTTATCACTGATCGTATCGGTGATGGATAATTCTTTTACATTCACACGGGAAATGGAAAAATCCCGATTAAGGATATAAGCGCGTTCTCCCTCCCGGTTAAAGACAATTGCTTGACGGGGTTCTGTGAAACCACTGATTGTTTTAATCACACGGTTATCAGAGACGTTGATCACATCGATAGTATTGTCTGCCTTGTTGCTTGCGAAAAGCAATTTACCATCGGGTGACAAGGCTGCACCGTATGGCTCATGTCCAACTTTTACCTCGTTGACGATTTGTCCTAGAGAGATGTCCACCACGGAAATGCTGTCACGACCGCTGTTTGCGGCATACAATGTATGACCATCAGCACTCACGGAGATTCCACGAATCATAGAGAAACCAGTAATCTCACGTACGATGTTCTTAGTGGCTGCATCAACTACGGACACCTTATCTCCTTTAAAGTTTGTTACAAACACATATTTTCCGTCCGGAGAGACTGTAATACCTTGGCGTGGTTGGGTGAAACCAGTGATGACCGCAGTTGGTTTGCGTTTCTCAAGGTCCACGACAGTTACAGAACTGTGTGCCTGATTGTTCACGTATAGCGTTTTTCCATCAGGGCTGACAGCGGTGCCGAATGCACCTGGACCGACTACGACTTCATCCTTTAAGGTTAGGCTTTTTGCGTTATAGAAGCGCAAAGTGCCAAGCGTACTATCCGAGACGACGAACTCTGAGCCATTGTTAATGAACACGATGTTTCTCGGTGTGACAAAGCCATCGATTTCCTTTCGTAAAGTGCCTTTAGCAAGGTCATAGATACGGATGGATTGTTCGCGACTATCTGAAACAATCGCAATCTGCTCATCGGGACTTATAGCGAGGGAGTTGTTAGTGATGTTGCCATCGAAGCTCTCCTCTGCCATAGGGCTTTTCTTTTCAGTAACTGAGGCAAAAATGGCAGTCGGAAGAATAATAACAAACATCAAAGCTACAACCAATACACTTTTAAATTTCATTTTTTTTAACATTTCTTCACCTCGTTAAAAATTTTTTGCATGATAAATCTTCAAGACACCTACACGTTTTTTGATTCCCTCCTTTTGTAATCGTGTCTGAATTTTTATCCCTTCGTTCTATGTAAACGTACAGATGGACAAATTGGTTTGAACATTATAAAAGAAAATATCGATTTTTAAAAATATTTTTAAAGAAGCCCAACGAATCAAGTGGTTTAGTTAGGTTTTTCAATTTTAGCTATTTTATTTTCCGCTCAAATAATAAATCATACATAATATCTATTATGTACTGTCTATAAAACTAGAAAAAACTCGTTGACCAACAAATAGGTATTTGTAATGACATTCTACCCCCTCCTATATCGTAAATATTTTAAATTTTATAAATATTATTACCGTTTTGATTATACTTATAAATTATAATTAAATAAAATTAAAGATTTTAATTTGTAAGTAAGTGCTACTAATATTCGAAAAGGGATGCAGCCATTAATGTTTAATAATTACTATATTGTTGAAGGTACAAAACACGGTTCTCTGACTATAGCTGCACGGAATCTTCATGTGACTCAATCCACAATCAGCCAGCCTATTGCCAGCTTAGACATCCCCCTCTCTTTAGCTTCTCTTTTTAAATTTGTAGCATAGTTCATTCATAGTTTAGGTGTTTTTGTATTTTACTTCTATAACTCCCCTTTTTGCTGAAGAAAATGTTTGTAAAAATTAAGGACATTGGAGTTTTGAATTGTTAGAAGGACTTTAAAATTTTAAATCGAAAATATATCAATTAGTACATATTGATTGGAGCGATAAAAATAATGAATATGAAAAACTCTTTGAAAACAGAGGTAAATAAGGTTGTTGAGTATTATTCTACCTTTGATGAGTGGGGACGTCTTGATCGTGAACCATTAGAATTTCAGGTTAATTGGCACTATATACAAAAATATTTACCTAAGACAGGGAAAGTACTAGATAATGGAGCTGGACCTGGTAAATATGCTATGAAATTGGCTGAACAAGGATATAGAGTTACATTAACTGATCTTGTGCCTAGATTAGTTGAGGTTGGTGAAAATAAAGCAAGAGAACTAGGTTTATCTGACCGGTTTGATGGTTTTCATGCTGCAGATGCAAGAAGTCTTACTTTATTGGAAAACGAGCAGTTCGATGCTTCTCTTATGATGGGACCTATGTATCATTTACAATCAGAGCAAGACCGTAATTTAGCAATTAAAGAATTATATAGAGTCACAAAGAACGATGGGATTGTTTACGTAGCTTTTATGCCAAGAATTAAGCATGTTCTTTCATCGCTGCTATATCCTCAGACGTGGAAACCGAATGATAACATGGATTCCATTCAGCAATTTATCCGTACGGGTGAATTTAATCATAGTGACGAAGGACGATTTACAGGAGCTTATTACTTTAATATTGAAGACATAAAACCTTTTATGGAGTCTTATGGCTTTGAGACATTAAATCTTATCGGTTCATCTAACATAGGTACTCTTTTATCAAAAGAGCAATGGGAATACTGGAAAAATCGTGGAAAAGATGAGTTCACTCAACTTATTGAATTATTAAAAGAAACAGCAACCAATCCTCACGTTTTAGGAGTATCTTCTCACTTACTTTACATAGGAAAAAAGAAAGATAACTAAGTGTTTTATTAAAAAACAAATATAGCAGTGAGTGTTGACAAATATCTGGTATAAATATAAAGAAGATGAATGTCTACAATAAGACTCATCTTCTTTCTTTATTAACAATTTGAATCTCGGGTTCCTCTTCTAGGATAATACCTTGCTGCCGTTACTATAAAAAACTATATATTTCGCACCTTTTATTAATCATAAAGATCCTGAATCGCTTGTTTTGTCTTTTTTAGTTGTTTTACTGTAAATTCATATTGAGAAGAGGCATATGTAAAAAATACTACATCTACTACAAATAATTGTGCAAAACGAGAACTTGTTGCACCGCTACGAAGCTCAGCTTCTGGAGCACGAGCTGTAAATAAAGAAACATCAACCATTTGTGAAAGTTTATTATTTCCTATACGAGAAAGACCAATGGTTTTCATCCCAAATTTTTTTGCGCTTTTCACTAACTGAATCACTTCTCTTGTTTCTCCACTATAAGAAATTCCCCAAAATACTGCGCTTTCTGATTGTGTTGCCATTGTCATTACCAATACATGAGGATCTGAAATAGCATATGCTTTTTTTCCTACGCGATTCCACTTCTGTGCAGCATCTTCAGCGACAAGGAATGATGCTCCTACTCCGTAAATATAGATAACATCTGCATTATGTAATATATCTACTGCTTTTTCAATAGATTCTGGTTCTAGTTGACTAGCAGTGTCATGAAATGTTTGTACCGTATTAGAGACTGTTTTCTCAATAATTGATTGCACTTCTTCGTTTGATTCAATATCTAAATATCCTACATGTCGAATGTGTTCTACTTCTGCAGATAAACGCATTTTTAAAGCTGGGAATCCTGATATTCCTAAAGAACGACAAAAGCGAATAACAGCTGCGCTACTTGCTTCTGCCGCTTTTGCTAATTCATGTATAGTCATATTTGTGACGTCTTTAGCATGTAGCAGAATGTATTCTCCTACCTTTTTTTCAGATACAGGTAATTCATTCAAAACTAACTTAATTTGAGATTGAATACTGCTCACTTTCACTCTGTCAGCCCCTTTTCATTTGTTCTTATTATACAAAAAAAGTACGATTGACCAAAAGTCTAATCGTACTTTTTAAGATATATTATTCTTGTTCCGTCATCGCTTCCTTTGGTACACCAAAGAAATAGGTTACGATAAACCCACCGATGTAACCTGCAAATAATCCAATGACGTATTTCCACCATACTCCACCAGCAATTAAAGGAATTAATGCTACACCAGATGGTCCGATAGCAATTGCACCAACGTTACCAAGTAATCCGATGACCGCTCCTCCAATACCTCCACCGATACATGCGGTGATAAAAGGACGGCCTAATGGTAGTGTAACACCGTAAATTAACGGTTCCCCAATTCCGAGAATTCCTACTGGGAGTGCACCTTTGATTACATTTCTTAAAGATTTATTTTTACGGCAGCGAATCCATAATGCGATTGCTGCACCAACTTGCCCAGCACCTGCCATCGCAAGAATAGGAAGTAATTGTGTCATACCTGTTGTATTGATCATTTCAATATGAATTGGTATTAATATTTGGTGTAATCCTAACATAACAAGTGGTAAGAATGATGCACCAAGTACAAATCCTGCAAATGCACCACCGCGTGATAATACCCAATTGATAGCACCAATTAAGTTATCTGAAACAAAACCTGCAAACGGCATAATCAAGAAAATGGTTACAAGTCCTACTATTAATAATGCGATTGTAGGTGTCACAATAATATCAATTGCATCGGGAATCACTTTACGTAATTTCTTTTCTACAAATGCTAAGATCCAAACAGCCAATAATACCCCAATAACTCCACCTTGTCCTGGTGATAACGGCTGACCAGTAAAGATATTAGGAATTGGATTTTCTGGCGTCATGCCAGTTAAAAGGGTAATACCACCGATTACTCCACCAAGTGCTGGCGTTGCATCGAATTCTTTTGCCGCATTAATGCCGACATAAATTACTAAATAACTAAAAAGTGCATTTTTTATCACATTTAAAACTGTTACATATTGTCCCCAAGTTTCTTTGTCTAAATTGCCTGCTGTAATATTATTTAATAGAATAGAAGCAATACCAGCAATTAACCCTGCTCCAACGAATGCTGGTATAAGAGGAATGAAAATGCTTCCAATTTTTCTTAAAAAATTTTTAAAAGGTGTATTATTCTTTTTCTTTAATTCTGCCTTGATGTCTGCACCTTTTGCTTGTAGTTCTTCTGCAGAAGAAGCTTTTAAAGAACCACCTTGTCCTTTTTTCTCTGCTAACACAATGCCGAATTGTTCTGCTACTTTTGTTACAACACCTGGTCCAAGGATAATTTGGTATGTTTCATCATCAACAGTACCAAGAACCCCATCAATCTTTTTTAATACTTCTTCATTAATTAAATCACGATCTACAGGTGTAACACGAAGACGTGTCATACAGTTTGTATATGTTGAAACATTTGCGCTACCACCAACCGCATCTAAAATTTGAGATGCCATGCTATGATATTTGTTCATCATGTCTCCCTCTTTTCGGTTATTTTAATGCTTGTCTAACAAATCCTTGTCTTTCTTCTAATTTCTTCATTGCTCCTTCTTTTGAAAGTCCTGTCAAAATCATTATAATCGCGATTTTGGGCTTATTATCTGCTTTTACTAAGTAGGTTTCAGCTGTTTCATAATCGCAAGATGTTGCTTCCATCACGATACGCTTTGCGCGCTCTACTAACTTTTCATTTGTTAGTTGAACATCAACCATTAAATTCCCGTACACTTTACCGATTCCTACCATAGAGGCTGTTGAAAGCATATTGCAAATTAATTTTTGTGATGTACCCGCTTTTAAGCGAGTTGAACCAGTTAATACTTCTGGTCCGTTTACTACTTCAATGGCAATGTTTGCGACTTTTCCTACTGCTGATCCTTTGTTACAGCATACTGCGACTGTTTGTGTGCCTATTGAATTTGCATATTCTAATCCACCAATAACGTATGGAGTTCGGCCGCTTGCTGCAATTCCTACTACAATATCTTTGTTTGTTAGATTAATATTTTTTAAATCTTGAATACCTAATTCTTTACTGTCTTCTGCACCTTCTACTGCTTTAATGAAGGCTTTTTCACCACCAGCGATTAATCCAATTACTTCTTCTGGATCTGTTCCGAATGTTGGAGGACATTCAACCGCATCTAACAAACCAATACGTCCGCTAGTTCCAGCACCTATATATACTAAGCGGCCGCCTTTTCTTTTTGCTGCAACAATCGCTTCAACTGCTTTTGCGATTTGTGGAAGTTCTTGTTTCACTGCTTCTGCGACTTGTGCATCTTCTTCATTCATGATTGTTAAAAGATCAATTGTTGACATTTCGTCTAAATTCATTGTTTTTTTATTACGTGTTTCGGTTGTTAAATTTTCTAGCATAATTCTCACCCTCATTCATTTATTGAAACCGCTTTCTTTTGTTGGTTACAGCATAACATCAATGAAATATAATTTCAATATTTTATTGATGTTATGAAATTTAATTTCAAAATGTAAGGAATAATATCTATGTACTCGATGATGTTTCATCTTCTCTATGGATACTATTTATTTTATATTGCTATGCTAAATGCTCAAAAAAGAGTCTTAAATTATTAAGACTCTTTTTTGATAAATAATAGGTATTTCTTTTTCTAGATTACTTTTTAAAACAGAAATATACCTACTAAGTCGATTAGAGGACAATGTTTTTGTTCAGTGCTCTTATCCACCTATACTAAAATTTCTTCAATTCTTTCAAAGCCTCCATCAATAACTGGAGGTTTTTTATGTTATTTTTTTGTGAAAAAGGTAAGTGGTATCCTTGTATGTCATTTAGCTACCGTTCAATTTATCCTGGGTCAACCATTTTATATATTCCAGAACATTAGAGAACGCTTTAGAGACGCTTTCTGAACCACATCCATGATATAGCGATTTACGTCCTGGGGTAGAATTACTTTCAATCAGGTACAAATCATGGTTTTGGTCTAACATTATATCAATACCCATTTCAACGAAAGTTCCGTATTTTTCTTCTAAAGTCAGAAAAACTGCTTTTACTAATGTAGTTAATTCCTGTTGTAAACTTTGCAACTCTTTTCTTGAATAATACAGTTGTTCCGAAAAGAATTCTTCTAAATTATATATCGTTGGCTGAGAACGTGTATTTAGGATAGGAACTTTTTTATCACCAACACGGACTGCTGCTCCGACAATTTCAATATTATTGTGTTTATTTCTTTGTATCTCTATTCTCAAATCAATTTTTCTATTTAGCGATTCAATTTTTTTCTGGATGATTGCTTCTTTTCCATTTAATCTTTTTTTTAATCTTTTTATAACTTTGACCAGACTATCAGTAGTATATGTTATTAATTCACTTTCGTAATATCTGCACTGAAATTTATTATCAAGGGTTTGGATAACTTGGATTACATGTCTGCCTTGTCCACTCACAGTACCCTTTACATAAACCTCTTTGTACCTGTTTAACATTGTCCTTAAATTTTCTTCTGAAAAAGAGACTGTGTCAGGAAGATATTCTTTAAGGGTATAATTTTCGTTAAAAATCTTATACTGGTCCCATTTATCTAAACGTGCGACTGGATTTAAAAAGATAACCTTCTCTTTTCGAAAACTATCTCTAATATACTTGTATTTCATGTTGTCCATTTGCACAATTCTATTATATACAACATCAGGATATGGAAAAACCTTTTGAATCCATTGGCCATTTTCTTTGTCATAAACATAACCATTAATGAGTTTCCTATCTATGTCAACATTTTTTCTTGTAAAAAAATATAAAGTAGCCTTAGTACGTTCATTTGCTTTATTTAGTAAATTGTAACCGTTATAGGGACCTTTTTTAAATAGTTTAGTCTTAGAATTCATAAAAACACCAATTATCGGTTTTGGAAGGTTTTCTATGTGAGGTACGCACATTTTTTTAACATCCTTTCACAAAATTATATATATATTTATGTAGTTCTGTTTTTATCTGTAACGGCTTACAACCTGCTGTTATTTCAGCAACTGGTAAAAAATTCAGCCAGAATCTTTGTTTAAGAAAAAGGAAGAGTAAAATTTCCATAAATACAAAAAAGTACTTAAGAGAAGCTGCTGCGGATCAAAAGAATTATTTCTTTTTAGTTGGATAGGTGCCGTTGCGGTTTAAAGTAAAAACTATAATATAAGCTTAGAGATTAAACATAAATATGGAAGTGAATGAATATGAGTCAGATAACAACTTCCCCTTTATTGGTGCACATGTTACATGGAGTGTCATAAACTTATTAATATAAGAAGGTGATAAATATGGAAGTGAATGAATATGAGTCAGATAACAACTCCCCCTTTATTGGCGTACATGTTACATGGAGTGTCATAAACTTATTAAAAAAACAAAAAGTAGGCCGCAATAATAACAGGCTCCAAAAAATGAATAATATAGCCAAAACAAACCTGTATTTTTTTTCAGAAAGAGATGTGGAATATAGCAAAAAAAAAATTAAAGGGGTCTATTATAATATTAAAACAAGCAAGTGGACTGTTGCTGAATTCCCATTTCCTGATGTATATTACAACCGGAGAGGAGAATCCAAAAATGATAAAGATGTACAAAAAGTCAGGGAAACGATCGAAAAAATGAGTATAACAAAAATAAACTCTAATCATTTTTATAATAAATGGTATTCCTGCCAAGAATTATATAAATATGAAGAAATACGTCCTCATCTGCCTGAAACAATATTGTATAAAAATGAAAGTGATTTAGTTAATATGTTAAAAGATACTTCAAGTCTTTATTTAAAATCATTCAGACAAAATAATGGAAACGGGATAATATACGTAACCAAAAAAACTAACTGCTATGAATATAAATATTTTATAAAAGGAAAGTTAAAGAAAGGGACTGCAAGTACATTAGAAGAATTGATACAGATTATACATTCATTCTATGCAGGTAATGAGTTTATAGTCCAAAAGTCGATTGATTTATTACAATATAAACACAGCACTTTAGACTTAAGATGTGATGTCCAACGAAACGGAAAGGGTGAATTAGAATGTGTGTCCCATGCGGTCCGTGTCAGTGCAAAAAACTCACATGTTACGAACACAAAGACAAAGTCATCTATTTACCCATTTGAGGAATTCTTTCGTGAAAAATTAGGATTTTCGGATAAAGAAATATGTAGTTTGAAAACTAGATTAGAGAGATTACTTTTCAACATTTTTGAAAAGCTTGAATTGACCTATGGCAGCTATGGAGAAATGGGCATTGATATTGGGATTGATAAAGAAGGTTCTTTATTTCTTTTTGAATGTAATATTAAGCCAGGAAAGAAGTCATTATGGTCTTGTGATGAACAAACGATTGACCGGGCATTCCTTAATCCATTAGAGTATGCAAAATTCCTATCTTCTAGCCAACTAGAAAGGAGCAACTAGAATCACGTTTCGATTTTTTATGGCGGTCCTGTCCAATCATCACTTTCCCCTAAAGTTTAGCAGCTTAGTAGAAATATTTGAATAATAAACAGGAATGAGGATATATGATATTACTACTAAATGAAGATTTGTACTTAAAGTAAAGGGTTCTTTTGTGGAATAAGGCTCATTGAAATGATCAAACTTTTTTATAAAAAAGTTTATACTCGGCTCATTTTATGTCGAAGTTTGCTTAGCATATATTTTCGTTAAAATGTGGGCGGACCCCCATGCCCATCAAGCTAAGATTATATAAGTTTAATTTCAGGTGAGATTTTTTCTTTTTTCTAAAGATCCAGTGTAAGTTCTTTAAAGATTTGCATACCAAATAAACCTTATCGGGTTTCAATTTTTTGGATTATGCTACATGATTGTGAGAAATAGAAAATTTGTATACTACACCTAAGATATCAAAGACTGTTTTCTTCTCATACCTATGGGATTTTCGCCCATTTCTCTGTAGAAGATTGAACAGACGAAGTAGTATCTTTGATATCTCTTGGGTGTCTTTTTGTAGAGCCTGATAAAGAAGTGGAAAATAATCTTTTATGATATAAATCGCTTTATATTCGCTTAATTTTCGTTTCTTCTTGATGAGGAGTAATTGACGCATTTGAAACATGGTGGATGAACAAAGAAGGATGCTAATTAATTGTCCATATAAATGACATTCTAGTCGTTCTAATTTTACAGAATTACACTGATGAATACGAAAAAATAATTTCCATGTTTTAAAGATAAGTTCAAATTGTGTCAATGAAGTATGAGCTATGTTTTGACTTAACCAAATACATAGGGCCACTAAATCTTGTGCGCGGTATTTACTTTTTCGTTTAACAAATCCTACATTTTTAACTAATTGCTCTAAGGCATCAGGTGACATATATCGTTGTAACTCTTTAGAAAACAATTCTAGTTCATCAAAAATCGATAAGTTCATATCTATTTACATCAACACTTTGTGAAGGTTTATTGCTTGATGATCTTTTCATTTTCTACATGGATATTATTTTGTTTACACTGCTATGCTAAATACACAAAAAAAGAGTCTTAATAATTAAGACTCTTTTTTGATAAACAATTGGTTATTTTTTATCCCAGAAATATATTTACTAAATTGATTAGAGGTCAATGACCTTTTTAGATCCTTTTATCCACTTAATTGAGCAAATACATTTGTTAATCACTTAAACGTAGACTCAAAGTGAGCGGCAATAGATAATGCATCTTGGATAGCGCCGCTTGTTTCTATCCCATATAAAGTATTTCCATTTTGCCAATATACACGGTTTTGTTTCTGTCTCGTATCCACTTCTATAACTGCGTAAGAGTCTGGAGTTGGTAGTGGCTCTTTCTCTAATTGCTTCACTATGGATTTTGCTACAGGTATATTGTCATCTTTATTTGCCGATGGACTTTTTACGAAAATTGCCCAATGATCCTTAACAGCATTCAAATACATCGTTCCTGCTGCCCCATCGGTAAAACCTTTGACTCCATATCCTAAATCTATTCCGCTAGGATCATCATTGCTTGGTATACCTTTATCGTAATCAGGATTTAATGCAAACGTTGAACATAAACTTTTACCCGCTTCTTCCTTTGTCTCATACTGTTGGACAAAAAGTTTTGCAATTTGCTTAGCTTGATTAGAATCCGAAAGTGCAGCGGAATCGACAGGTAATGGGCTATTGCTTTCAAAAAATGTAACAGTGTAATTTTTATCTTGACCTTCTGTGTATGCAGATAAAAACTTGTTTTCATTAGACAGAGGGATTTCTGTTGGTAAGAATATATTCATTTTTGTCTTTGCTGATAAAGCTGTTCGAGTAGCTGCAAATACATCTTTTTGTTTTGATGCATGAGACTCTTGTTGTTTTTCTGTTTGTTTCGATGTATGGGATTCTTGTTGCTTTTCTGTTTGATTCTTAGATGTATTCGTTTCTTTTTGTTCACATGCCCCTAGTAAGAGTAGGCAAATACACATGAATGCTGAAAGTTTTTTCATTTCTTCTACCTCGATTTTATTAATTGTGAGAAAAACTAATTTTATGTACCTAATCATAAAGTATCTTCAAAATAAACATTTAGGGATCTAAATACACAATTTTACTAGACCATTCCCAATATCTATCCACTTGTGCTCGAATAATCCGATCCAGCAATCCAGTTATGTTTTATATAACACTATGAGAGTAACACTTGCTAACGGAATTCCAACATTTTTCTATATTAAAATTTCTTCAATTCTTTCAAAGTTTCCAACACAGCAATCGTAAACGCAGAGTTTCCCTCT
This sequence comes from Bacillus sp. AFS018417, assembly GCF_002560985.1. NCBI lineage: Bacteria > Bacillati > Bacillota > Bacilli > Caryophanales > Bacillaceae > Bacillus > Bacillus sp. AFS018417. Next base: position 21,469 of record NZ_NTTM01000044.1, read on the forward strand.
TGTTCCAAACTTCGGAAATACAAGCTTCTTAAAAACGTTCTAATATTTTGTACTAATATATCATTTTGAGGAACTGGGGCTGCTTCAATTATCGTAAAGCTGTAAAGCCAGTTTTTCCATTCTTCTTGTACCAAGATATTTTGGTTCCATAAAGACATTACTGCTGTCACTAATCTCTCATCCTCAAAGTTTATGTACAAGTAATCATGCAGACGAATCTTATGACGAACAGCAGCAAGGATTGCGTGCGAAAATTCGCGATTTCGTATCGTACGGGCTAAAGCGTCTAGGGCATCTGCAGCATGCGCTGTGGAATGCGCCCATCCTTTCCCTTCTACATATCCTCTTACATCTTGTTCAAGGTACACATATTCAAGAACTTGTTCTGCGACGCTATACAGCTGTTCTTCAGATAATAACAGTTCTTTTTCATGAACAGATAAAATAAGTGGTGGAATTAGAATAGAAAATGCACGCTTAAAAACAGAATCTGTTTCCTTTTCACCGATTTTGTAAAATAAATAATCAGGACTTAGTGCCTGCAGCAGCAGTCCGCGTAGCTCTTTTTGTCTAAATACTTCGCCTTTAATCCATCGTTCGAGCGTACTGTAAATCAATTCATCACGCAGCTCAGCATCGGATGATCCGATATAATCAAGCATCCATTGTGCATATGGATATGCATCTACATCTTCCGGGACGGAGTAATTGTTATTTTTGATATGTTGTAGCTCCTGTTTCAATTCGTATTGGTCCATCATAATATTTTCTGTCCTCTCTTAAAATTTTTACATCTTATTTTTTATACTACCTTATATTTCTCTTTATATGCCATACTCTATTTATAATTTCATAGCATTACATAAGAACTGTACCAATTGTTCGCCTGTAACTGCATCTCTAAAATCAAATTTAATCTATTTATTTACTAAATCCATAATTGCTGGATACGCCTTTTTTGAGTGTAATGATGAAAATTCAGAAGTTTATTTTTGTTCACATATCAACGCGGATCACATCCTAGCTTAGATCTTTATGTTAAGATCTAGAGAGTATGTGAATTCACATTAATCAAATTTAAAAATCATATGTATTTAGAAGTATGAATGAAGAAGAGAGATTTGCTTTTCTAATGAAAAGTAAACCCCTCTTCTTTTGTCTTTAAACCTTAAATGAGTCTCTTTTTAGAATGTAATAAATATTAAACATACTCACGCTGTTTCGCGATAAATTTTTTGTTGTTCCTTTTGCTGATTAGGTGGTCTAATCAAAATAGAGATGATAAATGACACAATACATAATGCGCCAATTACCATAAAAGTTGGCTTAAATCCACCTAGAAGTGCACCAATAAAGGAACCTGCGAGTGCTCCGAAACCAAAACCTTGATACACGATACCGTAGTTTTTACTATGATTTTTTAGACCAAAGAAATCACCAACAATGGCTGGAAAAATAGTGATATTTCCACCGAAGCAAAAAGCAACGCTTGCTACACAGGCGAAATAGATACCATAATTTAAGTTCACAAAACTGAGAACAAAAACAGACATACCTATAACGACAAAAGTTGCCGAAACAATTTTTAAACGGCCGATTTTATCTGATAACGGCCCCAAAATGATTCGACCAACCGTATTAAAGATAGCGACCATAGCAACCGCATTAGCTGCTGTTGCCGCGCTAAGCCCTACAAGTTGAACACCAATATCCTTTACCATGCTAATTAAATATAAGCCACTCATACATGATGTAAATAGCATGATAAATAACATATAAACTTCTTTTGTACGTAGCATTTCCCTTGTTGTATAATCATGGCTCATTGTTTCCTGAACTGTATCATGTTCAGCGGCTTTATGTATAAAACACGCGCCTATTACTACCAAAATTGCAACAATTAAGCCCCAATAGAAAAACGCTTGTGATACGCCAACTGAATCAATTAGCTTTCCATTAATGTATTTAAAAATTAAGCTGCCCGTGCCGTATGAAGAGACAGAAATACCAGCAATTAAACCTTTACGCTCTGGAAACCACTTTATTAAATTGGATAGTGAAGTGATATAGGCTGTACCATCTGCGTAACCTACAACAACACCTGCTAGCACATAAAGCATTGGTAATGAGGAAACCTGTGAGCTAAGCATCAAGCCAATTCCTAGAGCTAATCCGGCTATAATAATGAGTTTGCGAATTCCCAATTTCTCTTGTAATTTACTCGCAAACAAAGTTGAAAATGATAAAGAAAAGCTAGTGATTGAGAAGGTTATAGCAACAGCGTTAAGATTCCAACCAAATTTATTCACTAAAGGCTGATTGAATAAGCTCCATGTATAAATCGTTCCAAGGCCTATTTGTACAATGATTGTACCGAAGACAACAAGCCATGGATTAACAGATGAATGTTTCATATCATCCTTCCTTCTCTTTTCTTATTTCAATTCTTTTTAATGATTGTCTAACGATGTTTATTATAACCACAATGCTACGCGAAATACGGATATTGAAATAAAAATTAATACGGAATAATACCTTTCATATAAAAATAGCTGTATTGTTCTTTAGCAACAAAAAGACACTTCATTGATAAGTGTCTTTTTGTTGCTTAGATATATACGATTTTATTGCAGTAAAGCTGTGTTAAGATAAGGCATCTTCTAATTTAGATGCTTTTACTTATGATAACAGTTTGTATGAACAAATGGTTTAGTGAGCAAATGTATCGGCCACTAAATTGCTAAAGTCTCTTAAATATTGAAGATAGTTGCTTCCTCCATAGTTATATCTTTTGTTATACATTTTTGCGACAACGACATTATATTCAGGAATAACTAAAATTGTTGGTCCTGTCACACCTAATATTTGATAAGATCCTTTTGGAACTCTTTCACCGATTTCACTTTGTAATGCTGGTGTATTCTGAACAAACCAAAATAATCCGTTCTGCGGTAAATCTTTATTTTTATAATCAGGACTTTGTATTTGTGTTGCTAATTCAATGACTTCTTTCGGTACGATTTGTTTTCCATTCATATACCCTTTATTTAAGTGAAGATTTCCCCAATAAGCGAATTCCCTAGCGGAGACAAAAAGATTTGTTTCTGTTCCATCATCTGATACCCCTATCTTACATACAGCTTCTTCATTTGGATTTATTACTACTTTTACTAAACCTTCATGATCTGTTGTTTGCCAAGCTGTTTCCTTAAAATCTGCAGGTATGAAGACTCGTTCTCTCAGCAATTTTGGAAAACTTTTATTGTATAATTTGCAGATTAGATGTGTCATCATTTCGATGTTAACGCCTCTATAAGCCCATTCCTCTCCTGGTTGAAACTCTCGATAAATGATTCCATTGTCACTCATATGTAAACCGTGAGAATGTGTTACTAAATGTCTTAAAGTTGTCTTACCGAGTAAAGTTTTATCATATTCTTCGAAGTAATCTATAGCATAATCATCTAAACTCCTAATTTTCTCCTCATAAATTGCATAGGCAATCGCAAGTCCTAAATAACTCTTTCTTGCAGAAGCAACATTAAACTGTGAAGTCGCTGTAATAGGAGGGCTATTTTTTGTATTAGAATGGGTTCCGCTATAATGCTCCAATACAACTTTATTGTCTTTCATAATAAAAAGTGCTGCTGCGGAGCTATGGTTTCGTTCTTTTATATGTTCTACCCATGAAATTAATTGCTCGCATTTTTTCATTTTTTATCCCTTTCTTTATTGGATCTATACCAAATTTCAATTTCGACAAAAAATGAAGAACACCTTTCTTTAATACTTCGAGTACTGACCATAAGAGCGAAAAGCCTTTTTCATAACTAAAAGCAAAAAAGCAGGGGATTGTTTCCCTGCTTTTTAACTGCTACTTTGGATGTCTCATTCATTTGAACTCTCTTCAATTGAGCCGTGATTCATATTTTTTCCATAAAATATTTCATCCATTTCCACTTTTAATTTCTTTGTAATTTCCTCTTGTTCGTTTATAGATAATGTTTCCTGTGTATATCCAAACAAATAGTTGTTTAGGTCAAATTCTTTTAGTTTGCATTTCGTATGAAAAATATGCTCTTGATATACGTTAACATCAATCATATCATATAAATTTTTTACATTCTCTGGGATGTAATTTTGGATTGAGCTTATTTCGTGGTCAATAAATAATTTATTACCTGTTATATCTCTTGTGAATCCCCGCACTCGGTAATCAATTGTCATAATATCCGTATCAAATGAGTGAATAAGGTAATTTAATGCTTTAAGTGGTGAAATTTCTCCGCATGTAGACACATCGATATCGGCCCTAAACGTACTAATCCCCTCATTGGGATGATATTCAGGATACGTATGAACCGTGATGTGGCTCTTATCTAACTGCATGACGACCGATCCGGGAAGAGGTCCAGGTGATTCGTTAAATGATTCAGTTGGAACTTCTACAATTGGGCCTTCTGAAACTAGAATTGTTACACTTGCTCCTTGTGGAACATAGTCTTGTTTGGCTACATTTAATACGTGTGCACCTATAATGTCAGATACGTTTTTTAAAATCTTTGTTAATCTATCTGCATTATATTGTTCATCTATGTATTCTATATAGGCTTCTCTTTCTTCTCTTGTTTTTGTATAGCAAATATCATACATATTAAAGCTTAATGATTTAGTAAGATTATTAAATCCATGCAATTGAATACGCTGTTCTGGTGTTAGTTTCATGGTGAAATTCCCCTCTTTCTTTTATATTCAATAATGATTTACACATCCTTCATGAAATATGGTTTGTGTATTCTTTTTCTTTATGTATTTAATTGTTTTTATTTTTTACCAAAATACGGTAAATGAAATTTGTTCTATTTTATAAGAAGTATGACTGAATTTTTGTTATATGAAAAAGCTTGGATCTGATTAAATCCAAGCTTTTTTCATATCTAATAGTTCAAACCATTACTTATTTAAATCTTTTTTCGTCACTTCGCTTCTAATATTTACATCTTTGGAGAATTCAGTATCGTTTTTTAAGTTGTTAGGATATTTGTTTTTGCGTTCTCGATTATCATTTCGGTTCGTCATAAATGATCCTCCTTTTTTAAGTTTGTACCTATTTTGTACGAAAGGAACAATTTGATACAGATAAAATTGTTCCTTTCTTTCTAAGTAAATTCACTATGAATTGATGAGATGTACAACTCTTGTTTCCACTTTTTGTGAACTTTCTTTTAGGCAAAATATATACTTGTTAGCACATACTATTCTTATTGGAGGTGACAATCATGGGACACAATCAAGACCCGTTCACAACAAAGAAACGTAATGCCAATGGACAATACGATAAGGAAGCACACAGCATCGACAGCCATGGGAATTATGTACCTAACACCCCAACAAATGATGCGATACTTCGTGCTGAAAGACCCAAAAAATGACTACCATGAGGGAAGAGATATTAGAATTAGTACCAGAGACGGTAAAGAAGTTGCTCCAAAAAGAAATTCAACCTGGAAAAAGAAGTGTCATTGATTTGGTTGTTGATGATGCAAATACTTATGAATTTGAGCCAAAGCAAGTAATCCCTTGCATTATGGCGGCTTATTATGTTTACGAATCCACAGCCTATCCTGATGAAATGGATGAGGAGTGGAAACTGAGCTTAGTTTTTCATACAGCTAATCGTTCGGCGATGAAGCTTTTATCTTACGGTAAGTATAATGCGGAACGATCTGAGAGTGGTTGGATGAGGTATACAAATTTATAAAGTTTTATTTGAAATTCGCTAATTAAACCACATTAATAAGTTTGTTTTCACGTAAAAAAGTCCGATTTTAACCGTATTAAGGTTATATCGGACTTATAATAAATGTAATGTTTGAAGGAATAGAATCATTTGAGAAGTGTATCAGTATCCTAAACTTTCTAGATTATTTTTTTATATTTGATAACGCATTATAAATATTTGCCTCACCAGCTCCAAATAAAGCATCTTGTCCTGGTTTACCGTAATCTTTTGCTGTTTGCTTGATTAAGTTTGCGACTTGTGCAGGAGAGTATGTTGGATGAGCTGCTTTAATAACTCCTGCAATTCCCGCTACTTTTGGCGAAGCCATTGATGTTCCGTGAAGTAAAGCATAGTTATGCAGATTTGAAGTAAAATATGGCTCTAAATATGTTGGCCATGTACTTAATGCACGATAATGGAAATCACGTTTCATTAACTCTCCTGTCTCAGCATATGTAGGACCATTATCACCGCCTGGTGCTGCTACATCAATAAAGCTGTTTCCATAGTTAGAGTAGAATGCAATTTTATCAGTTGACCATTGATTAGAAGAAGATACAGTGATTACACCCGGAATTTGACCAGGAGTTTCAACGGATGGACCTTTAAAAATAAGGTCAGCTGATCCGTATTCCTTATTTAAGTAATCAGTTACCATCTTTTTATCATTCATATTCAATGACTCATTTCCACCGGCAGCTACGACTGTTACATTTTTTTGTACAGCGTACTCAATTGCACGTTTCCAAAGAAGAACATCGGCAATATCGTTATATCTTTGTCCTTTAGAATAGTATTTCAAGCTATCAAATCCACCGATAGACATATTAATAACGTCTACTTTATCATTTGCAGCAGCAACAATAGCGTCTACAATCCAAGCTGTTGGTGCACTGCCCGATTCAGGGAAAACACGATATGAACGAATTTTAAGATCTGGTCCAACCCCTTTTAGTTTACCGTTTGCTGCAATTGATCCTGCTACATGAGTTCCGTGTCCCCCGCGATCCTTTACATCAGCAGAATCGCCTGTTTCAGTTTCGTCTTCGCCAGCTGGTACAAAGTTCTGGCCGCCGGTATAGTTTTTTATTAAATCAGGATGATTCGCGTCAATACCGCTGTCAATTATACCAACTGTTGCTCCTTTTCCAGTTCCACCATTAATCTTATAGGATGCGCCGTCTTTCGTTATATTTTTTATATCCCATTGATAGTCCCAATAGCTATCTATATTTTCTGGCTGCGGGATATCGGTTACGGGCATTCCGTCCGCTGCTGCTGGACTTATTTCTTCTTTATCTAAAGCATGGACAATCTCTTGATTCGCAGCTTGGATAGAAGAAACCCCTTTCAAATCATCTAAAAAGGAAGCATTGCTCGACTTTACTTCTAAAGCACCGATGGCAGGAATGGCGCGGATAACTTGTCCACCTGCATTCGAAATAATAGATTGATAATTGCTTGGTAAATCTTTCTTAAAGGCAATCAAGTAATTTTTTTCCGTTTGAGCTGAGTTGTTTGTTGTTTTTGTTTGTGCTAACACAGTGTTTCCTGCGAGAGCACTGAATGTTAAAGCTGTGGCTAGTGTTACAGAGGCTAATTTAAAATTCATTACAATTCCCCCTAAAAAATTAGTAATGTATGGATAAGATTTTATTCCACATAAGAGATGATAAAACCTCCAATAAATTACCTATGTTAAGATGATTTTTTCGCCGATCTTTATCCTTATGAACTAAGTAGCTTCTTAACAGCAAACCATCTAAGAAGCATTGTTATTGTTCTTCATTTTAAGGAGATAGCCTATATAGTGTTTTTTTACTCTAGATTATTTCCCCAATCATTTCCTTACTACGTACATTATTTTTGATAAATAGATAACATGTCCAATCAAGAGGGTATACATTTAAATAGAATGGTATGAGAACTACCTTCAAAGATGTAATTAAAAAGATAGCCAACATATCGTGAACTTTTCTATTCATTCTTGTTCTTATAAACGCTACTTTATGTGTCTATCTACATAGGAATTATGGGTTATTTGGAAAGGAGAGGTCTACAATAGCTTATTCATTCGAACAATGCATGAATATATGCTTAGAAATTTTAATTGCTCCAGAGACAGAAATAGAGCTTTCTATAAGTGACTACGACACATGTACACCAGGGGTTTCAATTGATGGTAACGTAATCATCATTACGTTACCGTTAGTTGCATGTGTAGAAATTACAATTAACGACGATTTTAGCATTTCAGTTGAACTCATTGGTTCATTAGTCTTTCTTTCTCTTCCGCCTGATAATCAGGAATAACACCAAAAAGCTGTCATCTAATATGATTATTGGAGGACAGCCACATCACGATTAAGCTAAGCTTATGTAAGGAAAGTTTAACGAGTTTCACTTTTTAAAAAATTAAGGTGCTTAATCGTCAAACTTGATACAAATTTAAATGACATCTAATATATCAAAGACTGTCTTTTTCCCATACCTATGAGATTTTCATCGGTTTTTCTGTAGGAGAGTGAACAGACGGACTAATCCCTTTAATCACTCTTGAGTGTTTTTTATATGGCTTGGAATAAAAGAAGAGATTACTTTATAATGCTAACTCTTTTTTTAACAAGGTAAGATTATAATCATGAAATTTTTTCATTGCTTTTGGATAATTATATTTTTTTATGAGGGCGTATGTTTCTTCTTGTTTGTCTTCTAGTAGTAACTGTTTAACTTGTAAAATATAATCAATTGATTCGGATATTCTCTTTTTCATCTCTGTTTTATCATTTGTAAATCCACCATGTCCCGGTATTAAGATGTTAATGTCATATTTTTCTATTATAGATTCGAATTTTTCTAAAGTTGCTAAATAGTCATCACTGCTATGATAAATATACGGAAACTCCACATTAGATAAGTAGTCTCCAGCTATTACGATACCAAATGGTTCGAGAACTGTAATAATGCCATCTTCAGTATGACCTGGAGCATGATAAAAATAAAATTTTATGTCTCCTATTTCTAATTCCTCATATTCTTTGCTAATTGAAATATCTACATTTGGAAATTTTATTTCATATTCTCTTGTTAAATAATAGGAATCATCAAAATCTTTAATGCTATTGATAATTGATTGCTTGTCGGGGGTATCATTTAATTTCTTACTTGCAATTACTTTGATGTGAGAAAACGCACCATAACCTAAAATATGATCAAAATCGGAATGTGTAAAAAGTAAGTAAACGTCTTTATGTTTTTTATTTTTATAAACATAGTTCTGAATCTTCTTTACTTCATTAGGTAACCAAGTAGGATCTATTACTAATACTAATTTATCAGTTTCTATAATAACTGAGTTTGTTTGATAAAGAGCGCTTTGAAAGATGGTTATGTGATTATCTTTATACTGAATCATAATCCTATGTCCCCCGCTTTAAAATTTTTCGTTTGTTTTAAAGAGATTTAGATACATTTCTCTTTAAAATCAAAAAATAAAAGGAAATTATTACAAATACTCTACGGATAGAATATCATTCTTTTTGTTTGTAAGCTATGAAATCTTTTAGCTTGACGGGGATGTGAAGGTACCCCTTATTGAATTATCACTATCTGTTGAGTAGCTTAAAAATAAGAAAATTCTCTTTTAAGTGAACAGTACATTGAAAAAGAAACCGAAACAATATCGTTTCGGTTTCTTTTTGCTAATTGATTAATATTCTATTTCATCATAGTCTTTCGGCTGTGGTACTGGCTGCATATTACTTGCATCTTTTGGATCGCTGTAAATAGCATTTTCTTCAGTATTTAATTTTTTTATGTTTGATTTTTTATTATAATTAGGCTGTTTTTTCATTTAAATCATCTCCTTAACGTTTTTTCAAATGTAATTATGTCCTATACTACTCTTTTCTACTCTATTTGAATGATTAGGAATTAATCCACATGTTTATTCTTTTTTGATTTTTATTAATTGTAAAAATACGGTAAATGAAATTAGCCATTGATTTTTATTATTCAATTGTTTTATCCCGCACTAACGGACAGTAGAATTCCTGCATCAATTAACGACTTTCATGTTAATTTTGTGTTGCTTTATAACGTCTTTCTTCATATAACTGATATGCCCAGATTGAAGTGGTAAGCCACGATCCGCTAGCTAGATAACCTCCCAGTACATCACTTGGATAATGAACTCCTAAGTATATACGACTTACGCCAATAGCAAGAATCATTGTTGCGCTAATTAAAATTAAAATAACACGACCAAATGAACTTTTGATATGCCGCCACAGCAAAAAAGTGACGATTCCGTACAAACTAAATGCCGCCATCGAATGACCACTAGGGAAACTGAATCCATTCGCATCAACAATGCGATGAATAGTCGGTCTGGCACGATGAAATATCATCTTTAATATCCAATTTAGAAGTGCCGATCCAATAACAACCCACACGAATAAAATCAATTCTCTTCGATGGTGCAAAACCTTATATAAAAAAAGGATTATAGCTAACGTAAGAAAAACAACGGGTAATCCCGACCCGATAAAAGTAAAGAACTTCATGATACTTGTAAGTGTTGGAGATTCCAGTCCTTGAATAAAAGAAATGACAGCATTGTCAAATCCAACAATTTTTTGGTCACTTATAAGCAGTGCAATGAGCCCAAATGCAATAGCGCACAAAAGACTAATAAAAAACGCGCGAGTTAGTTGTAATTTCAATTTCATTTCGTTAAAAAAATCCTCCTTAAATACACATGCCTATCATCAATAATGCAGCGATTACAACATGTTAAATGCAGGCAACCATAGACCTAAATATCTACCATGATGCATCAGAGAGATGACCAAACGTAAAAAGTGTAGAAATTAAAGAAACCAAATAAAACGATGATTTAGATTTCTAAAATCTATCCTCACTATTATTTTTTAGTCTCACTACTTTATTCATTCATAGAGGAAACAGGTAAAAGTAATTCCACATCTGTTCCTTTTCCTTCCTCGCTTCGTATCTTGATTTCTCCCTTATGCTGTTTCATAATATTTTTTGCGATAGCTAGTCCTAATCCCGTTCCTCCTGTCTCTCGACTCCTTGCTTTATCTACCCGGTAAAATCGTTCAAAAATATGCTCTATTTCTTCCTTCGGTATACCGATACCATAATCGCTTACTCGTATCACAGCATGATTTTCATTCTTGTCCAAGAAAATTTCAATTTTGTCAGAACTATACTTAATAGCGTTATCGAGCAATATGATGATGACTTGCTTTATCTTCAGCTCATCCATTTTAACCATGATAGGTGCTTGATCGTAATGGAGTGTAATTTCTCTTCTATAAACATCTTTAAATTGCTGTAGAATGCTATGACATAGTGATACTAAATCAGATGATTTTATTTCTAAAACAGTTTCTTTTTCTGATGCTGCTAAATCCAATAACGCTTCCGTCATTCTTTGCATTCGAGTTGCTTCTGAATGGATTGCCTCAATCGCTTCTATTGTCATTTCTTCGTTTTGGATGCCTCGTCTTCTTACTAAATTGGCATAACTTCTAATGACTGTAAGAGGAGTCTTTAGTTCATGAGAGGCATCTGAAATAAATTGTTTCTGTTTTTCAGAGTTTTCTTGTAGCCTCTTAATCATAAGATTAAACGCTGTAGCCAGTTTTTCAAGTTCATCCTTTGTTTGTTTATGAATAGCTATTGTTTTTGGAACACCACTTTGTTCAATATCTTCCATCGTTTTAATCATATTAGAAATAGGTCGCATAATAATATTTGACAACCATCTTCCACTGAGAAGAGATAATATAATGGCGATAGCGGAACAAGCGATAAGAATAGATAATAAAATGTCTTTTCTCGTTTCAAGTCCGGTTAATCGCTCGCCAATCTCCAATGTGCCCACAACATGATTATCCGAAGTAATGGGAACGCGAGTGATTAAGATTTGTTCCTCTCGAATTTTGTATAACTGTGACTCAGATTTTTTAGAGAATTTAGCTTCTATATTAGATAAATGTTTATCATCCGTGACTTGGCTAATCACTTGAGAATCAGGATCTATAATCCGAATGAAGGAATGCTCGACTAAATATGATTTTAATTTGTCTTCTGTTAGCGTCGTTGTATTTTGTTTATGAAGTTCTTGTATAATATCGTTCGCTTTTTCAAACAGCACTTCTTCTTCCATATTTACAGTCGTTTTCATAAAAGCAAAAAATACAACAACGTTTATAATGAGTAATATACAAAATAGCCAAGCTGTCGTTAACAAATTAATTTTTGTTGTGATCTTCATCTTATTTCTCCCTTATGGAATACCCTATTCCCCGGATCGTATGAATTAACGGAGAAGAAAACTCCTCGTCTATCTTCTTTCTAAGATGACGAATATACACGTCGATTACGTTCGTTTCTCCTTCGTATTCATATCCCCAAACATGAGTAAGAATACCTTCACGTGTTACAATCTTGTTTTTATTTGTAAGTAAATATACTAATAAATCATACTCTTTTGGAGTTAGTGAAATGGATTTCCCGTTCCTTGTCACTTCTCTCGTATCCATATTTACCGACAAATCAGCAATGGATAAAAGAGGTGTTTGTTCATTTAACGGAACACCAGCTGTAATCATGGTGTTCGAACGAATGCTTGAACGTACCCGCGCAAGAAGTTCTTCCATTTCAAACGGTTTTGTAACATAATCATTTGCCCCTTGATCTAAGCTCATAACTTTATCTAATGTTGTATTTCGAGCTGTTAAAAGGATTACTGGTACATGGATACCAGCCTTTCTTAATCGTCGTAACACCTCTATACCGCTCAATTCTGGCAACATTAGATCTAGCAAGATTAGATCTAAATTTTCGTGTAAGGCTATTTCTAATCCTGATTTCCCATCATATTTTACTAATACTTCGTACCCTTCATACTCCAGTTCTAACTGTAGTACCCTTGCTATTTGCACTTCATCTTCTACAACTAAAATCCGTTTGTTCATAATCTCCTCTTCTTTCTACATTCATTGTCTGTCATATTCCTGTATGCACTGAATATTAAATTTGCTTATTTACGATAAGGCGAAACATCTCAAATAGCAAGAAATTCAAGAACATCCACACCGCGCCATATACATATCCACCCACGATATCGCTTGGAAGTATATGAGAATACCCAATGTTTGCAATTGCTATACATAGTAAAAGCAATATACCCAGAAGAGGGAGAACAAATTGTATATATTTATTCTTCATATGACGTACCATTAGAAATAAGCAGGTGCCATACACAATAATGGTAATTGTTGCTTTTTCATCCGGAAAAGTAGAAGAACGAGTTGCCGCTTCTTTTCCAATAAAATGAAAATAAGACAGTGTGTGTGTGACCGCATTATGGTACATATGCGCTCCAAGTATGGAAACGATAAGTAAGAGGCCTTCAAGCCATCTATTCCTTCCTTTTCTCCAAATGGCTAAAATCGTAATAATAATGAGAATACTAAATGCGATAGGTGACTGCAACGATAGGAATCTGCTCATGCTATTTGTCCAACCTGTTTGAAGTATAGAATGAACAATATATATAGTAACCTCATTAAACTGAGTAAACTCATTATATAAATAATCCTGTGCCATTCCCAACATTAAGGTTATCATTCCTAATAAGACTAGTGTAAGACTGATAAGGAACACTTCCGTTGCTCGAATGGTTCGAAAGTAAGAAATAAGCCGATTAAGCAGTCGTACGAAAAAGTTTTTGATTTGTTTTTTGTAAAATTTATAAACTAGTAACCCTCCGATAACGATAGCGAGTCCAAGGACAATGTAGATGAGATATTGTCCGGCCAATTTATGAAAATCCTGCCAGCGCGGCCCTAAAATTTTACCTAGTGTAATAAAGCTAATTGCCCATAAGCTTGCCCCTATATATGCTGGAACAAAAAAGGTTCGATAGGGCATTCTTGAAATACCAGATACGTATCCTGTGAAGTGCCGAACCCCAGTAATGAAATAAGCAACTACCAACAATTTACTGCCTGATCGTTCCATCCAGGCAGCTACTTTTTTGTAGTTCTTAGGTCCAAGGTGAATATACCGTCCATACTTCTCGATCAGTTTATAGCCTCCTAACCTTCCGATCCAGTATGTAACTGTAATTCCGACTCCTCCAGCAGCAATAGCTGTCAGAATGGCCAAAGTGTAATCCATTTTTCCTTGAAACACAAAATATCCGGCAAAACTCATAAAGAATTCAGCCGAAATCGGAATCGCAAGCAGTTCAATCAAAATAACAGTGAATAAAATAATATAACTGTGCTGTTCAAATAATGATATAAAATGTTCCATGTCGTTCCTCCGAGCCTCATTCTTTTTTTGTTTTTATTTTCATTTATAAACCACTATAGCACTAAACTCTAGGTGCTTTTTCATTTTTAATCCATTTTTAATGTAATTTTCATAGGATGTTCAGTTTCCCACGATACACTCAGAATACACGTTTTTGGTGAGCTTGCGTTTTTATCTTTCTACATAAGACACCCAAAACCTATAAATAAGGAGCTGAACAATATGAACTATGAAATATTTCAATGGATTAACGATTTGGCCGGTCGCTCCTCTTTTCTAGATAGAGGTATGATATTCATCACTAATAGCGTCCCTTATGTCGTAATCGCATTTATGTTATTTCTATGGTTTACTGCAAACAAAGAAAAAAGAGCAGAGAAACAGTATACAGCTATATACATTGTCTTTTCTTGCTTACTTGGATTGTCCATAAACGCAATCCTTCACCTTGTCTACTACCATCCACGTCCATTCGTGGCACATCATGTTCATCAATTAATATCGCATCCTGCTGACTCTTCATTTGTAAGTGATCATTCGGTATTAGTATTTTCTATAGCATGTACGCTGTTGCTACGAAACGATTCGTGGAAATATCCCGTATTAGTATGGGCTATCATTGTTGGCATTTCCCGTATATTCGTCGGAGTCCATTATCCTGCAGATGTGATTGGCGGTGCTCTTGTTTCATATGGGACAAGTATATTGGTTATGCAGTTCTCAAAAAAATTGGAGCCTTTAGTACAATTGGTGTTCTACATGTACAAGAGATTAACAGAACATATCCCCTTTTTAGCTAAGTATAGCTATAGAGGCCTAAGCTAAGAAAAAATGAGGAAAATAGGCTGAAATAGATCCTCTGATTACTAGAGCAATGTTATATTTTCTATTTTTGTCACTTGTGATTGATTCTATTTACATGAATGAAACGAGGAGGTAAGAAAATGAAAAAGATTGTTGAGGGAGCGATGCAACGAGGCATATTAATGATTGTTTGTGCTCTCATTATATTGGCTTGGGGAGGCATTTCTGCTTTCCAAATGCAACGTGACTATCTACCAGGAATTAACAACACCACTCTTACAGTAAGTATGCGTGTTCCTGCGGAGCAAGCAGATCAAATCAAGAAAGAGATTACAGATCCACTTGCGAGTGCTGCACAAACTGTAGACGGATTAGCAAACGTAGAGACAACCTCATATGACGGTGGTTTGTTTATGAGTTTGTATTTCCCTATGAATTTTGACATGAAGAAAGCAGAAGACGAAGTAAACAAAGCGTTGGCAAATGCACAGTTACCGCCTACTGTTACAGCGAAACCAACTGTGACGAGAGTAACTACAAGTTCATTTCCTGTTTTAACGTATAGCTTAACAAGCTCTAAATTTAATGAACAAGAACTGCGCTCTACCGTACAACAAGACATTGTAAAACAAATCAAATCCGTACCAGGTGTTTCAGATGTGAGCGTCTTTGGCGGAGCAAAAGATGGATTTGTATTAAACGTACGCACGAAGGATTTAGAAAAAAACGGACTAACACTGGATGATGTAAATAAATCATTATCTACATCTCTTCCAAGTTTGCCAAAAGGAACAATGCAAAATAATCAATTATCCATTCCAGTAAGCTTTGATGGATTAACACTAGATGAACAACAACTTAAAAATGTACCTATTAAAAACGCACAAGGAAAAACTGTACCTTTATCAGCGGTTGCGGATATCTCTCGTTCCTTAAATGATGTGAAGACCATGTCTAGAACAAATGGTCAACCTAGCGTAGTGCTAAACGTCATTAAAACACCTTCTGCTAATATTACAGACGTAGCAGCACAAGTAAAAGATCGAGTACAAAATCTTGCACCCGTTAAAAATGGTGACGTTTCAATGCAAACCTTATTGGATCGCGAACAGGAGTTAAACAGTTCCTTATTCGGATTAGTTCGAGAAGGATTACTCGGCTGTGTATTCTCTATGATCTGTGTATTTTTCTTTTTCCGTAATGTTCGATCTACTTTGCTCATTGCAATCTCATTGCCGATTTCCTTATTGGCAACAACTGCGATATTAAAATCTATGGGTATCACGTTAAATATTTTAACGGTTTCCGGTTTGATTGTAGCGATGGGACGAATTGTGGATGATTCGATTGTCATTTTGGATAACATGTACCGTAAAAGAGAAGAATCAAAAGAGAAATCTTTACTCTCAATACTAGGATCTGCGGTAACGGAAATGTTACCTGCGATTCTCGCATCCACTTTAACAACTATTGCAGTATTTATACCAATCACCATGGTAGGAGGTATGATCAGTGCATCTTACAGTGGATTTGCTTGGTCAGTAGTCATTGCGCTTATTACTTCATTCTTTGTTGCGATGTGCGTCATCCCAGCTTTAGCATTCATGGGCTGGAAAGGTGCTCCATCCAATAAAAAATCAGTAAGCATAGAGCCGATGATGAAGCCAGTTTTACAATCTGCTCTAAATCATAAAAAAGCAATGGTGTTTGGATCTGTAATTATCTTTGTGTTCGCAGCCATTTATGCTGCCTTCCTTCCTATTAACTTTTTGCCAAGCGCCAAATCTGGTCAAATTGCCGTTAAGGTAGAATTACCAAAAGGAAGTACATTACCAGAGGTAGATGCAGAAGTTCAAAAAGTGGAACAAACTTTAAAAGAAAATCCGAAGGTGAAATCGTATTCGTCTAGCTTTGGTTCCACTATGACTCCTCAAAGTGATGATGTGTTCGACCAAGGAGGAGGATTTATTCAAAGTCCAAATGTCGCGAATCTCTCTGTTACATTGAAAAATGACAAGGATGCCGATTCTGTTATTCAAAATTTACAATCTCAATTGCCGCATCTTTCCGATAAAGTAGCCTATACCGTAACTAGTCAAAATATCTCCGGTGATGATTCACAAATGAAACTATTGCTGACTGGTGCAGACCAAGTTACACTCGATCAAACGGCTCAAAAGGTAAGAACGGAGTTAGCAAAAATACCTGGATTAAGCGTAGATGGACAAGTAGATTTAACGAATGGATTACCGAAATATAAAGTAACTTTAAATCGTTCAGCTATTGAACAACAAGGTGTAAATGTTGCCGATATCCTAAAAGTAGTAAACAGATATATGGCACAGGCGAAGGATGCAACGATTACCATTGATCACAAGAACCTTCCAGTAGACGTATATCTAGATCAAATTGCTTCTGGACAGGATTCAAAGGTTCAGATCGATGCTTCGCCAAGTGATGTAATGGCTTCATTAGGAGCTGAAACGTTCCAAACGAAAGACGGAAATAGTGTAAGATTTGACCAGCTAGCAACGATTACAAAAGATACATCTCCGTCTACAATCAGTGAACGAGATGGTCAACCATTTTCTGCCGTTACAGCTCAAATTACTTCAAATGACATTAGCAAAGTTTCAAACCAAGTGGATCAAACACTGCAAAACATGAAGCTTCCGAATGGTGTGAGTTATTCTATTGGAGGTATATCAGAACAAGTCAAACAAATGATTTTTGATATGTCCATCGCTATATCGTTCTCCATTTTGTTAGTGTTACTGATTATTTCATCAGTATTTAAAGGTTGGAGAGCTCCGTTAGCTGTACTCCTCAGCATTCCGCTTGCCTTAAGTGGTGTAGTAATTGCACTAATGTTATTCGGCGGGGAGTGGAACTTAGCAGCCTTAATTGGCGTACTTATGTTGACGGGAATCGTGGTAACGAACGGAATTGTATTAATCGACAAAATCGAACGAAATCGAAAAGAAGGAATGCTTATTAAAGAAGCTGTATTGAATGGTAGTCTTTCAAGGATTAGACCAATCTTAATGACAGCAGCGGCAACAATTCTTACTTTGTTACCACTTGCATTTTCTCATAGTACAGATACGGTTATTTCTCAAACATTAGGTATCGTGGTTATAGGAGGAATGATTACATCAACAATTAACAGCTTTATTATCATTCCAATTATTTATGAGTGGCTTCATAAGAAGTACGCTCACAGTAAAATTGAAGTAACAAAGAATGCTAAACACCTATCCTAATCGTTGTTAGAAATATTGCCGATAAAATAAATATTGCAAACAAAAGTCTCAAAAACTACAGTTTTTATTAGTACGGTATTGAATAAGTCTGAACGAAAACAGCCGGCTGCATATATGCAGCCGGCTGTTTTCTTAAATTTCTTGGATATTCTTTTAAACAGCTTTAGTCTTTAAAATACTAAAGACTGAAAAGTAACTTGCGTATAGTATCTGAAACTAACTATTTTAGATGTTTTTATCGTGTTTCATATATTTTTGAATTGCAGCTTTTATTTCTTGCTCTGTCGCATGTTCTTTTACAATATCTTTAATATAACCATATACTTGCTGCATACCAGATTCATCGGCTGGATTGAACTTATGAATTCCATGTGTGACTACAAAACGAATCCACGTATCTTTCATTCGGTTCATTTTATCTTGCTGCTCCAACACCACCTTTATACCTTGTACAATCGGCACTTCTGCTTGTATCAACTTTTCCTTCACAAGCTTTCTTTCTGTTTCAGCCGGAATTACCTTCATGAGCGCATCTACCTTTTCATAGTTGGTAATTCCTTGATCTATTGATTCGGCGCTTGTATATGCAGCTGACTGAATTTCGTATATACGCTGGTTAAAATTAACGATTTCCTTAAGTATGCTTATTCTTTTTATTAAGTCACTTTTTTCCCTGCTATTTGGCAATGCTTTTACTAGGTCTTCCGCAGAAGAAATAGCTTTATAGGCATCCATAATTTTTTCTTGTGTAGTTAAATCTCCATTCGCCAACTGCGCTGCATATATCACTGCAGCTTTTGCAGGAGAATCTGGCACAATAAGCTTTATTTGTCCTTCTCGCCAGCCACTTTTTACCGTAATTACCGCTTCTCCAGGAGATAAAGCTGTAACGGTTCCTGTGTCATCTACAGAGGCAACCTTTTCATTGTTCGATTTCCATTCTGTCTTGAATGGCGGTGCAATTGGAAGCGTAATTGGGGTGTTCGTGCTCGTCATAAACTTGCCATTTGCCTCCAGTTTCACTTTCGCATTTGTTTCTACCGTTACGGAATCTGCATTGAAGCTGATGGAGTCTAATAAAGGAATAACATCCCAGCTTATTGTATTACCTTTTATCTTTAAGTTGAGGTAATGATAAAAGCCGCCTTTTTCCGGAGGGATATGCGTATACTTTCCACCTCCGCCTGAAATGATATAATCTACACCTTGTACATTTTTATGCTGATATGCGTGAAGATCGCCGCTCAATACTACAATATTTTTATTACGGTTCTGCTGTTTGTAGGCACCCATCATATCATAAAACTTCTGTGCTTCTTCTCGATTGGAAAATCCGTGTCCTGTATTATAGTCTTCTCCATCTGCGCTAATTTCATCTGGCGGTACATGCATAAACACAAGTACATTTTTTTTATTATTGTTTGCTAGCACTTCTTGCAGCCAAGGCCATTGTGATGCATCAGAATTTGTAAGACCTCCGTTTGCACTATCCAGTCCAATGATGCGCGTATTTCCATAATCATACATATATGTCGGCTCACCAAACGTTTTTTGATAGTTTAAGCGCGAATTTGTACCGGAAATTTCATGGTTTCCTATACTTACAATATACGGCATTTTAAAGAGATTCATATTTGCAAGACCTGTCGCAAAATTTTCGGCTGTATCATTTTCTACGATGTCTCCCGTATACCCTATAAGCTCTGAAGGCTCTTGGTTAATCCGATTAATTTGTTCTCGAAGCAAAATATCCGCTGCCGTTTGTCCCTGTCCTGCTGTATAATAACCGCCATCACCGATAACGCTCATTTGAAAATGATTTTGTTTTTTAGGCTGTCCGAGCGGCGAACCAATGGTAAATGACCATGTTTGTACCGTTTCATTATTGCTTTTATCCACTGCGGTTACTTTTACTTTATGATTTGTTCCGTTTTCCCATGCAATTCTAGGCATATAATACACGGTTCCGCTCGCTTCATCGTATTGGAACGGAACATCTTTATCATCAATCGTCATTTGTATCTTACTTACATCGATTCCCTTATACTCGTCAAACAACTTTGCAGCAATGCGCGGCTGGTTTGTACGTGTTGTGATGCCATCCGCAGGAGAAATAATAGTAACCTCCGGCTTATCCAGATCATCTCCTGTATACACAACAAACTTCCAGTCTGCTTTTGGCAGCGCAGGATTTCCTGCAATATCCATGCCATCAATAACAACGTGGTGCTCTCCATCTGCTAATGGCTCAGCAGGCTTGTAAGAAATCTTGCCTGTTGTTGCATCGTATTGATGCTGTACAACGTTGCCGTCAATCATCATCTTAAGGGAACCAGTGTCTACACCCTTTCCTTCATCCTTTACGACTGCTGAAATATCAGGTGTATTCGTATAGACGCGCTTTCCCTTTGCGGGAGACACATCAGAAAAGACGGGCCCTATTAGATCCTCTCCAGTATCAGAGTAAATTGCACGTAAATGGTCAAAATAAACGGCTCCTTTATTTTTGTTACTATTACTCGTTTCCACAACATAAATTTGACGCAGCTTAATTGGAGTTACTGTATCAGATGGGATATCTACTGATACGTACTTCCATCCCTCCCAGTTCAACTCTCCTGCACCCGTTAAACTAAGCGGAATGTTTTTACCGTTGCCATCCTGAATAACCGCACGGAGCCAATGGTTCTTTTCATCTCCATATACCCATAATCCAAGCTTAGAAGGTCTTCCTTCTAATTCACGTCCTATATTTCCATCTGCACCTTTAAAGTTCACATAAGCTGCAGACGTTCCAATTGTTCCAGTAAAATCATAGGAAAGCCTTGCAGAATGGGTGCCGACTCTTACAGGCTTTGAACGACTCATTAAATCCAGACTTACGCTATTTGCTCTTGCCGAGGAAACATATAAATCGTTTAGGTCTTCAAAATCCTCAATCACAACAGGAGGCTTTCCGACGCTTACCGCGACTTCCGCTTTTGTACTTCCATAGGAAACAATAACAGATCCTGTCGCCGTTTCATTTGCAGCTGTCAATTCCCCATTAGGAGATATGGTGCCAATATTCCCCGTCACTTCCCACTTAAGGAGATTTGGTGAAACGATGATTTCATTTCCGCTCTGGTCATACCCTTTTACATGAAAAGTTTGTTTTTGCCCTGGATTGACAATAACCGGATTTGGTGAAATCTTAATTGAGGAAAGTTCATTTACAACCTCTACAGGTACAGATTGAGAAATAGCTCCTAAGTTTATGTTTACATTTCCTTGTCCTACTGTATTACTTGCAGTAAACTTACCCGCTGAGGAAATATTTCCAATTGCACCATCTACTGCAAAGGTTAACTTTTGTGTATCAACAGGCACACCATTAAAATATTGGTCTTGCCCTTTTGCAGAAAAATCAATCCCTCCATTTACAAGAACCTTTAATGGTCCTTTTGGTACCGGAACAAGATATGCAAGATCTGAAACCGGCGCTGTTGATACAATCATTAAAGAGTTAGAGTTAGAACGCTCATAGCCGTCAGATGGACTGTTTAAAACAGAAAGTGTTTGATCCCCTGGCATTCTGGCTGTATATGTCGTAGAACCGCCACCATCAACATTAATGGCCGTTTCCATACCAAGCTCAGCAAGATATTTGGCACCCTCCGCCAAAGTTACACCGTCACTATATGTCGGCTGCCTTCCGTCAAATGTAATTACATGCAGCTTTCCCTGCTTAGAAGCAACAAACGTTCTCGGATGACGATCCTTATCATCATTTAAAGCTTGTTCAGTAGGCTTTCCGTTTTCTACAAGCACAGCACCGCCAGAAACTGCTTGCACTGCATTGTTAAAACCCTCATTGAACTGTATATTGATTTGCACTTCTTTTCCTTCAAAAAAGTTTTCCTTCACCCAAGCTGCTTGATCGCCTGTCGCAGAAAGAACCCACTTCCCGTCAGGAATAGCTGTATTATTTGTTTCATAGACAGCCTCTACTTTTCCGGTTAACACTTTATTTGCCTCGAGCTTCGTGTTTGAAGGATTAATCACAACCTCTACTCCTGCGCCAGCAGACTTTGTAGTAGAGTTGAACTTAGAAGTATATAAGTACAGGTTGTTAGAAGCAGAATCTGTACGCGGTCTGTTCACTCCATCAACCGTTCTCTCCTGACCGTTTGCAGGATTCAAAATAGTACCTGTCATTTTAAGATTCTTAGCAATCTTAATGTCTCCATCTGCCATTACAGCAAGCGCTGATTGCGTACTTACAGGAGCAGTTATCACTTCTCCTTGTGTAATTTGCAATCCGTTTGGTACACCTGCATAGTTCGGATCGGTATTATAAAAATCCATGTTGAAGCCAGCGATTACCCGATTTCCTTCGCGGTCAATTTGCTTCGCTTGATTACGCACCGTATCCAGTGCCACTACCTTCCCTTTCGGAGAAGTGACTTCAAGCTTAATATGAGGATTGCTCGGATCTACTTCTATCATATTTACCGCTTCAATATGAGTTTCATTCTTAAGAGTGAGACTCTTATGCACAACACCAGGCCCAACGGTAAAACCATCTTCTTTTACTGTTTGAAATAAAGACTCAGCCGCATATACAGGCACAGAAACAGTTGATGCTAGCATACTTACAACATAAAAGACTACCAACCATACAATACTAATTTGCCGTATTTTTATCGACAAATATTCCTTCTTCATCATCCACACTCCTTCGGCATATTTTTACAAAATATTAATTCTATTAAAAATTATCAAATTATTATGTTGCCGAAATAAACTTAGTGTTAAGGATTTGTAAAGTAAGATTCTAAAAGTGCACAACATGTATAAGAAGAATTTTTACGGTTCTGATGCAAACATTTTTTGAAGATATAAAGTGAAATTTCCATCAGTGGGGATTTGTTCATCCCCCACTGATGGAAAGCTCTCACCAATCGGGCTTTTACAGGCAGTTATCCCCCACCTATCTTCCTCACTTCCCTCTGAATCTTGAGGTGGGGGTCTTACTGCCCGTTAATGTAGGATAAAGAAGATATTCCTAATGGAATCCGCTTTAATGCTGGATTACTGAATAGTTGATGAATGAGATTCATTTGGTTTTGGACAGACTTCTCCCCTTGGAAATTTTGGAAACATAAGAAAAAGCCTTGGCTTTTTTCAAGAAGCACTTGGCCTAATTTGGTATCTCTCGTTTTACTAAGAAAAAAGTCAATGGTATCCTCTTTTGAATAGACTGCATGATAGAGGAACCATCCATTAACCTATTACTATAAAAGTCACAATTTTTCGTTTTGGGGAACATCATGAAATCTTAGCTTGAAGGCTATGTGGTGTGACCCTTTAAAAGTGTTTACAGCATTAAAAAGCTTGAATTCAATTGAATTCAAGCTTTCTGATACTCCTTATAAACTAGGTTATTTTTAATTTATAACTATTTAACTATGCAAACTCCCTTTCAACCAAGGACGTTGACGATGGAAACCAATTGGGATCTGGATTAGGCTCGTTTTTTCTTCTGAACCTAGCTTGTAAATTTCATCACATAAGTTGGCATCGAATCCAAGAAGCGGGTGTCCTCCTAGCCCCAGGGCAGAAGCTGCTAACAATAATTTTTGTACAAGGATGCCTGCTTCCATCTGTTGAATGCGATATCCTCTATAGCCAAGTGCTGTTTTGAGATGAGTTCTATCCCCTACTACATGTATACAAAGTGGTACTTGGAATAAATTCACATTGTGAAATGTCATCCCGCTTTGCAATAAGAGTCGATGATCTCCAAGATGTACTTGTCGTAATGTATGAGCATTATTATCATAATGATAAGCGCCGCTTTGGATACCTTCAACACCAAATAAACATACGTATAGGGAAACACGGGATGCGAGTTCTTCGTGCTTTGTATCCAAATCGTTTTGATAGGCAAAGGAAGCAGTTGCTTCATATAATAACTTAGTCAATTGTTCTTGACTCATTTTCCTAAAAGTAAAATCCATTTCCGGTGAAAATCGATTTTGGCACGCTGATGCTAAGTCGTACGACATTCGCTTTATACGGGGAAGAACTAACGCTTGACCATCACGCATTTTATTCGTTTCACTCTTGATTTTTTGAAACGATTGTGTAGATTCAAGCATAGATGCTTCATTCATTTGAATCAGCATCGGATACTCTGCAATCTTTCGTGATCGGACATAGTGATTATGATGAATAACTGGTAATTCTTCGCATAATTGAGTAGCAGAGACTTCTTTATTCGTAGCATCATCATCATTATTAAACTGTGGGGTTATAGAATTTACCGATAGAGGGATAACTGCATACGCACTCTCCTCTTTTTCGGATAACCCAAGTAAATGATTGATGGCCCGGTCTAGAAATTGAAAATGCACGCTTGATGTGAACTGAAATCGGTTTGCTACTTCTAGCAATTGTCCGATTAACACGCCTGCATCCAATCCTTGCAGACGATAAGAAAAGTTATGGTATTTAAAGAAATTTTTCCAAAACATTGTCGATACAAAAACAACACCAAAACAAGTGGATATGTCACAACTATTCCCAAGTGCCCGCGTTACATATGAATCAAAATGACCTTCTCTTAATAACACTAAGCGGTGGTGCGCTACATCATAGTGATAAATTCCAACAGGCACATTTTCTGTCTTTAAATATATATACAATTCATTTGGATATAAGCCTCCGCCCGAGGGAACAAATCTCCGATACGACTGCATAAAATTTATTTCTGGTGTTGGTAAGGTTGACTGACAGAATTGAGTAATCCCAAATACGTACCAGAGAAAGTGACCGATTTCGCGAAGATTAGGTTCTGTTGATACTTCGAGATTTTCAAGTGACAGTGTTACTTCTGAAGATAATGGAATTCCCGGTAAGTCCCGATAAAGCTTATATGAAAGTGGACCGTCTTCCCAATCCACTTCCCAAGTCGAAGATGCTGATTCGTCGGTATTAAAATGTAAATTGTTCAAAAATGTCTCTAAACCCATCCTTCTCCCTCCTAATCATCGCTTACGCAAACGGATGCGGATGTGGATTGAGTTGTTCAAACGTTAGCGCTTGCTTCGTATACCCAATTTCCATTGGTACCCGTAATACTCTCTCTAGACCTGTTAAGCGCGTAAGATGGTGCCCAAATGTCATTGGCAACATTCCTGGGATGAGTACTTTCACACAATGTAATCCATTTCGCATTATTTCTGGTGTTGTCTGATCTACTACAATCACATCGAAATTTAACTGGTGCAACATCTGAAGCATTTCTCTTAAATCATCTGTCAAATCCGCATGTCTTGTTTTCTGTTTGAATGCCTCGGTAAATGTTTGTAACGGGCAATTCTCATCTAGCAAAAACTGAAACCGTTCTTCCGCTTCTGGCAAACCGCATACCATAGGATGGTCAGGCATTTGCTTCACGAGGGAAGGATTATGGAACATCTGTACATATTTCTTGCGATTCGCCTCAAATTCCTTATCAAGCGTTAACATCATGCCAGCTAATTCATATATTGCACTTTTCGTTGCCCGTACCGGATCTAAATGAGCTCCAGCTGCACAGATAATATTTATTCCCTTCTCCTTTCTGTTTTTTGCTAGTGCCCAGACGCTTGGAATTCCGTGCTCCATGGTCGAGTTAAATAAATGTATATCATATCCCCCTACTGCATGCACTCGTTCGACCATTAACTGCAACTCTTGATCATTGACAGAAGAAAGATCAAGACGCGGGAGAGGAAGCTGAGCATACCAAGTTAGCAAAAATGAATCGCGCTCAATCACTTCCAAAATGCCATAAAAAATCGCTTCCTCTAAACTGCCACCCAATGCGCAACCATTGGAAGTCTCATAAACAAAACCATCTCTACCGCCTAAACTATAATAAGCAAGTAGTTCTGGAACTAAAATTGGACGTTCTTGCAAAAATGAATAACCCCATACCCAATTCATTGGACGATCTGGATGAAACGGTTTAAATGGAAAATTAGGCTGCATATATTGTTCTCTTGCATGTACACCCACTTCAAGGGGATTAAGTGCTTGATGAGCTAAATTGCGGAATGTGTCCTGAATAACTGTACGTTTCCCTCGAGGTTCTAGACCGCAATATCGTTCTAATCCTTCTAAAATAGCGGTTAATTCACTCGCTGCATATGAATGGGTACGGCCAGCTGTTACTTCATTTCCAAAGAGAAACGGAAGATTTACAGTTACCTCGGCAAATGGAGGTGTAAGGTTATACATTTTATCATTTAAAAACCCAGTTTCATAATCTAGATAATCCTTGGCTAATACGTTACTCAGTTCAGAGATTGAACGACAACGATAATCATTTATGTTAATCTTTGGGCTTGATTGTAATGAAATCTCGGCTAAATTTGATGAATCATTACGCATTTGACTACAATTTGAACATAAAGGATGAGGTAGAAAAAAATGATATGAGCTTTTCAATGTTTGTAAATTAACGAAAAACATGTGTCCTTCTAATCGTGCATGATCATCTTGTAAAATGCACCGCACTTCTTCTAGCAAAATATGCGTCATCTGTAATAATCCATTCCTTGATGCCCATGTGTCTCGGGGTATTTCCTTTTTTGTTGTTAGGCTCTGCAATATCTTCCACATCTCTTTAGAATCATTTCCTGCGAAAGTACGGCGTATATCTGCACATTGGGAACATCCTGGTGTGCCAGGCCGAACTAGTGGACCGATTATTCCTTCTCCGAATGAAACGAAGGCTCGCAGCCAAGGAATATTCGTTGATTGAAGTATACTTTCTGCTTCTTTATGAAAAGAAGGATTCCAAGTATCGTGTAATACGAGAATTAAATCAGTTGTTGCGGGTATTTTTAGATCAAAGTCAGTGTGTTGATTTACTTCATATTGGACAGATAATTCTTCATATACGTGATTTGCCAATAGTCCCTCTCCGATAATTAAAATGGAAGCGCTCACCGGGATTCCTCCTCTCCCAATAATACTCCAAATATTCCTGCCAATTCCTCCTTCCAGACTTCTTCTAGCGTTATTTCAAATACGCAGAGCCGTTTTCCGTTCTGTTTTAGTGTCTGTTCAGCAGATTGTAATATTTCTAAGTGTGTCTTGTCTTCGGAAGAAGAAATAACAAAATGTAATGGCGTTTTATCTGGTAATAAAACTGATGAAGACTCTAATGCTTGTGATGTAAGACAGCCATCACAATTTTGCGCTTCCAAAAGTGCCTGCTGTAATGCATTTCGTAGTGCTATTGTTATATCGAATCCTACACTACCGTACCAACGATTATTCGTGCCGACCCATATAACAGGGAAATCGAAAATGGCTTCTCCAAATGCAATTGTAGGTGTTCCTTGCAGAGTGGTAAGTGCTTGCAAATAAAAGCGACAGCGCTCATCGTCTATGACATCTAACTCTATTCGAGAAACGGCAATATTTTGGCGCTGCTGTCTCTTATAGAATTCTTTATTTAAACACTTTTGTAATCCTCGTAAAACACATTCTGGAATTGTTTTTCCTGCTCCAATGCCTACAAATTCCTGAGAATCTATCATGCCGTTCTTTATTTGTTGATGTTCGGGAAGTTTTGAAACAAGTAAGCTAGCCATTTGTGACATATAAGTCTCGACTCCAGCTAATCCAGCTTCGTATCTTGCTTCCATATGTGTTAACCCTGTACAAATCATATCTGGTAATAATTCAGCCGGTCCTTCCGACAGCGGATCAACTGTTTGAATACGACATTGAGCCAATGGCAGTTGTTTTAAGTCCCCAGCTTCCCAAATATGAAAAATCCCTGCTTCCTTTGATACAAGGTAATTTAAGTCCAGAGTAGACTCATTCAATTCATTTTTATTTGCGTTCTGTTTGATTCTCGTATTAAAATCTTTGATCCATTTAATTTCCATTTTTTCAGTTGCTAAGGGATGCGGTAGAAATGAATGCCAGTTTCCTTCTAACGTTTCCGAATTTAAGAGGAAAAATTGATTCGTTTGCGTAGGTTTTGTTACATCTGTAACCCTTTTGAATAGTTCAAATACAATTACATTTGCTAACATTGCTTCTGTTGTAGAAGAAAAAGTGTGTTCTTGAGAAGTTTTAGAAAATGCAGACTTGTGTATACGTCGCCAAGCTGATTCCCAGCAAGCATCATTTTCTGGGTGTACGAGTGGCCCAGCTAATCCGACTCCTTGCATATATATGGCAGGGATGAATATTTTTTTTTCTTCTTTACAAATGGCATGGAGAATTCTTAATTTCGCTATGTCTTCTCCTTGTGATACATACAAAATTGTTTGAAATGGTTGCAAAACTTTTTTTAAAATATTTTCTTTTTGTGGAAAAATTTCTTCGACTTTTACCTCGGGGTCTGTTTTTTGGGCATGTTCTATTAATTCTTTTATTCGTCTTTGATTGGTTGATACTGGATCAGTAATCATCATATGGAATTTCGGTAACCCGGATTCAAGTAATGCGGAAATAAGAGAAACAAAAAAAGAACCAGAGCCGACAACTAATACTTCAGTTTGGCGATAAGATTGAAAACGATATGCACCCGAAACACCGAAGTTATCTAAAAATTCGATCTGAGATTCGTATTTTTTAAGAATATTTTCTGGCAATTGGTGTGGATGATCTTGACTTATATCTGTTACAAATTCATTTTGGTACAGTATTTCTGCTATTTCAAATACTCGCTTTTGATATGGCTCAGATAAGCCATCTGTCAAATTTCCTAATGTGTATTCTCCATTGAACATTGGTATCAGTTTTTCAATCCATTGGTTGATAGACGTCCCTTCCATTCGGAATGAACTGGCATTATTTCTAAAATACACTTCTCCTTTTGGATCAGAGAGAAAAAAAGTATCTCTTTTCATTTTTAAACGTGTAGAAGCGTTTAATTTTGTCATTGTACTCCTCCTTCTCTGTTCATTGTTCTTGAATGAGCGTGATAACTTCCGTCATAACAATTTTATGTATCCTATTTTTTCTTATGTCAAATGGAAAAGTGAAGAACGGTTCAAGAAAAGTGTTTCTACAACAAAAATCATGTGGCAACACTTTTCTTGAAGTAAAATTTCCGTTAACAAATCAGTATTAAATAAACCAGAACAACGAGCATCCGAAGCAACCACCGCATCCACCGCATCCAAAGCATCCAAAGCATCCAAATCCTCCGCAACGACCGAATCCTCCGCAACGGCCACATCCTCCGCAACGGCCACATCCTCCGCAACGACGAGTATAGTCCTCATCAATATAGTATGGAGAAGGAATTTGGCTATCCCAGTATACGACATTTCCAGTTTGATAATCATTCAGATTTAACGCTTGTAATTCATGTTGAAAATTATTCATTTCATAACCCCCGTGTAAATAATTAGCAAGCCATAATAAAGATACGTCCCGCAATAAGTAAGACGATAGATTATTGTGAATGCACTCTTCAACAAAGTATGACCTATAATTAGGTATTGTAACTTGTTCAAATGCCTAATTTAGGGTTATGTAAAAATAATTCTAAGAGTGTGAATATAAAAAATTCCTGAGATAAAATAAGGAATATAAATATATCAATATCGAGAAACAAGTATACAGCAAATCGTTTGGAATATTAGAGAGAGATTATGAAGGAATAAATATGTTTTCCTTGTCCGTACTTTTTCGAAAAACAAAAAAACACAGCTTATGTGTGTTCTCAAGTCTATAATTTCATTAACAATGTTTTTATATCATATTGCTTTAAGCACCAATTATATTTATCTATAATTTGTTTAGGAACCGCAGCTAAATCTACTACTTCTTTAAATCCATGTTTACTATAAAAAGGTTGTAAATGTTCATATGGAATGCAATATACATTTTGAATTTGAAGTTTCCGAGCTTCTTTAATAAGAAATGCAACGATACTATCAGAAATTTTCTTTCCTCTATAGTCTTCTAACGTATATATTCCACCTATTTCAAAGTTATTTTTATCAATTTTTACTAGCCTTCCTAAGCCGGCTTTTTGGCCATTTAAATATGCAATTCCAATCTCTTCATTGTCTAAATGTGACGGTACAAAGTTAGCCTTTTTATATTGAAAATTAACCCATTGCATATCATCTAGGTTAGCTTTTTGTATATTTAACATTTTCTTTCCCTCCTTGATATAAAATAAAACTTCCATCAGTGGTTCCCCACTAATGGAAAGCTCGCCAAATCGAGATTTTATGGGATCTTACTTCCCCCGAAAATGGGATAAAATAATTGTTTTTCCTTATTTTTTACAGCCCCACAAGTTTATTGAAAACTTGTGGGGTATTTTTTACTCTACATTTCGATTCGTTGAATGATGTATTTCAACGCCTGCTTTAACACCATTAATCGGTAAAAACGTTCCGATACATGCAATACATGCGCAGCCAGCAAAGACAAATGGTAATGCATTAACGGCTAAAAATGATAGTGTTCCGAAAATAGCAAGATCTAATATCGAATCTAGAATAGATAGTAACGAAATCGTTGTTGCTCGTACATGGGATGGAATAATGTCATTACTAAGCTGCGAATAAATCGGATATCGAATGGCACGTACAAACCGTAAAATAAAGAACGCTCCTAATACGACCCACAGTGTATTTCCATAAAACGTTGATAAAAGCAGTCCTAAAACAGCTAAACCACCTGTTGCATTCATTAAAACTATACGTGAGAATTTGCTAGTAAGCCATCCGATTGATATTGAAGAAAAGTATCCAAGGATGGCAGCTAAAGCATACATAATACCAATTGCAAATACAGGAAGGCCTGCATTCGTGAACAATGGTTGGTTAAATGTATCATAAACTGCACTTGCCGGAATGAATACAAGAGAGACATTTAAAAACATAACGAGTAATTGTGGTGCTTCACGAATAACCTTTATTCCTTCGATTACTTGTGAAAAAGACTCTTCTCGGTAAGATGACAGTTTCTTTGGGCTTTTAATAAAAAGTAATAAAACAAGTTCTATCAGATGAAATAATATTCCGAGTACAATTAAAAGTGTAAATTGTTCTTCGCGTAAATCTTTAGCGAAATACGAACCGAAGATTACAGCGATTAACATTGAAATAAAGCCTGCTGATTGGATCTTCCCCATGGCTTTATCCATTAAATGATGTTCATTTGTTTCCTTTAATGACTCATAAATTAATGCTTCGTCTGCGCCAGAGAAAAATGTAACCGAAAAACCGTTCAATAAACTATATAGACAAAATAGCCATAGATTATCTACAAATAATAAGATAGAAATACTAATCGTTTTTATGATAGATCCTGTTAAAAATGACAACTTTGCACCGAACCTATCAGCAAAAATACCTGTTGGCAATTCTCCAACAAGTACGGCCCCACTCCAACACATGAGTACAACAAATATATTTGCTGCTGTTAAGCCTCTCTCCATATAAAAAAGTGTCATTACCGGCTGCAAAAAACTTATCGTTCCAAAAAACTGTACCCAAAATAAAATTCCAATGTTATGTGACGCGATAGTTTGTTTCTTCAATTGTTCTCCTACTTTCTACCATTCGTTTTTTATGATGATTTTGGAAGTAGGAGTGTTATCTTACGTTAGTTGATATTCACTCCTCTTCCTTCATTTGAAAATGGTTTTAGTGTTTTTTGCATGTTAATTCCTCCTTCAATATAGATAACTTTATTATATCAATATTCTTAATATTAAATAAACTCTTTTTTAATATTGGTAAGATTGTACGAATATGTAAAGTGGTATATAATAGAAATCAATAAATGATTATTTTAGGTATTCCTAAAATAAAGGAGCGATACATATGAAAATTACTATTTATTTTGGAAGCCATGAAGATCAAGATGTACGTACAATGGATTGTCATTTAGACGTCGAAGATGCAGAAGAAATTGTCTCTATTTCTTAATATAAATATACATTATTCATAAGGGGTGATTACTCGCCCCTTTTCTTAATTTAGATGCCTTTTTGAGGCATCTTTTTATTTATCCCGCATTAACGGGCAGTAAGACCCCCATCTCAAGATTCAAGATAGGTGGGGATAACTGCCCGTAAAAGCCCGATTGGTGAGAGCTTTCCATCAGTGGGAAAAAACCCCCACTGATGGAAGTTTCACTTTATTTTTAAAGATTAAACATTTACTTTTTAACCAGTAAATAGTACAATATTAATATAAGAACAAATGTTCGTTTTATACTCCCTCTCCCCTATCGGATAGGTATTAGGAAGGATGGATTACATTGGCTCAAAATAAACGCAGAGGAAGAAAAAAGCATACTCCTACCATTTCAAATACAGGCTTTATTGGCTCTGTGTTTATCGATACATTGGAATTACAAAAAAAATCATATTATTTTTCCCGTAAACGACTACATATTGCACATCATGTATTAGATGGTCTTGTACAAGCAACAAGTTCTCTTTTTGCTGAACATAATGTTGCTGCTTACTTATCATGCGTGTATTTACATAAACAAAAGAAAATCGGTTTCGTTCTTTCTACGAAACCTTTTAAAGAGTCTGAAGGCGTTGCTTATTTTAAAAATTACTTAATTGAAAAGAATTTTTACAATGGAAAGATAGAAGAGGAAGATTACCAAGAAATTTTTAATACTGGTTTTATTGGGGTTGTTTTTGCAGATTTATCTAGCATTGATCGCTTTAATTTTGAATTTGAAATGAATCTTTTATCAAAGTTAATGAAAGACATGATTATTCCAGTTAAAGAGTTATTTTTACGTAATAAAATCCCCGCCTATATTTCTACGGTTGAATTGGAAGAACAACATAAAATGGGATTTGTTTTATCAGTGAAGCCCTACGATGAGCGTGCTGAAGCTGATTTGTATTTTGAGATGTATTTGAAAGAACGTGGTTTATATGTTGGTGATGAAGAAGAGGACATTGACAAGATTGTGATTCGAAAAAAAGTTGAGATATTATAGTAAAAAGGGTGGCTAATATGTTGTTAGCCATCCTTTTTGTTATAAACTATTTAAAGTTTTCATTTTCTAATATCACAACATCTTCATTTGTTAGTCTTCCGGCTTGTTTCGTATATTCTACAAGCCTGATAATATTATTACAGGCTTGTTTTGCGCCGAAAACTAATAATGGTACACCAATAAAATCGATTTTTAATCTTCTTGAAAATAAACCACCAAATGTCATAGCGATTGGAACAGTTGGTGATGTATTAGAGAACACAATTTTTTCATGGTTTTGATATTTATCTTGTAATAGTACACTTAAATTTTTTAAAGCTGGAACGACAACTTTAGATGCACCGTGGCCAACCGTATAAACAGGATCTCCATTTTCATCGCGTCCATGAAAAATGATTTTCCCCATATCAGAGGTTTTTAATTTATTAAAATAATCAACGTTTAATATTTCATCTTTTGTAAGTTTTCGATCAGTCGGTAACTTTTTCAGATGGTACGCTGCTGCTAGTGAAGTTGTATGTGTTCCGCCATAGTCCGTATAGATATAAATCATAATATCATCCTTTAAATTGATGTACAGTATTACTATTATCACCATTTATCTGTATTCTAATCTACAAATAGGACATATTATATTGATAGGCGGTGAACACTTCAAGTTGTGTGATTATACTTAGATAACAACGGAATTCGTTTTGTTATTTTAGCGTAAATTTGAAACAATAGATGTGCCAAAGGTTCTATTTTACTTGTATATTTGATGACTAAAGCGCTTGTTACGAAAGATAAAATGGCTCCTCCTATAATATCTGCTGGGTAATGGACACCAACATATATACGTGAAATCCCGACCAATATAGCCCAAAGTAAAGCTATATTTCTCCAAGCTTCTCCACGTAAAAGCATTGTAAATGCGATAGAAAATACAAGTACAGCATGATCACTTACAAACGAAGAATCATTAGCGTGTGGTACTAATTGGTGTACATGGTATGTGATAAATGGTCGTGGATGATAATATACTAAGTGAATCACAGCATTTAAAAGTAATGCTATACCAAGAGAAAGAACCGTATACAAAGCTGTATATTGCTTACGAATAGCGGCTTCTTTTTGTTTGTTGCTAAACCATAAAGAAAGCATGAAAATAATTGCAATATAGGGTGCGCTCTTTGTAATGAATATCATCCCTTTATCTAGAAAAGCAGACGATCCTGCCCAACTATTGATCCAGTGAAATATTGTGTAATTCATATCAGCCTCTCCTTAATTAATTAAACATGTTATCAATTATTGTTGATTTACACAGTATACACGAGCTATATGAAATACTCTTTAAATTTTTCTCATCTTTTTCTCATTTTTCTTTTGTATCTTAAAAATTCCTATGCTAGTTCCTAATAACAAAAGCGGAAGATATATACGATATCTTCCGCTTTTGTTATATATTTTTTACACAATAAAACGATAAAGTAACCTTTGTTCCTTCTTGTTCTTTGCTGTCTATCATGATGCGTCCATTGTATTTTTCTGTAAGACGCTTGGCAATGGAAAGTCCTAATCCATTGCCACCTTGTTTCCGGCTTCTTGCTTTATCGACTCGATAAAAACGATTGAGTACATATGGTAGGTCAGATTCAGGTATTCCGACACCATGATCTGCAATGGTGATTTTAATTTTATCTTCTTCTACCTTACTTTGCAAACAAATGTATTTTTCATGTTCTTTTGTATATTTTATAGCATTATCTAGTATGATGACTAAAATTTGTTCGAGATAAGAAGAAGGAATAGAGACATATGCCTGATTCGCATGTAGCTGTCTAGCGAATTGAAAGTCAGCATGCAACAATTCAAAATTTTGTGTGACTTGTTCTATTACTGAATTTACATGTACAGGCTCGGCTGCAGCAGGATATATTTGTTCTGATTCTGCTCGGGATAATTCTAATAACTCTGATACAAGCTTATTGAGACGATCCACTTCTTTTAAACTCGAATTCAGAGATTTTTGCAAGACATCAGGATCGTCTTTTCCCCAACGATTTAACATAGAGAGATGTCCTTGTATAATCGCAAGTGGTGTGCGTAATTCATGGGATGCATCTTCAACAAATTGTTTTTGTTGCATGAAGGAAGTTTCTAAATTGTCCATCAGCTCATTAAAAAGTAATCCAAGCTTGGCAAATTCATCGTTATTTTCGTGAATCGGCACTCTTTCTTTTAAACCATTTGTCTTAATTTTGTTCATCGTATCTGTAATAGCTTGAACACTTAATAAAAGTTGCTTTGCAAGAATTGTACCGCCTAAAAAGCTAAGTAATAATCCGCCGATACCAGCAGCTACCATAACAAGAAAAATCAGCTTCATTAAATGATCGAAAGCTTCGAAATTTTGCCCAACTTCAATTGTGCCAGTGAATGTACGTGTTGTAATAGGCATACGCTGCACAAGTACCTTATCTTCAAGATGCCTTGTCATAGAAGTTTCTGATTGATCGACATTCTTTGGAACAACCCAGTTCGGATTAAAGTCGCGTGAAACAGTGACAAGCGCTTTTCCTTTTGCATCCAAAATTCGAATCATTTGATTTTTATCATTTATACTTGCAAGAAACTCTTTGCTATTTTCAATCGTATTTGCTGTGTGATTTGTATTCTCGTTATTGAAATAGGCTTCTATTTCTTTTACTTGCCTATCAATTTGTTTTTTTTCATAATTTAGCGTCCAATGGTCAATGATAACAAACTGTAAAATATTATATAAAAAGAACAAGATAAATAATAATGCACTTGACCATAGTGTTAATTTCCATTTTATAGGAAGATTTCGGATGTGTTTTTTTAATTGCTTCATCATCGCATCACATACCCTACGCCTCTGACAGTTTGAATGTAATCTTCCTTGTCTTGGCTACTCAATTTATTACGTAAATAACGAACATATACGTCTACTATATTTGTCTCTACCACTGCATTGTATCCCCAGACTTGCTCCAAAAGCATATCTCTCGTCAATACACGATTAATATTTTTCATAAACATCATAAGCAACTCGAATTCTTTATTTGTTAATTCAATGATCTCTTCTATTTTGTGCAAAGTTCGAGATTCTACATCGAGCTCTAAATCTTTAAATCTTAAAAGGAGTTTATTTTTATGTTCTTCTTTTTGATTTCGTCTCAAAATTACACGCATTCTTGCTAATAATTCTTCGATGGCAAAAGGTTTTGGTAAATAATCATCTGCACCGCTATCTAATCCGGTTACACGATCCATGATGCTATCACGAGCTGTTAGCATAATAATAGGTGTTTCTTTTGTTGCACGCAATCGACGGCATACTTCTATCCCGTTCAGATTAGGAAGCATTAAATCAAGAAGAATGATGTCATAATTATGATTAAGAGCGGTTTCTAATCCTTTTCGTCCATCATACACAACATCTACTGCATATCCTTCATATTTTAGTTCTAACTCTAAAAATTCTGCTAAACTTTCTTCATCTTCGATAATTAAAATACGTTGCAATACTATCACTCCTATACGGCAAGGTGAATGAGTAATCCAATTCCAAATAAAATGGCAACAATTTGATGAGCTTTTCGATACGTTATATATTTTTTCTTATTTTTTAGTTTGTGTAATAGAATCCCTGCTATCGCAACAAGAACTAATCCTATCAAGGTGAAAATTCCACTATAAATCCGAATCATATGACTGCTGCCTACCATTAAAAAATATATACCATGACAAGTAGCAACTGAAAAAACTGCATATCCGATAAACGTATGATATTGCTTTAATAACATGTAAAGTTCTTTTGTGTATTTTGCAACCGTTATTTTTCTTTTATGAAAATATAACCAAATATTACGAAATAACCATAAAGAACCTGCTGCAATCGCTCCATATTCTGCAAAAGAACCAAGATTTTTATTCAGTCCTTTTAATACTATTCGATCTCCTACCATGAAATCCAACACTAACATTGTAACACTAAATGCAATAATACAAGACCCTATAATTTTTATAGATAAATGAAAAATTTGATTGAATAGACTTCTTGACATTTTCATTCCCTTCTCCCTGTGATTATGTAAAGTAATTGTTGATTTATATTTTAACCACAAAAAAAGAAAAGACCATGAAAGAAAGATTAAAATTAAATGAGAAAGTGGATAATCGATTTTTAAAGTAGATATAGAAATAAGAAAATTTCTGTTTGTCTTTTCCAAATAGACGTTTCACTTTATTGGAATTTCATTTAACTTGATGTCTAGATAAAGCACATTTATAAACTTGAGACCATATATGTTAGTTACTTTGTAGTTGTTGAAAATTTATAAGTAAGTTGTTTTAAAATAATGCTCTGTTAAATAGTGTTGTTGCATTTCTTGTTAAATTAACTGACAAGTTAGCTTAGCAAGGAAGGTTTAAATCTCTCGTTTTTGCTAAATTATTAACATTATCTATCGTTTAACAGAGTCAAAAGTAAAAACATAGAGATGAAGAAATCTCTATGTTTTTATTATTAGATTTATAATAGGAATCATACCATTCTCCCTAAAGACTATTTATATGGAAATTTAGAACGTTCAACAAATGATCGGAAATCATCTGTATTAGCGATCATTTCCCCCCACTGCATAAAATCTTCGTCAGATAATTTCCATGTGTGTTTCTCCGTATCATGGCGTACGACAGCAAAATTATGTTTATCAGTAGAATAGATTTTAAAACCATTCTTTTTACAGCTGTCTATAAAAAAATAATCTTCAGCTCTATTTACTTTTTCAAATTGAACTTTTTTGAATACTTCTTTTTTAAAGATTAGAGTAGCTCCTGCTACAGAATCAGTAAAGGCTTTTTCTGTATTTGATACTAACATCAAAGCTTTTTTATTCTTAAAATAAACATAATAAGAGCTTTTTCCTAAAACAGAAATTTCTGTATTTTTAAATTCGGGCATTGCATGAGCTAAATAATATGGACCATAGTAATCATCATCATCAAATTTGGCTATATGATTATATTTAGATTTTTCTACTCCAAAATTTAAACAATCGCCTAAAGTTGCCTGTTCATGTAGTTGATACACACGGATATTATGATAACTAAAAGCCTTTTTTTTCCATTTATTTAGATCCATAGTATCCTTATTTAAAATAATAATTAATTCTTTATCTCTCCATACTTGCTGTTCATAGTTTCTGAAAACGTTCTCTATATACTCCTCTCTTATTGTACAAGTAATAATTGAAACCATTTACGTTCCCACTCCTAACATAATATAGATAACTTAGACAAAGAAAGTGTATAAAATAACGATTAAAACTTTGCGATTTATTTTAGGAAACCCACTCTATTGTAATTTTTTCCAAAAATTTTCTCTACGACATAAACCAAATTGCTATACTTTCTTAGTTTTTTTATTTTATTGATATCCGATAGAAGCTCATTTTTCTGCTCTAAGTCAAAACCGGCTGCTTCTAATATATTTATATGTCGAATATCAATCTTTAACAAAAGTGCAATAGTCTCTAGAATTTCAGTGAACTTTTTTTGAAAAGATAGTGAATCATTTGGGTGATTTTGAACGAGTAACTTATACTCGCCTAATACTTTGTTCATCATTAATAAATCTGTAATTCGGGCAAGCTCTAGACCTAGGATAAGAACATCCACGTCAGGATGTTTTAGCGTGAATAAGTGGTAATTTCCCGTCGCTTCTTTCCATCTGCTTTCTCCGACAGGATGCTCTTGATGATAAGCCGTAACAGTATTACTAACTAAATATCTAGCTCCAGCCTTATACAAGCGATATCCTAACTCCCAGTCCTCATAACCATAATTTATAAACTCTTTGTCGAATGGCCCCACTTGTTCAATTAATTTTTTACGTACGGAAACATTTCCGGTTAAAAAAGCCATCCACGGAAAATGAAATCCATTTAATTGTGCATCAAAATTTTCTTGTATTGTATTATACCAATGTGATGAAGGCGTCTTAACCTTTAATTCTCTATAAAGCTTAGTATCAATATCTTTTCTTTCTAATAGCGGATAAGGAGCAGAAATGTTGGAATGCTTATAGTTTTCAATTCGGTCGTAGAGCACTCGGTCGTTTTTTGCCATAGTGGATATTTCTTTTATTTGTTCTTGACTAAATTCCGAAAATATACAAGAATATACCGCGTTATAATACATAGCTCCTGATAAAACCAAGTTATCCATTGATTGATGATAATTAAAATGATTTTCAACAAATTCAGGCTCTGCAATCATTTCTGCATCTAAAAATATAAGAACTTTCCCTCTTGAATATTTCATTCCAACGTTTCGAACTTTCGCTCTGCCAAGATTTCGTTGGCATTTAATATACTTAAAATGATAAGAAAAATGATGCTTGCGTACCATTTGTAAGGTTTGATCAGTTGAAGCATCATCGATAAAGAGGACTTCCATTTTCGAAAGGTCAAATGTTTGGTTATTTAAAGAATATAAAGTTAATAAATTTAGCGGGTATTTATTATAGGAAGGAATAATAATGCTTACTTCTATATCATAATCTTTATTCCGTTCGTTTTTATTTCGACTAGGGATATTCAGATTTTTTTCATCCGTAGGCTTATATAATTTAGGCCTAAATTCTCTGTTCTCCATCTTTATTCTCTCCTCTCTCCTTTCCAAGCTACTACTAGTTAATGCAAAAAAAGGGGAAAAAGATTGGACAACATCACTAGGTAAAAGAGTTTTTTAGCCAAAGACTTTTCGATTGTAGTAATAAGAACCCTCGAAGTAATACGTCATTTTTGAGTACACTTACATAATAAATACTTCTTCTTTATATATCCTCTTCTTGTCTATTAATTAATATTTGGATTTCTAAAACCTTGTATAATTTTTCATTGTAATAATCGAAAAAACAATATATTGGCATGACATCTAAAAGGAACACCATACCACAAAATGATAGCATAATCACTCGAAGTTCTATTTACATACAAAATAAGAGTAAAAGAATTTACCAAATAGAAGGTTCTTTTACTCTTGTTTTGCAGATTTATTTTAAATAAATGAATTGAAATATTTTCACTTTGTTGCGTTATCCGTTTAATATGTCTGCAAATTGAAGCAACAAAAATATATCTTATATTAAACAGGTTGAGAAATTGGTAAATAAATTTCAACCGATGTCCCTACTCGAACTTTACTTGCTATATGAATTCTTCCTTGATGACTTTCAATAATTTTATAACTAATCATTAGACCAAGACCTGTCCCTTTTTCTTTCGTACTATAAAAAGGTTCTCCGAGTTTTATAATCCTTTCTTCCGGAATCCCTAGTCCCTCATCTGAAATACAAATAACTACCTCATTGTCGTTTATTTTTTTAGCAGTAATTATGATTTCCCCTCCATTTGGCATTGCTTCAATAGAGTTTTGTAAAATATTGATAAATACTTGCTTTAATTGATTTTCGCAGCAATCAATATATAAGAAGTCAGGATTTGATTGGCATGCAATGTGAATATTTGTCATAATTGCCTTTGTGTTAATTAATGACACAACATTTTCTAATATAAAACAAAGGTTCTTCCTTTCGAAAGAAGTAATCTCAGGTTTAGCGATTGATAAAAATTCATGAATGATAGATTCGATTCGCTCAATTTCAGAAATCATGAGTCGAAAAAATTCTGTATCATGTCTTTCTCGAGTTTGTAATAATTGTATAAATCCTTTAATGACAGTTAGAGGGTTTCGTACTTCATGCGCAACTCCTGCAGCAAGTTGACCAACCGCAGCTAATGTATCTGATTTATTTAATAATTCTGCTGTCTTTTTC
Source organism: Bacillus sp. AFS018417 (assembly GCF_002560985.1). Taxonomy (NCBI): domain Bacteria; kingdom Bacillati; phylum Bacillota; class Bacilli; order Caryophanales; family Bacillaceae; genus Bacillus; species Bacillus sp. AFS018417. Next base: position 62,510 of record NZ_NTTM01000044.1, read on the forward strand.
TTCTCTGTAATATCACGAACCATAACCATAACTTTATCTGTTAAAAGTGGCAAACATCTCGCTTCAAAAAAATAAGTACTATCATGCATTGGTAAGGAATACTCTATAATTTCCATAGAATGTTTCTGTTGTATTTTTGCAATTGCTTCGTTCAGCTGCTCGGCGACATCTGAAGGTAAAACATCTTGAAATTTTTTTCCCATAAATTGTTCGACAGGTACATAAAACTTTGATGGGCAGCCTGCTTTATAGTCAACGATTGTTCCATCAAAATTTGTTAAAAAACATAAATCTGGAAGTGCTTTGAAAATTAATTCTAATTCTGAGGATTTTTGTATGAGCTCCTCCTCAATCTGTTTTCGATGTGTAATATCAACACCAACTGCCCAATAGCTATATCCAGGGACAGGAAATTCCTCCGATATGTTTGACCACATAATCGTTTTCTTATCACCATTTTTACAAGTAAGTGTCATTTCCCAATCTCGAAAATTTTTGCCCCGTATGGAAAATTCATGTTGCATTTGTTTTCGATATACTTCATCCGGATAAAGTAACTCTAATGCGTGAGGATTTTTAATAATTTCAGCTGCACTATAACCCGTTACTAGTTCGCATTCTCTGTTCCATACAACAAAAGTTCCTTCTTCATCAAATGCGTCCACCATAACAGGCATGTTTTGTAAAATGGTATATATATTTTTAGCAGGTATCGACTGATTTTCCTCAAGTTGCTGCAATTTATTCATTCCGATATCGGTCATAAACGCTGCAAGGGATTTGAAATATGTTGTGCAAGGCTCAACTTTATTTTTAGGAGCAAAAATGATGAAATCTCCAATGGTGTGTTCATTTATTATAATTGGGACATGAATTTCTATATGTAAATTTAAATCGATGGATTGTATGCCGTAATGAAAGAATGCCTCTCCATTACAATCAAGAAGCTGATGTGAAATATGTGTTAAAAGATAAAATTGTTCTGCTATTGTTTGTATTTCCTTAATATTAATAAGTTCCCTAAGCCGGTACATATACTTCCACCTCTACCTCTATATATAATTTAAATGTATTTATATTAATTTTTTAATTATGTCTAATTTTTAATTTATTTAGCTTTTTTATTATACGAATTATATTCATCAAGGTACATAGAAAAAGAAGAGTTATTTAGAAATTTTTTGTTTTTTAATAGAATTGAGGAGGAAAGTGGATAAAAACAAAAAAAAGAGAACAAATTCCAACAAAATTTGCTCTCTTTTTCGTCATTAACTATTTATATTATTTAAGACATAGCGTCGAAGGGCATAAGCAACACCGTGGTCATCATTTGAAAGTGTTTTGTAACGACAAATTGCCTGGATTTCTTCTACTGCATTGCCCATTGCGATAGATATGCTAGCTTTCTCCATCATAGACATATCGTTTAAACCATCACCAATTGCAACAGTATGTTCTCTTAATATACCAAGATGGTTAGCTAGCGTATATAATCCATTTCCTTTTTGAGCATGGATATGATTGATTTCAAGATTGTGCCAGTAAGATGCAGTAATTGATAATTCCTTATTATTGATGAATTGATCTTTTAATAACTTTAAATTGTCCTTCTGATACGAGAATGGTAGTATTTTATGAATATGAATTTGCTTTGAAAATAGTGGTTTGCAACTTGCAATTTTTTTAATTTCAGTATGCTGTAAATATAAAGCTGCTATATGTTTCAGTTCTTCTTTATCAGCATGTGAATCAGATTCTATTATAAAATCCATCTCAAATTGAACGCTTTCTTCACCATATTCTGGAACGTATACACCTTGATCTGTATACAATTGATAAAATATATTTCTTTCTTCTAGATAATCAACAATTTCTTTCGCATGTTCAGTTACGATTGGATATCGTTGCAACATTTTGTTACTTGAATACAAAATTGCACCGTTTTCGGCAATGATTGGACATTTTAGATTTGCTTCTTGCAAAAGTTTTTGGACATCTATTATAGAGCGCCCTGTACAAATAGTTACAACATGTCCTTTTTCCTGACATTCCTTAATTGCGGTAACATTTTCTTCACTAATTACTTTCTTTGATGTAAGAAGAGTTCCATCTAAATCAATTGCAATAAGTTTCATTCGATCCCCTGCTTTCGTTTCTGTATAACGAGTGATATCGTTTTCATATATGAGTATATTTTTGTTCGTATTCAACAATATCTTAGTTATAATTTATGAAACGCATTTCAGGTCAAGGATTAAATGTTTTTTTCTTATAATAAAATTATCAATATGCGCTAAACACAAATAACGTCATGATTTGAGTGACGTTATAAAGGATATTTCTCTTGATTATCAAAAAATAATCCATGCCTGTTTTGTAAAAATGAGATTCATTTAGAGATATGAATTCTCTTATTCATCTATTTTATAAAATCGAATGGAACAATTTAAATGAGAAACTAGTCCTTTTAGTTGACCTCTTTAATTTTCTTTAAATAAAAAATGTATAAAAACATGAATGAAAATGATATTTATTATCGATAATATAAATAATAAAAGGGTAACCTACATTGTGGTTACCCCTAGAAAATTAAACTTCTGGTATAAATGTTTTACAATCTGTTTCTTTACTATCAGATGCCTGTTTTCCTGTATGACTTACTACATAAATAGAATCTGCATTGCACTTATTTCCATTACCCCAGTACTGGCAGTTATTTACTTCACAAAGCACATCTTGAGCCATAGTATGACACCTCCTTTTTGCTTAGTATTAACAGTATTGAGAGGTGTCATACTGTTTCGTATTCATTTGTCTAGAAAGATAATGGTAATTCCTCTAATGATCTCATTAAATAATTACCACTCCACTTTATGTCCTCTCTTGTTCCTTTTATTTTAAGATTAGGCATTCGGTGTAATAAGGTAGGAATTGCAATTTTCGCTTCTAAACGAGCGAGCGGCGCACCAAGGCAGAAATGAATGCCATGTCCAAAAGAAAGATGACGGTTATTTTTTCTTGTAATATCAAAAACATCAGCGTTTGGAAATATCTTTTCATCGCGATTGGCAGAAGCTAATGAAATGATAATCGCATCTTTTGGCTGAATGTTTTGACCATGTAATGTAAATGGTTCCGTTGCCCAGCGCATAGTCGTTAATTCAACAGGGCTGTAAAAACGTAATGATTCTTCAATTGCTGAATCAATTAAATCAGGATTTTGTCGCAGAAGCTGCAACTGATCAGGATGCTCAAGCAACGCTAACATCATGTTTGTAATTAAATTGACAGTTGTTTCGTGTCCAGCAACGATAAGCAGCATAATCATCGAACTTAATTCTGGAGCACTTAATTTTGTTCCTCCGCTTTCTACTTGTATTAATGCACTTACTAAATCATCTGAAGGATTTTCTCGTTTTTTATCTATTAAATATTGTAAATAGTGAAGAAATTCACCTAGTTTTTTATCGACTTCAAGAATAGCTTCTGGCGTCTCTGGAGAATCGATAACCGCATGTGACCATACTCTAAATTTATCTCGATCTTCTTGTGGGATACCAAGCATCTCGCTAATCACAATAATTGGCAGCGGGAAAGCATAATCGTTTACGAGGTTTATAGTGTGCTGGTGTTCTACTTTATCTAGTAAAGCATCAGCAATGGATTGGATACTATCTTTCAGCTGTAAAATCATCTGCGGAGTAAAAGCTTTTTGAACAAGGGACCTTAAGCGACTATGGTCAGGTGGATCAGAGTTCAGCATCTGTTTTCTCAAAAATTCTCCATTTTTTAGTGTAAAAGAGGCTTCAAATTCTTCTTTACTAAACACACTTTCAGCATTTTTCAGTAATCGTGCATCTTTCAAAAGACTCACTGCATCTTCATATCTTGTAATAAGCCAATTTTGAGGATATACCGAATAGACAGGATGAGATGCACGTAACTCTTTGTAAATGTCATATGCTTCATGCTTAAATTTTGATGAAGTTAATTGTATCTCAGGCAATGTGTTGCGATTCATTTCATTGTTTGAAGACATACTTCCAACCTCCATCTTTAGAAATATTTGGTGACCATAGCACCTAATGACCATTATAACGCATTGAATTTTATAAAAGTTGAGAAAATTGCGACTGAATATTGCTTTTTATGTGGAAATAAAAAAAGAGATGTTCATATGCACACCCCTTGCTTTTTAATTTATATAATTCACTACTCTAACTTTACTATGTTAGGTACATCTTCCCTATCATATTTTTTTGTGTATGTATTTCCATCTGGAGTAACAAATAGTAAAGTAATTTTGCCACAAACACTGGAGTAAAATTGAAACTCTCCTTGTGAATTTGTAACAGTTCGTTCCTGATTAGTGATTGAATTTTCATAAACTTTCACGTTAGATACAGGTTTATTCTTATCATCTACCGCAACAGCTTTGATTTGAACAGCATTAGCTCTACAATCTAAGTCGTTTTCATTATTCATTTTATTAAATACAGCAATCACTATTCCAAAAGCAATTATTACAATACATGTAAAAAAGGCTATTACTCTTCTTTTCTTCAAAACAGATCGCCTCTTTTGTTTAGTATTCATACATACTTTTAGCTATCATAGTTATGGTAAGAAGAACTATTACTTTTTTGGATTTTGATTTGTTTTAGTTGTGCCACAATCATAATGCTAATGACAACGAGTAAAAACCATGAACTAATTTTCCCAATGTGAACGAGTTTCCATGTTCCATGTTGATTTGGATATTGCCACGCTCCCAAAAAAGTTGCGATATTTTCTGCAATCCAAATGAAAAAACCAATCAATAAAAACGAAAGAACAAGCGGCATTTTATATGTAATTTCCTGCACAGAGAAATGCACATAAGTGTGAAAAAAGACCACAAATAATAAGGCCGTTAGAATCCAGCGGAAATCATACATAAAGTGGTGTGTGAAAAAGTTGAAATAAATCATTGCTCCCAGTGGTATCGTCCATATCGCTTTTGGCCATCCTTCTACTTGCAAGTGTAGCCTGCGCCATGCTTGACATATATAACTAGCAACACTCGCATACATAAAACCACTATAAAGTGGCACTCCCATTACCTTTGTCCATGCTTGTTCTGGATAGGACCAAGAACCATGATGTACTTTATATATTTCTAATGCTAACCCAATGAAGTGGAAAACGGTAATCACTTTGAGCTCGTCTTTTGTTTCTAACCCGGTTTTATACATTCCATATTGAATGAGAAGGCAGATGAGTAAGATAAAATCATAACGGTATAGACCAGGAATATGGATCAGTTTTGAAAGAGCAAGTGTCAAAAAGATCAGTACAGGAAAAACGCATGAAAGAGCTTGTTGATAACCAAAATAAAATAATTGTCGTAAATATACCATTCTTACTCTCCTTGAATCGTGTAGTAGCTGTTTGAAAACTACAATATATTTCATTTTTAAAGATTTCTCTACAATCTTCATCTTCAGAAATATCTGGTAAACTTACCATTTAATCATCATTATAACGCATTTAATTTTATAAAAGTTTAGAAAATTGCAATCATATATTACTTTTTATATGAAGATAATAAAAGGAGATGTTCACATATTAAGTAGTTCCGTTTTTGTGGAGAAACATTATAACATATTAATTAATAGCGTACCAATTAACAGATTGACCACGATCTAGGCGGCTAATTGTAGTGAAATTAAACCTGTTAAATATCTTCGATAAATAAAAACCACAAAGGAAAAATATCCTTTGCGGTTTTCTTATTAATTTATTTGCTAATTTTAATGCTAATAAGTATGTTGTTTTTTATGTTTTTTATGTTTTTTATATTATTTAAGATATTCTCTACGTTATTGGAACTACTTATTGACATATACATCTCCGTTCATTTGTTATCATTTTTCTGGCTGTGCTAATCGTACACTATAAGACCTCATGGAATGTAAAGACCCTGTCATATGAAAAATCCCTTTTTGTATTAATGATTTCAGGCGATATTCAATAAAAGCATCACCTACGCATTGCTCGAAATGTCCTAAAACTTCTCCGACTAATCGAGAAGCTTTATAAAATTGATCTGTAAAACCATCAGTTTCTAAACTTTTTGCACATTGTACGATGAAATGATCGATATAATCTTCTGAAACAGAAACAACACGATTATTCTCCCAAATACGTAAAACATCGTAATCTTCGCGTAATGCTTTCCATTCATTTTCAAGTACTTGTCGCTCTTCTTTTATTAAAGGAGATTGCTCTCGCGTATTGCCATTAACCTGTTAGGAGCAAGTTCTGCGGTATGGCGTACTGTATAATCCAAATTTGGTGTGCGGAATAACTTATCAAAACCATCAGCTGTATTCACGACATATATATCATGAGTAGCCTCTTTTAGTAAAAATAAAACAAAAATAAGTCCTACATGTTCATATGCATTGTTCCCTGTCCAAATTGTAATCGGAATATGAGACGGAATCGCATATAATTTCTCTAAAGTTACTTTCATTTCTTGCAAATATTCTTCATACAAGTAGCCTTCTATCGGTAATTTCTCCTGAAGCCATTGCTGACGCGCCACTTGCCCTGCCTCTTGATCTAAGTGAAAAAGAGGACCAACAGAAAAAGCATCGGAAAATAACAAAACATACTCTTCTTGAATGTTAGCTTCTTTTAGAGCGTGTTTTAAAGAACCTGCTGCTGAATCACCAAAAGCGATATGAACATGCTTACTTTTCGTAATATCAGTCTTTTGTATGTACTGTTGAATTAGTTCTTTTGGTATATTTGTAAGTGAAGTTAATGTTTCTTTATTAAAATGTGTTTCTAGTGAGTGAAGTTGTGTGAGTAAATTAAAGAGCACCTCTTTTGCTTCTTCTTCAGTTAAATGTTCGATTGTTTTTTGTAAGTGTTTGAGCATAGTTTCTCCTTTATGAGTGTATTTTCATTACCATTTCTCTAAGTATGTAATTAGCGGAAACTTTACTTTATCCAAGTACCTCTTCAAATCAAGGGATTTTATGAGTAATATATTTGATATATTAATTATTATATAGTAAAAACCCGCAATGCCCCATCAATTGTATGAAGGGAAATTGCGGGTTTTTATATTTGTACAAACATATTCTCTATGCATTATAACGATTTTTTCTTCGTTCCATTCTCGTTTGTCCATGTCCTGTTCCAGTATTGTTATGTTGTTCTGTTTGCGTTGTATGGTAAGTTGGTGTTCTCTCTTCATAGTTTCGTTCATACGGACGAGTTTCTCTTTGTTTGGAAGATTTTTTACCGAACTTGAACATTTTAAATTTAATTCTTGGTAAACTCGGAATACGAATTTTAAATGTAGGTCTCATTCGCTTCTTTTTTTGTTTAAATGCGCTTGTTTTGTCTTGTCCGTTACGACTGTTATCACGATATAGTGCATTTGCAAGTAATCCGCCAATTAAAAATCCTGCTACTAGAATAAGGAAATACAATCGTTCTGTTGTGAGTAGGTTCATCATCCGTCCTAGAACCGCTAATGAATGTACTTGTTTTATATCCCACAACATTGCGCCCCATAATGCGAGTAATCCTAGTGTAATGGCATATGTACGGAATCGGAATAAAAACGGGATCACAGCAATACATGCAGCAATTTTTGCGTTTGCTACTAAGGAGCTGGTTGTTACGAATTGATTCCAAATAGTCAGCAAGAGTGTGATAAATGCTGTATAAGCTACCCAACTAAATATTCGTGAATGCATTCGTTTTGCATGATAACTTCCAAAACTAGTTAAAAACAATAATCCTCCCATAAATAATGATAATTGTAGAGGAATTTGTTTCATTATACCTGCAACTGGGAACAGGACGCTGAGCACCATTAACAGTACATCAAGTTTCTTCACAATTCTCAATCCCTTTCAGCTTTCTTTCTAGCTTCTATATAATACTGGTATTTTTCTGTTTTGTATATGTACAATCAGCTAAACAATAACATGCTTACAAAACATCTTAATCCTATTCATGCCAAAAAGTAAACAAAAAACTCAATGATAATTGACAATAGATTACTATTTTTATATTAAGAAATGACAAATCCCACTCTTTCCAAATAAGCGGGATTTGTACATAATCGTATGTAAAGTTACATAATATCTTTTCGATATAGATTGATTACATCTTTTAAAGCTGCTGCTGCAGCTCCTCGTGGATTGGAAGCTCCGCCGATGGAAGAAACTGTCCCCATCGTATCCGTGTAAAAGGTAATTCCTTTTTCAGTTCCTATAACACTTGCTAGTGAGTGGTTCGGGTCTACTGCATATGGTTGTACTTCAAGCCGCACTTCTCCATCATCATCTGTATATGCTCTCGCTATTAGTTTCATTTGTTTTCCTTGTTCTTTTACTTTTTGTATATCCTGTTTTGATAGATTTTCTATTCCTTTAACAGTAATATCTTCAAGTGAATATTCTGTACGCAGCAAACTATTCGCGAGTAGCAATAACTTACAAGCGCTATCCATGCCGCTTACATCTAATGAAGGATTTGTTTCAGCGATTCCTTTTTGCTGCGCTTGTTGCAACGCTTTTTCGTACGAAGTGTTATCTTCATGCATTTTCGTTAAAATATAATTTGTTGTCCCGTTTAAAACTCCTTCGATGCGTTCAATCTTGCATCCCGCTAAACTGAATTGACCTATATCTAATGTAGGAAGTGCTGCGGCTGTCGCTCCGCTATAGCGGATGCGTACATTTGCTAATCTAGCCGATTCGTTTATTTCTTTCCAAGACGTGACAAGTGCTCCTTTGGAAATAGAAACAATATCCATGCTACTTTCAATAGCTTGTAACATATTTTGTTTTCCTGGTTCGCCATTTTCGAGATTGGTTGGTGTAGATTCAACTAAAACATGACCATTCATTTTTTCATTATGAACCGAATGTTGTTCTATGTATTTGTGTAAGGCTACTGATCCCCCGCCTAGTGTAAGCAAAGTATCGATACAAAGTCCCTCTGGATGATATAATTTAAAATCACGTCCAATAATACCAACAAGGATTAACTCTAAACCGAATTCTTTTCGAATAAAGGGTGCTTTTTCATGAATGAGTTTTACAAATTCTTTTCCAACAGTGCCGTAACCGGCAAGTATTAGTTTTATCTGCATAGTATCCTCCGTAAACAACTTCAATAGTTTTTGCTTTGTTATTAAAATTTCTTTATAAATAAGGAGGATATACACTCTTACATCATACGCATAATCCTCTCATTATTATAGTATAGTTAATTTATCTTGTGTCTTTTGAAGTTTTCTTTTCCAATGATAAGTATAAAACAAATTGCGGTCCAATTGGTCCCATTCTACGATGGCCTCTATCTTCAAATCCAACTTTTACATATAATTTTTGAGCGGGAATATTTCTTTCATTGACTGCCAACACAATTTCTTCTATGTTCGGAAAATATGAATCTACATAATGTGTTAACTGATATAACGCTTGTTTTGCATATCCTTTCCCTTGTTCTATGTAATCGATTGAAAATGAAACAAGCAGTAAAGAATTTTCTTTATTTGTATATTCTTGTACACGACTTCCCGATTGCAACGCAAAAATACCGACTGGCTTGTTATCAGCTAAAATAACAATAGGATTTCGAGTTGGATCTTGTTCTACTTTTTTGAGTAATTCCATTGGATGGGCTGTAAATTGCACTTGTTCTTCAGGTAAAGTAAATGTTTGCAAAGATTCTTTAAATTTTTCCGTATATGGAACGAGTTGAATAGATCCATTTATTTGCATGACATATATTCCTCCATTTACAAAAACGTATGTTTTCTTTTATACAAAATCATATAATATTTTTATGAATAAATAAAATATTCGATTTTTCCCCAAAAATAATCCCCGTGCTATATAACACGGGGATTATTTTTATCGTTTTAAATTTTGATTGGATTGATCAACCTGTTCTTGTTTTAGTTCACTTTGTTCGCCTTTTTGTAATTGTTGATCGTTTTCTTTAGTTGGATTGATCTGTTTCTTTTCAAATACATCATTTGGTACTTGCGGCATTACACGCCCGACAATTGCTGCGAGTTCATCGAGAATTCCTTTTCCTGCGTTTCCTTCCTTTATTTGTTTGCCCATTTCTTTTAAGCGCTGATACGTATCGATATCTGCTACAACAACTGCATTTGCTCCGAGTGGATCATGTTTTAAACTCTCTGCTACTGAATATTTGATTGTCTCTACTCGAGAGCGATCTAATTTTGCGTCAACATCAATTCCAACAACTGCATATCTTCCAAGTACAACTGCTGTTGCATCGTTTACACCCGGTACGCTCGATGCTAATTTTGCTAAGTGATCCGCCACTTTTTCATCTGATTTATATGTAACATCTTGATTTGTTTCGTTTTTTGTTGAAATCAATTTAGCATTCGAAGTTGGACTTGGACTCGCTGCATTATTGTTCTTTTTTGTATTACAGCTCGCTAATAGAAGCAAACAGATACAAAAATAAAAGATTTTTCTCAAAGGTGTCACTCCTATTCATTAATCATAAACTTGTTCTACACTTTGTAGTTTTTTCACCTTTTCTTCCGTGCCATTATTGGCATTAATAAAGATTTGATATGTGTCTTTGCCAAGTGTTCCTAAAAATTCATAACATAGTACTTCTTTATGCAAGTCATTTACAATAACTGCTTCACGCTCTTCCATAACTTTCAAATTCGGATTGATTTTCTTTCGTGCATCCGAAGCCGATAGTGTTGGTTTTGGAATTTTTATATCTTTACGAGAAGCTAAATAGTCTTTTGCCGAAAAGCCAACAATCGAACCGTCATCGAGTGCGATTTTCATTTGAATGGACTCTGGATATATACGTACGTTGTCCCGATTAGTTACGAATGTGAAAACGCCGACAGAGTCGTATTGTGAACTTTCATATAACTCCATATTTTTGAATTTATTTTGTTTTAAAAAGGAAAGTCCCTTTTCTCCTGCTTCATTTAAGCTCATTTTTTGTTCTTTAATTTCCCGATTGCTCATGACCCAAATTGGATATCCACCTTGTTCAGTAATGTCCATATTCGTTTCACTATTTGTCTTTGGATCTTTCACAGTAATGCTATAAAATTTTTGTTTTGCTCCCTTGCTGCTTTTTTCAACAGAAATCTTTTCATCTCCCTTTAAGCTCAGAAAAGATTTTGCAATATTTATTGCTTGGTCTTCTGAAATTTTTGGACCAGATATGTGCGTTTCGCCTTTTTTTTCTTTTTCCAAACTTGTAAACGTTGGTCCAAAATGGCTTTGTGAGTAAGATTGACTGTTTTTTTCCACTGTTTTAAATCCATCGATAATCGTGTTATCAGCTGGGTTATTATTAGAAGCAAGGGCTAGTTCAACATCCATCCAACGTAAGTTATTTTTTAAGGCCAGATGCTGTACTTTGCGCAGTTCATCTTGAATATTTGCAGCATTATTGTATAGCTGCTGGAGTGTATTATATTCTTGGTCATTTAATGGTTCTTTATCTAAATCGCGTATAGCTGTACGATAACTAAAATCTCCGATATTTGCTAGAAATTCTTCTGTTTTATTAAACGGGAGCAATGTAAGTGGTAATTGGCCAATATCAGAATGCGCCTGAGATGTGATACGCCACACGTCAGCTAATGCAGGTGATAATGATGTTCGTGAATTCATTGCTAATGTTGTCCCAATTTTATCGTGTAATAAATCAACTTGATACGCTAAATCATGAAAAGCCCGCTGGTAGTTGTTTTCAGCGTGAATTAAAACAGCATTTTTTTCTTGATGCTCTTTATACCCCCAATATCCTGTACCTACAACTCCAATTGTTAATAAAACGATAATGAAACCTCTAAACATATCTCATCCACCTCCTAACGACAAAAAATGTGTCTTCCAATTTTTTTGATTTGCGGACGACTCCAAATCCATTGGCTTGTTGCTGTATCTGGATTAAAGTAATAAATCGCGCCATCAGATGGATCCCATCCGTTAATCGCATCAAGTACAGCTTTTTTTGCTGTTTCATTTGGTGTTAAATTAATTTGTCCATCCGCAACAGCAGTAAAGGCACGCGGCTCATAAATCACACCTGCCACTGTATTTGGAAAAGACGGGCTGCTGACGCGATTTAAAATAACAGCTGCTACGGCAACTTGTCCGATATAAGGTTCACCGCGAGATTCTCCGTATACAGCATTTGCCAATATTTTAATGTCGTTTTGTGAATATCCATTTGGAACATTTGTACCTTTATTTGGCGCCGGTTTGTTATTTTGTTTATTTGCTGTGTTATTTGGTTGTTTTTCATATTTTGTAGCTTTAACGAGTTTTTGTTTTGTAGCTGGACCTGCAAGTCCGTCAACCGGTAACCCAAACTTTTCTTGAAAATTCCGAAGTGCCCAATATGTACCCCATCCAAAGACACCATCTACTTTTCCATTGTAAAATCCAATATACTTGAGCCTTGATTGTAGTTCGATTACATCTTCTCCAGAGGCTCCTTTTTGAATGACTTGATTAGAAAAAGCCCCTACTTCCTTCTCATGAACACTACTTACTAACAAAGCAGCCGCAAATGTAACGAGTAAAAGCGGTACTTTGAAGAAAGCTTTACGATGCATAGTTCAACCTCCTTGAATATGACGATGATTTCAAGGTTATTTTTTGTAAATGATGCGGTTTTATGTAAGGAAGACAAAAAAAGGCAAATTCATATGAATTCGCTTAAGTGTAAACACTATAGAAAATGCTATAAAATGAAACTTCCATTAGTGGGGGGCTTTATACCCTACTGATGGTTAGTTGAACCAATCGTGCTCTTACGGGCAGTATTCCTCCACCTATTTTCTTCCCTTTCTCTGCATCTTGAGGTGGAGGTCTTACTGCCCAAAAGTAGCGGGATAAAGGAGCTTAATATGAAACCTTTATATACACGTTTAATTATATGTATCGGACTTGTTACAGTAGCTTTATTTATATACAGACCGTTTTCAATCATTCATGCTCAACCTCCATACGCAAAATGGGGAAAGCTTGCAGTGCAAAAAACGAAAGAAAAATACCCACAAGCTGATATTATCGATTATCTTCACATAGGAAGAAAACCAAAAACGGCAAATGTATCAGTTGAAAAATTTAAGTTGTGGTTGCGAGAGAAGAACGGAAAAGAATTTGGAGTATTTGTTGATGTAGAATTTGAAACAAAAACAGAAACATTTTTAAACATTCTTTTTAAAGAAACGCCGAGATAAGAAAAAACAAAATACCGCAACAGAAGAACAAGCATTATGTAGAGTGAGTCTACAAATGAACTGATGTTGTTTTAAAAATTCATGTTTAGAATGAATAATTACAGAAGTGTGTATTCTTAGCATTGCGGAACGTTGGCAGAATACACTAACAAAAACATTACTCATGCAATCAAATGTATCAAAAAACATGGACTTACAATCGTCTGTAAGCATTGTACAAGTTCTGTAAGTAGATTTGTCGTTTTACAATGCAATTTGTATAAAAAGGTTAGAATTTCTTTAAATATATATAAGGGCAGTTAATTACCGAAAAATAAAGCCTGTATCTACGATTACTTAGTAATCAAAGATACAGGCTATTTTTATTGTGTACTCTTTCTTAAACTTTCTGTACTAAGTTAATTTAGTACGTTTCTTGTAAATGTTTTATAAACAGTTTAAGCGGTACTAAACCCCGCTTTGGCATTTGACTACTAATGACTGCAACTAACTCTAATTGAGGAACAATGATAATATATTGTCCGCCATATCCCATCGCAAAATATGTATGGTAGGGCATGTCGAAATTGTTTTGATCTAATACCCACCAATGATAACCGTATGCCCCAATATGTTCATATGTTGTAAATCTTTCTTGATGGGATTGCTCAATCCAGCTTGAAGATACAAGTTGCTGTCCGTTCCAATATCCATTTTGTAGACATAATAAGCCAATTTTCAGCATGTCTTCTGCTTTCATTTTCATGCCAAAGCCGCCAACAAAAATTCCCTGTGGATCTTGCTGCCATTCATAGTCGGTAATATGTAAAGGATCGAATAGATGTACCTTTGCAAATTGTTCCGTCGTCATGTTAGTTGCCTTTTGTACAATATAACTTAATAGATGCGAAGAACCTGAATTATAATTCATTTTTGTTCCAGGCCGATTTATCATTGGTTTCTTTAAAATATAATCTATCCAATGATCAGACTCGACAAAATCATTTGGGAAAACAACACCGTTTCCAAATTCCTGCCACTCCTCACCTGTTGTCATCGTTAATAAATGATATATAGTCAGGTCTTGCTTTTCTTTTGGTATATTTTGAATCCATTCTATTATGGGACTATGTATACCATTTATAAAACCTTTATCAATGGCGATTCCAATGAGAGTAGATACGATACTTTTTGTAATAGAATTGATTTTGTATAAGTTATGTGCGCATTGTTCTGTTTTATAGTACTTTGTAGTGAATTCACCACGTTGGTGAATTAAAAATGAATGTACTTTCTTTTTTTTGAGCATATTTTCTAATGCGTAAAAATCCAATATACGTTCCTCCGAATAAAGACTTTTTTACTAGTCTTTACTATACCATGAAATAATTATTAAAAAGAAAAGTCGGTAACTGATAATAGCTACCGACTTTTCTTTTACAATTTTGTCCGGATATTCCAAAGCTCTGGGAAGAAGGATTGATCCAACACACGTTTTAAATAAGAAACGCCTGAAGAACCGCCAGTTCCCATTTTATGTCCGATAATACGTTCTACAGTTTTCATATGACGGAAACGCCACTGCTGCAGCCAATCTTCGATATCGATTAGCTTTTCAGCTAATTGATATAAGTCCCAATATTTCTTTACATCTGAGTAGACTTCTAACCACGCTGCTTCTACTGTTGCATCTGCTTCATATGGTTGCGTAATATCACGCTGAAGCACATTTGGGTTAATTGGAAATCCTTCTTTTGCAAGAGTTTGAATCGCAACGTCATATAAACTCGGTGTATGAAGCGCCTTATGTAGACGAGCGTGCAATTCTTCATCTTTTTCATAGATTTTAAGAACATGTGGTGTTTTATAGCCAAGCGCAAATTCAATCATTCGATATTGATAAGATTGAAATCCGGATGCTTGACCAAGTGAATCGCGGAATTCAATATACTCAGCTGGTGTGAGCGTGGCAAGAATATCCCATGATTGAATAATTTGCGATTGAATTTTTGAAACACGTGCAAGCATCTTAAAAGCAGGTGCAAGTTTTTCGTTTTTGATTGATTCGATAGCTGCTTCTAATTCATGTAAAATTAATTTCATCCAAAGCTCACTTGCTTGGTGAATCACGATGAATAACATTTCGTCATGATGATCAGAGAGTCGTTTTTGGCTAGATAGTAAACTATCTAATTGTAAATATTCCCCGTATGTCATGTTATTACGAAAATCTGTATGAATCCCCTTCTCCATAATTACTTTTTCATTTTCTTTCATATGTGTACATCCTCTCTATGCAGTATAGGCTATTTTTATAATGGTTTTATTACAGCACGAACCGGGCTACCGTCTGCATCTGTTAGCGAAAGCGGCAGAGCAATAAGTTCGTAGTATCCGTCTTGTACATTTTCTAGAACAACATTTTCTAAAATATGAATACCGTGTTTAAATAACTCATGATGTGCTGCTAGTTCTTTATCATCAAGCGGATCAACAGATGGGACATCTACACCGATTAAGCGCACGCCCTTTTCATGCAGATAAGGTGCAAGATCAGCACGTAAATACGGAATTGTTTCAGGAAATACGTGCGGATTTGTTTTTGATGAGGTCCGTAATAATAATCTACTTACTCCTTCTAAATCATGCGTTTTTAACTCTTTTGCTCCGATGCTTTTATAACCTGTCACATCAATAATTCGAGCAGGACCAATGTAGACGTTAATATCAAGATCACTTACTTTTTTACCATCATTATCAAAATGAAACGGCGCATCAATATGTGTGCCAGTGTGAATACTCATTGAAATTTTACCAACATTAACAGATCCACTTTGTTCTTTTGTCCATGACACTTCATAGGAAAAAGGCGTATCGCCCGGCCAAGTGGCAATATCATTGTTTAGAGGTTGAGAAATATCAATCCACTTGTTTTCTTTCATCCTTATGCCACAACCTCTCGTTTATTTTCAAATTGTTTATATTGCTCTTCCACCATAATCTTCTTCAAAATTTGTACGGCTCTCCATACTTCTTCATACGTGTTGTATAAAGCGACAGGAGCTAAACGAATACCATTTGGTGCGCGAAAATCAGGAATAATTCCATTCGCTTTTAGTGCCTTACAAATACGTGCTGCTTCTTTATGTTCTAAATAAATATGTCCGCCTCTTTTTTCATCTTCTAACGGATTACCAAGTGTAAAGCCCATATCTGTTAATTCATGATGTATTAGGTTTATCATATAGCGTGTAATATGAAGAGATTTCTGTCGTAATCGCTCTATGCCCGCTTCTTTAAAAATTTCTAAAGAACCGATAAGCGGTGCAACACTTAACACGTGTGGTGTTCCAATTTGATATGCACCGGCATGCCCGGCTGGCGTTAGTTCGTGTTCCATATCAAACTGTTTATCTTTTCGGGAGCTAAACCAGCCTGCTAATCCTGGTAAACGATTGAAATGCTTTTTATTAACGTACAGGCCACCAACTCCACCTGGACCGGCATTTAAATATTTATAATTACACCAAACTGCAAAATCGACATCCCATTCTTGAAAGTGATGCGGAATAGAACCGATGGAATGACAAAGATCAAAGCCAATATGAATACCGCGTTTATGTGCTTCTTTCGTAAGAAACTTCATATCTAAAATTTGCCCGCTTCGATATAACACTGCCGGAAGTACAATGAGCGCAATATCTTCTGTCATTGCTGCAATGATATCTTCTTCATTTAACATTCTTCCATCTCTGCTTTTCACTTGAACAAGATGTTCAGCAGGATCTAGCCCTTTTAAACGAATTTGGCTTTGCAATGCGTAAATATCGGATGGGAATGTTAATTCATCAGCAAGGATTTTTGTTTTCCCTTCCCTTGGTTCATAAAACGTAGCGACAACTTGATGTAAATTTGTTGTCGTGGAGCCGGTTACAATTACTTCTTCAGGTGAAGCACCGATAAGTGGAGCGCTTAATTCTCCTAATTGCTCGGATAAGAAATACCATGGATGCTGTCCTTCTGTCCAACCATCAATGCCAAATTGTTTCCATGAATCTAGCAATGTTAATAAAGATTGTTCAGCTCGTTTTGATAAAAGCCCAAGTGAGTTTCCATCTAAATAAATTGTTCCTTCTTTTTTATAAAACTCATGTTGAAACGATGCAAGCTCATCATAAATGTCACATTGACGAGCATGCTCGTAAGATGGTTCAAATGGTTTTGAATGCATTCTATCACCTTCTATTTAATTTTCTTTCAATTCTAATTAGTTAAAATATATCACCAAAATTGACATAACGTCAATGACATAATGTCAGTTGACATTTAATAAATGTTTCACCTAGAATAAAGTTAAATTTTCTGATATTTCAATACAAAGGTGTGGTACATATGAGCAAAGATGTTTTCTCAGCTAGAAAACAACGTTCACTTGAAACAAAAAAGAAACTATTATTTGCTGGCCGTGAAGTCTTTATTGAGCATGGATTTCAAAAAACAACAATTTCCCAGATTATCAAAAAGGCAGAAACAGGATACGGGACAGCATACGTATACTTTAAAAATAAAGATGATTTACTTATTGTATTAATGGATGATGTGATGAATCAATTTTATACAATCGCAGAATGTGTCTTTCAACCAGTAACGAAGCAAGAAGCTCGTAGTATGATTCAGCAGCAAGTGCGTGCATTTTTACAAATGGCGGAAATGGAAAGACAACTATTACAAGTGGTTGAAGAAGCAATCGGTGCTTCTGACGAAGTTCGGTACAGATGGAGCGCTATTCGAGAACGGTTTATTGAGCGGATTGTTCAAGATATTACGTATTCACAAAACAGCGGTTTAGCACGTAAAGATTTGAACTGTTTTTTAGTAGCGAGAAGTTGGTTCTTTGCGAATGAAATGTTTTTGTGGGAAATCGTTCGAAATGAACGAGATTTCTCTCTTGAAGATATTGTACATACATTAACGGAAATGTATATGGGCGGGCTTTATTCATAAAAACTAGTTTGTCTATACTGTTTAGATTATTTTAGGGAATAAAAACACTTTCGTATTATTTCCCTGGTAAGCGCATATTCCGACATAAAAAGTGAATTCCTTTGAAATCTACTTTTTACCAAAAATACAAATGTGTGTATTTGTCTATTTACTAAGCTATTGAATTTCTCCTTATCCTTTCGATATGATGAAATTAAACTTAATTTTAATAGAAAGAGAGAAACAAATGACAGAAAAAATCGTGATTATTACAGGTTCATCAAGTGGATTTGGGCTCCTCACTTCATTAGAATTTGCTAAAAATGGCTATCTTGTAATTGCTACGATGCGAAATGTTGAAAAACAAACAGAGTTGATTGAAAAAGCTACATCGTTGCATATAGAACAAAATATAAAAATTCATCCGTTAGATGTAACTTCCGAAGAATCTATTGGGAAATTTACAGCTTTTATAAACAACCTTGGACGGATAGATATTCTTATTAACAATGCGGGCTACGCAAGCGGTGGTTTTGCGGAGGAAATTCCAATTGAAGAATACCGTAAACAATTTGAGACAAACGTGTTCGGAGCTATCGCAGTAACACAGGCTATTCTTCCAATTATGAGAAGACAAAAACGAGGGAAAGTTATTAATGTTAGTAGCATCAGTGGAAAAATGGGTTTCCCTGGCCTCTCCCCTTACGTTGCTTCAAAATATGCACTCGAAGGTTGGAGTGAGTCCCTTCGTTTAGAAGTAAAACCGTTTGGGATCGACGTTTCATTAATTGAGCCGGGATCATATAACACAAATATTTGGGAAATCGGACAAAAACTCGCGGAAGCTACTTCTGAATCCGAGTCCCCCTACAAAGAATACATGAAGGAAATTGAACAACATATTCATAATGGGAGTGAAACTTTAGAAAATCCGAAAGATGTCGCTGAGAAAATAGTAGCTATTGCTGAATCACAGCATCCAACTTTACGTTATCCAATTGGAAAAGGAGTAAAGTTAATGATTCTATTAAAAAATCTACTGCCGTGGAAATGGTGGGAGTTTCTCGTTTTAAGACGATTTAAATAGTATGAAAAAAGATAGCTCATAGGCTGTCTTTTTTCACGTTACTCCTTATAGGTTCTGTTAAATTCCATTGTTGATTTTGATAACCATAAAAAAAGACCGCAAATTACGGTCTTTTTACTAAACATTCAAATCTCTTTTTTTATAATATACATAAGTTACAACCAAAAGTGTTAGAATCAACATTAGTGAAATTACTACAAAGATTACATCTAAACCACCACCATACATTACATTTTTTGCTTCAAAATATTTAAATGGTGTAAAATATCTTAAGCCTTTCATATTCTCATTCAAATCAATAATGATTGATAACATATACGTAAGTAATAGGATTCCAGTAGCTACTGATGCAGCTGTTTTTGGTTTCTTTTTTACAGCAGCGAGTGCGCTGCCGATAACCATAAATAAAACCTGCAAAATGAACATTGCCGCCATTAAGATTGCGATTTCACCATTAACCGCCTCACCATCGCTGTATTTCCCTAAAAGAATAATGGACGAAACGAATGTTACGAGATTAAAGATTACGATATTTGTGAAAGCTGCCAATAGCTTTGCTGTAATAACTTTACTTCTAGATACTGGTTTTACGAATAAAAACTCAGATGTTTTATCCCGTTCTTCTTTGGCAATAATGGTTGCTCCGAGCATTACTGCATGAATGGTTGCCATTAATAATAAATAGAGAAAAAGCATACCATAGTAGCCGCTGGCCTTCGTTAAATCCAAATCACTGAAACCTAATACAGCCCGCAGCGATTTTGGAATATCTGCCATCAAATCATTTATTGATTGGCCCGACGTCGAATACGCTTCGTATTTAGTCATTCCTGATGCCACCATAAGGAAGACACCGATGCTCCAAAATATGAGCGATTTTCGATGAGACTTCAATTCTTTTAAAAATATATTCATGACCGAACCCCTCCATTTAGCTTTCCGCAAGCAAAGCTAGCATTCTTAAACAGCATGGATATCCTTCTTGATATAGACAACATAACTAGCTGCAATAGCAAGAATAATAATAACTGCACCAACAATCAAAAATGTTGTTTCATAGCTGGAATGTTTAATGATATAGGCCGTGTCGAAATATTTAAACGGCGAAAAATAACGTTTCACTTCATCACCTGTCGCATCACTGAACATTCCCACAAAGTAGAATGCAAAGACGGTAGCAAGCGAGACGGTCAGCACGGATTTGATCTTTTGGACAATAACGGAAATGATAATTCCTAAGGATAGGAATATCAGCTGAATGAAGAAAATTGTAAGTGAAAGTAAAAAGAAAATTTTCAAGCTAAAATCATCAGTTTTAACTTGTAATGCCACCAAGCTGGCTGCAGCGAAATAAAAGATATTCGTTATGACAATCGAAACCAGTGCTGCCAATAACTTGGCTGTCAAAATTTTTGTACGTGTAACAGGCTTCGTTAGCAAAAAGTCCGCTGTTTTTTCACGGACCTCCTTATTGACAATGGAAGTGCCTAGATTCATTGCCTGAATTGCTGCGCAAAGAGTAATAAACGATAATGGGAAGCTATAGAACCCTAGAATAGTAAAGAAATTTTCTTGATTAAACCCGAGTGCATTTCTTACCGCTTCTGGATAATTTTCTAATATTTTCATAAAATCCTCTGCATCCTTAGCAAATGAAGAATACATCGACATAAAAATAATAATGATTACAATTAACGATAGCGACCATATGATTGTAGACTTTCGATAAGCCTTCAATTCATGCATAAAGATATTCATAGTTTCTTAGGCCTCCTTTTCGTAATAATGTATAAAGATCTCCTCAAGGTCAGGTTCTTCAATCCACAAATTCGCGATTTCAATTTCAGCGATTTTTTTCATCACCGTATTGATATTACCTTTAAATAAAAAGCTAGTTACGTTATTGTGAACTTCTAATTTATTGACCCCGTCGATTTGGAAGTAATTCTTGTCTAGGGCTGATTTTGTCTCAATTTTAAACTTTTTATAGTTATTCTCTTGTAACGTACTAATCTTTTCTACCGTTACGATTTTACCTTCTTTAATGATGGCAACACGATTACATAATCTTTGAACCTCACTGAGGATGTGCGACGAAAATAAAATCGTAGCACCTTTTTTATTCTCTTCCTCTAATAGTTCAAAGAATTTTTGCTGCATTAATGGGTCGAGCCCGCTCGTCGGTTCATCCAAAATAATGAGTTTAGGCTCATGGAGCAGCCCTTGAACAATCCCAACCTTCTTTTTGTTTCCTAAAGAAAGGTCATCAATTTTTTTATTGAGATCCAAGTCCATAATTTCTGCTAACTCTTTGATTCTCTTACTGCAATCCTTTTTATAAAAGCTGGCTGAGTATTTTAATAGGTCCTTTACTTTCATATTGTCATAGTAAAAAATTTCTGATGGTAAATAGCCAATTTCCTTTTTTATTTCTGGAGCAAATTGAATACAGTCTTTTCCAAAAATCGTGGCGCTGCCGCTCGTTGGGTAAATGAGCGATAATAATGTACGAATCGTTGTCGACTTCCCAGCACCATTAGGCCCAATAAACCCGAAAATTTCACCCTGTTCAACATTAAAACTAATATCGGATATTCCTCTCGCCTTGCCATAAGTTTTGGTTAGATTTTTAATTTCTATTACGTTCATTTATAAAACCTCCCTTTTTCTCCTCAATCAGTTATGCGAAATGACCAATTTTGTATATAATTGATCACCTCCTTATTCGTATAAAGAATTTCTTAGTATTTTCAAGTATTCTTCCATTTCTGCCATTGTCTCCTCGCTATCGATTTGCTCCCAGGATAGGGACAATGCTTTTTCTTGCATTTGATAGGCGAACCCTTCCAATGTCCAATTAATAATGTTGATCGCCTTTTTGATATCAATCCCTTTTTTAAATTTAGAAAGATCAATATCGGAAAATAATTTATTAAAGGAACTTTCGAACAATTTCTTCGCCCTGCGGTTTATATCAATTTTCACTGCGGGGGAGGAGTCTTTATAGATCGACTTAGCGAAATTTAACATTTCGGGATAAATTTGATATATTTCAATTTTCAGCAATGCGATTTGCCGATAGCGGACAAAAATGTCTTTTTCATCCCAATTTATTTTTTCCGTAATTTTTTCCATTAGAATATCGATCATATGTTCATACAAGAATAAATACAATTGCTTTTTATTTTGGAAATAATGGAATAATAACCCCTTTGATATCCCCGCTTCCTTGACGATTTCATTAGTCGATGCCTTATCATATCCCTTCTGGGCAAATTCCTTTATCGCAGCATTTATTATGCGGTCTTGTTTTTCCTTATCCAGGTTCAAAAATTTTGAATACATAGGGGCAGCCCTCTTTTCTTTCATTCTAAAAATTGCAGTTGACCACATCAGTCAATCACATTGTACTTCTGTTGACCTCCCTGGTCAATGGTGTTCAAGCTATATTTTTTACAAAAAAATGAAATTTTTGAATTTGTAGCTTTGAAATAGTATTTGATCAAATTCATACTAATAACCTTGATAATCAAACAAAAAGAAAGAGCGTGCTTTAAAAAAATTGATTAAAACACGCTCTGAATATTTTTAATTCAATCCATCTTTTATAAAAAAGTTTGATCATTTTTAACTATTATTGACGGTACAAATTAACTTTTCTAATACTTGAGCTACACCGTCTTCATCATTAGACTTAGTAACAAAATATGCAATTGCTTTTAGTTCACGTATTGCATTTTCCATAGCGATTGGAAAACCACACGCATGAAAAAGCTCTAAATCATTCCAATCATCACCGAATGCCATTATGCTGTTCATCGGAATATGATTTTGAACACAAAGATCCATTATAGCCTGTTTCTTAGAAACGCCTTTGGCCATAATTTGAATTAACGTTCCTGAATCGGTACACACCGTGTTTACTTTATGTTCAAATTGCTTGTGTAAATTCTCGTAATACGGATATTCTGAGATTAATAATTTTGAAGCATTGATTCTTTTAAATTCATGTAAAGAAACTACGATTGG
Organism: Bacillus sp. AFS018417; assembly: GCF_002560985.1. Taxonomy (NCBI): domain Bacteria; kingdom Bacillati; phylum Bacillota; class Bacilli; order Caryophanales; family Bacillaceae; genus Bacillus; species Bacillus sp. AFS018417. Next base: position 85,876 of record NZ_NTTM01000044.1, read on the forward strand.
GTTTACAATTGTATTCATAGATTTACTATAATCTAATGACCTATTACTGTACCACGTATCTTCTGATTCAATAGACAGACACGCATCCGAATGATGAGTGATCACATATTCAATAATTTCATTTGTAATAGCTGATTCAATCGGATAATGTTGTCTGTACTCTGATGTGTTATCAATAATTAAAGCACCGTTGTAATACACGATGGCTGCTATCTCTTGAAGTTCCTGAGGAAGAAAAGCTTTCACCGAACGCGGGGGTCTTGCTGTTGCAAAAATAACAGTTATTCCTTTTCTATAACATTCGAGTATAGCTTGTAAATTTCTTTTGGATACTTCTTTTTGCGAATTCAATAAAGTACCATCTAAATCTAAAACAATCGCTGTAACATTTGATGTAAGATCCACAGGAACAACTCCTTATTTAAAATATCTTTTTATATTCTTTATACAATTTTGAACTCCTCCTCTCTATTTGATTGAATCTAATAATAAGATCAATTCGGAGTATTGACAAAAATATTTATTTATGTTATGATTAAATATTTATTTATTGACTTAGGTTTTTTGGGTGTGATAAATAATATATGTAGGAGTTAATAATAATCCAAACACACCTATTAAGGGGGATTCAATCCATGAAGATTTCAAATGGAGTATCAATGCTTGAATTAAAAATACAAGGTTTCGTTTTGCATCCTACACTTATGTGGGACGAAGAAACAGCTGTTTTGATCGATACTGGTATGCCTGGACAGTTAGATCAAATCCGTACTGCTATGAATGATGTGGGGGTTCCTTTTGAAAAATTAAAAGCGGTCATTGTAACACACCAAGATTTAGATCACATTGGAAGCCTTCCTGAAATATTACAAGCAGCTACTCATCAAATCGATGTGTATGCGCATGAACTTGATAAGCCATATATCGAAGGAATATTCCCACTTATGAAAACAGATCCTGAACGTATGAGCAAAGAAGCGTGGGCATCTCTTCCTAAGGAAATGCAATTCTTGTATATGAATCCTCCTAAATCGAAAGTAGATCAGACTTTAAAAGATGGACAAGAACTTCCCTATTGTGGAGGGATTCAAATAATTTATACACCTGGACATACCCCTGGGCATATTAGCCTTTATTTAAAGAAAAGCAAAACTCTTGTTGCCGGTGATGCTATGATATGTGTAAATGGTTCTTTACAAGGACCTGTCGAGAAAACAACATTAGATATGAATAAGGCTCTTTCTTCTCTGGAGAAATATTTAGATTTAGATATTGAATCAGTAATTTGTTATCACGGAGGTATATGTACAAATACTCCAAAAGAACAAATTCAAAATCTTATAGATCAAGTTGGGATATAAAATATTAGATTAGATGTGCGATTTATAATACTTACAGAACGTAATAAAGTAGATTTTTAGATACAATACTTTCAAAAGAAAAGCCTCTTTAAGATTTTTCTAAAGAGGCTTTTTATATCCAATTAAACTTTCATATAACTTTTCTAAAAGGGGGCTTTTGTTTGCTTATTGAGGAGCTTTTGCTTGAAGTAACTTTAGCCCCATACCGATAAAAATGATTCCTGTTATTTTGTTCAGAACAGTTCCTACCTTTTCGTTTCCTCTTAGTTTTTTTGTAACATAGGAAGAAAAATAAGCAATAAATAGACACCACAATAATCCAGTGATTGTAAAAGTAAGTCCTAAAATAATAAAAGGTATAGGACTAGAAGCTTTTGTATCTATAAATTGCGGGAGAAATGCAATGAAAAATAAAGCAACTTTTGGATTCGTAAGACTTGTCAAAAGTCCCTGTACATATATCTTTCTAACGTTCAGTTTACTAGTTGCAGTAGAATGAAAATTTACATTCGTTTTATCAATAATCATTCTAACTCCTAAATATACTAAGTAGATAACACCAATGATTTTAATAGCATTAAACAAGATTATAGATTTTGTAAGTATGATGGATAATCCAAAAGCAACTAACAAGGTATGAACGAGAGAGCCTGTGATAATACCAAAAACAGAATAAACACCCGCTTTTCTGCCTTGTGAAATACTTCTTCCCACTATATACATTGTGTCTGCACCAGGAATTAGATTTAAAAGAATTCCTGTAATTAAAAATACCTCATAATTTATTATTCCATACATTTTGACACCTCTTTCTATTTTTTGGTGCCCTTATTTATACTAAAACAAATTTTATAAAAACAACAGATTTTTACACTGTATTTTATTCCTTTTCTTCCGCTATGATTCATAATACCGTTACACGAATGTCATCGGTAGTCAATTTATCTAACATGTTAAGAAAATCCCTTCAGAATAAAATTTGAAGGGATTTTCTTAACATATATTCTTACTAATTATAATAAAATGTACCATAACCTTATATAAAGGGAGGCATTATCTTTATGAATAGAGAATTTTCAGGTAGGGGGAAACAGAGAACGGAAAATACATCTAGGACGGAGAATATACCTAGAACGGAGAATATACCTAGAACGGAAAATATATCTAGCACAAAAACGAATAATGAAAACGTAACAGAACCAGCTATAGTATCTGCAGGAAAAGCACCAGATACGGTTCAGACACATGTACATGAATTTGTTGCTAGTACTAAACTGGCAGAAGAAGGAAACGAAAGGCATAATCATCGTTTTGCTGGATTTACAAGTGAAGTAATTCCCAAAGGAGATAGTCATGTACATATAATAATGGTTAATACTGACTTTTTTGATCATCATCATAAAGTTGCAATAGAAACAGGTCCTGCCATCCCAGTTGGCGACGGAAAACATGTACACTATGTTAAAGGAACTACTACATTAGACGACGGACATGTCCATGAAATAGAATTTGCTACTTTAATTCAAAAACCTCTTATATAAAAAAAACGCTGATGATAAAAAGTCAGCGTTTTTTTTGTATCCATTATACATGTAATATCAACATAACGCGTGTTATTGGAAATAAATATGGTTGCTCAATTAGCACTCGTTAACTTAATAACATCATCCATTCTCTTCATTGAACGGATAGTTTTTTAATAAACCCTATTTAAATTTCAATACAGGATTTCGAACAATCTTTTTGTTTATTTTTTAGATCTCTTTAACACAATTTCCTGTTATTGAAACCAACGATAAAACTTCCATATAAGAATCATGAATATTGTGTATCCGAAAAAAGAATAAGAATGATGCCATGCTTCGCTATGAGTGAACCATCCTAACTGCTCCGCAAACCGTTCGGAAATACTCATACAAAGTCCAATCAAAGTGATAAATAGGATTTTTAAAAATGAAGGTAACATTCTTGCAATCCGTAAAAAGAACATAGTAAAGACTGGTAATATCAATAATGTAAACGCGACATTGATTGTAAATATATGTGGGAATGGTCTTGTTGGAAAGGCATACATTTGTTTACTGACAAACAGTAGGTCTAAATATGTTCCGATCAAACTAGAGAAAATGATAGTGGCTACAAAAGCCTGAGAGTTATTCCTCCCCTTCTTCTTCTCGGAGCAAGACATTTTTTTTGACCAGAATGGCAAATTCAATTTTTTCAAGCGTTTTGCAGTATTCATTATAAATCTTTCCATCTGCCATTTCTCCCTTATCGATTAAATAGTCCATGATGCGCCAGTCTTCAAACCAGTCTTCACTTTCCGCTTCTTCATGATGAAGATCTTTCCATGCGTATATTAGTCGCGGGCTATATAAACGATCTGCACCTTTTCTTAATTGGCAGTTCTTTATTCGACGTTCATAAAATGCACGAGAGAATGATTCGTTTACATCATAAAATAAATGCGGCCAGTAGTCTTTTCGTGAACCAGTATGCGGATGATCATGAGCCCAATTTACTACTCTTTGTAAAGCGTTCTCATGTCGAAACAGTAGTGAATATAATCGTTTTCCGAGTAAAATCCGCTCATGCAGGGAGGTGAAATGTTTCATTGTATCGCCGAAAAGCAATATTTTTTGTTTAGTCTCATCTTTATAGAATGGAAAAAGGATATGATTAAAGCGGAAAAAATCATACAGTTTGAATCCAATACTATTCAGTACAGTCTTTTTAAAACGTTCATTTTGAATAACCCTTTTTTCTAAATAGCTTTGTTCATTAATAACGGTGGCAATAGCTAACGTATAGCGGTCACCTGTGCTCCAAAAATGATTCCATATCGTTTCCATAAACGTTGATACATGGAAATAAGGCAGAAGATGAAACAGTCTTTCGGATTTTTTCACACTTTGTTCGTACAATAAAAATTGCGGATATACATCCTGGAAGATTAACCAGTTGCCTCGTTCTAAAAAAGAAAAGAAGGTGACTTGATCCTTTTCTGACAATAGCCTTGTATATAACTCCCCTTTTAAATCTGTCATATTCCAACCACCATTACGCGATACCATATGTCCAAGCAACGCCCAGTGTATTTCTGGGTATTGGAGGTAAAAACGATAATAAGCATGTGTTCGCGTCACATTATTTTTGTTGTGTTTTCTTGTTTGCTCTTTAATTTGGTGAATTAACATTGTCTCTTCTTCTGTTAATTTCCATGTTTTAACGAAAAGTTGCTTTTTTTCACTTTTTTTCTTTAATTCATTTTTTACATCTAAAAGAGAGTACGGAATTGTCTTGGAAAAGTTGTTCCATTTCCTTTTCCGGTCGTTATGGTGCATTCCTTTTCCTCCCATTACCATGAATGTCCTTCTACTATTTTATTACGAACGTTAGGAATAAATGATGATTGTTTTTTCATACAAGAGGTAGCCGCCAGCAAAATAAAGCTAGCAAAAAAAGAGATACCTCAAAACAAAAAATTTAATTATGAGAATTAATTTTTTTTTCGTTTTGGAGGTTTTCCGTTTCTCTAATTTGCTAGCAATGCAATGATAGGCGAATAATGATTGATAGAGGTTTATCCCGTATTAACGGGCAGTAAGACCCCCACTGATGGAGGTTTCACTTTATTATCGTAAAAAACTTAAATGAAGGTTGTTACTTCTCTAAGAAAAGCATAAACTAAGTGAATGTAATTTTGTCTATATCATTTATAATCTTCTTGAAGAATACTATATATTTCTAAATCGACGACTCCCTTTCCGGACCATAATGTAGCCTGTCTTAATAAACCTTCTTTTATAAATCCATTCTTTAAAAGCACTTTCTTTGATATCTCATTTGCCGGCATAACTTCAGCTTGAATTCTATTTATATGAACGTCTTCAAATAAAAATTTTACGATTGCATGAACCGCTTCAGGTGCAATATCTTTTCCCCAATACTTTTCTGCTAAAAAGTATCCGATTGTAACCATATTGACCTTTCGATTAAAATCCATTGCTTCAATGATTCCAACTAATGTATCACTTTCATTCTTTCGAAAAATCCCCCATTTAATTCTACTCTGTTTAATATAGTCCCTCTCAAAGTGTTGAATCATCTTACTTACCGTCTTCATATTATGTTTCGGTATAATTCCGCAGTATTCAAACACTTTATCGTTATTGTAGATTGCATATACGTCCTGTAAATGAACATCTTCAATTTTCTTTAATACTAGATTCATAGATTCTAAAATTGGAAATTCTTCAAAAACTATTTCTATTTTCATGTTAATCCCCTTCTTAACAAGTTCTTTCTATCAAATTACACTACCTGGTGTATATGTACCTTTCGTGTTTCTTACAAATAAAACTGTTTTGATTATGAGGAAACATACATAGAATTCGTTATTTTAAAATTTGTACTAACTTATCTAACGGCAATGCGTGTACTTGTCTTTGTTTTTGTCCTGTTATGGTTTCTGCCATACACATAGAATTAATAATTGCTTCTTGAACAGATTCAATTGCCGCTTCAAAAATAAAATCTAGCTGCTCTGATGGAAACATATCGACAGGATAAGCTTTTTCGTTATCATAAGAATAGCAATTCCCAGTTGAAAAAGTCAGGAAAAAATCTCCACTACCTTCTTCACCAATACCGCCTAACCTAGCCATTGCTAGCGATGCTCTTTTTGATATTCTTTCACATTGTGAAGGCAATAATGGAGCATCTGTTGCAACTGTAACGAGAAGAGAGCCTGCGTTTTCTGGAGTACTCCATGGTAATGGTACTTCTATTTCATTTAATATGCTTCCAACAGGTTTATGATTAAAAATAAGATCTTCTCTTCTACCAAAATTAGTTTGTACAAGAGCGCCAACTGTGTAAGTTCCGGATTCACACTCAACAATTCGGGAAGAAGTACCGATTCCGCCTTTAAACTCGAAACAGATCATCCCTGTACCGCCGCCAATATTTCCTTCTTCAACTACTCCAGATTTTGCATGTAAGATGGCTTCTTCTAAATCTTCATATGTCATGGTGGTTTTTTCTAAATCACTTAACCAACCATCCCAAGTCTCTGCTACTATTCCATTTGAGAAAGGCTCTAAATTTTCGATTCTTCTAGTAGCACGCGAAAGAAAATGGTGAGCTAATCCAAGTAAATGACTGCCGGTAAAAACAATAGGCGTTACTAAAGTACCTGTTTCATCAATCCAATGACTTCCAGTAAACTCTCCAGTTCCATTAAAAGAAAAGAATCCTGCTGGAAAATGCGACCCAGCTAGATTTCCGTTGTTAGGTAGAATAACAGTAAGTCCTGAACAAACATCTGTATGTAAAATTGTTTTGTGACCGACGATTACGCCTTCTACATCGGTAATTGCATTAAATGTTCCTGGTTTCAATTTTCCGATATTAATATCTAAATCTCTTAATCTTTTCCTTTGCATTATAAGCTCCTTAAATAATATGTATTTTATATATTAATACTGAAGAATATATAATATTTTCATCTTATTCCATTAATTGAGAAAATTCAATCTAAAAAGAGGTTATTGAACGATAATGTTCAAACAACCCCTTTTCAGTATTAACCAATAATTCCGTCTACAATACCATATGTTTTTGCCTCTTCTGCGCTCATAAAATAATCTCGTTCTGTATCCCTTGCTACTTTCTCAACTGGCTGCCCTGTTTTATCAGCAATAATTTGATTAATATGTTCTTTTAACTTCAAAATCCGCCTTGCAGAAATTTCAATTTCAGTTGCTTGCCCTTGCGTTCCGCCAAGTGGCTGATGAATCATAATTTCGCTATTTGGTAAAGCGAAGCGTTTCCCTTCTGCTCCTGCCAGCAGCAATAACGCTCCGAATGAAGCGGCTAAACCGATACAAATGGTTTGTACATCCGGTTTAATATAATTCATCGTATCTAAAATCGCAAAACCAGCAGAAGTAGAACCGCCAGGACTGTTTATATAAATAGATATGTCTTTTTCTGCATCTTCTGCTGCGAGAAATAACAACTGCGCAACAACACTGCTGGCGACTTGTTCATTAATTTCTTGACCAATCATAATGATTCTATCCTTTAATAATCTGGAATAAATATCATACGAACGTTCTCCAAGTTTCGTTTGCTCTATAACATAAGGAATTGTATTCATAAAAAATCCCTCCAGCATTTTAGTTTAAGCAGCACATGAGAAACAGTTGTAAGAAGATTTTTGGTGCAATAAAAGCAATGGTTGTTGTAGCGAAATTCGTGAAAAATGCAGCGTTGGTACAAGTTTTACCAATAATTCAGGTGTTTGTTGCTGAATTGCTTTTACAAGTATTTCAGTTTCTTCTTCCATATCCTTTGAAGATACAAAACGTTCCTCTTCTTTTATCATTTTTAATTTATTGCGTGTTCGAAATAATGAAGCTTTTACGGCCCCTTCTGACATAGAAGTAATAGCCGCGATATCAGCCAAGCTATATTCAAACACATCCTTTAATAAGAAAATGACAGTTTGCATTTCATTTAAACAAGATAGCATTGTATCGATTAAAGCGTACAATTCAGCAACGTTTGCATGTGGTTCATAAGAATCTTCTTGATCATTTTCTCTTTCATATGCTTTTGTTCGCATTTGATCCAGCCATTGATTACGAGCCACTTTGTATAACAACGTTAAACAAATACTTTGGTTCCATTCCGCATTCGTATATTTCTTCAATACTTTACATATTGTTTCTTGTGCGAGGTCTTCTCCGTCCCATGTACTTTTCGTTAAAAATGTACAATAACGCTTTAGTTCCGCATAATGTTTAACAATAACAGATTTATTTGATTGTTGAATATCCGAATCGGATTGTGAAATCATCTTTCTCTTTGTATTCAAAGTGATCACTCCTTTTAAGCGCGCTTACTTAATAAACGATTTAACAAAGAAAAAAGTTACGGTATCTACGAATTTTTCAAAGTAATTTTTTCACTAATGAAACGTTATATAGTCTTATGTTTACCATATACATTGCAAGGTGATAATTATGTTATTAACATTTTATACAAGGAGGAGATAAAATGCCAAAAATAACCGTTCTAGGAACAGGAACTTTTGAAGTGGAAGCGGGAACAAAATTAGTATTAGCGCTAGAAGATAACGGTGTAAATATTCTTCACCGCTGCGGTGGAAAAGCAAAATGTACAACTTGCAGAGTGGAAATATTAGATGGTGATTTTTGTGAACCTAACAAAGTTGAAAAACATGCATTTGCGGAAAAAGGTGTAGAAGATTACTTGCGTTTATCGTGTCAAGTGTATGTAAATGCAGATATGACAGTACGCCCTGTCTTAACAGTGGAGACTTCCGGAATGGATGCGGGGCCAAGGCCAACTGAATAATTGTACGTTGAGGAGGTACTATGTTGCATACAAAGCGCTTAGCTGGTGAATACGCTGTTGATTTCATAAAAGAAGGTATGACAATTGGACTTGGTACGGGTTCAACTGTATTTTGGACAATACAAAAATTAGGAGAACTTGTAAGAGAAGGTCTAACAATTCGTGGCGTACCTACTTCTAAACAAACAGAACAACTTGCGAAAGAGCTACAAATTCCTTTAGTGTCTTTATCTGAAGTAGATGAACTTGATTTGACTATTGATGGAGCAGATGAAATAAGTGATGATTTACAATTAACAAAAGGCGGCGGCGGTGCACTTCTTCGCGAAAAGTTAGTCGCAACTGCATCAAAACAGCTTATTATTGTAGCAGGTGAATCTAAATTAGTATCCCGCTTAGGGAAATTTCCGTTGCCTGTTGAAGTTGTTCCTTTTGCAGCAGAGCATACAGCACAGAAAATCTGCACATTATTAGGCTGTACAACTACTCTACGTCTTCAAAATAATAAACCTTACATAACAGACAATGGAAATTTCATTGTAGATTGTGCTTTTCCTGATTTCATAGCAAACCCAATTGAAACACATCAATTTTTGAAAACATTAACAGGTGTGGTTGAGACCGGATTATTCATTAACATGGCTCATATAGTTGTTATTGGTAAAAGTAATGGTGTGAAAAAATTAATATCTCAGAACAAATAGATGTAGCCCTAAAGGTACTAGTATAAAGTACTTTTTTGCGCTACATCTTTTTAATTTCTGTTCTAGTTTGATTGAACATCTATCCTTTCTTCATACAAATCTTTCGGAATTTGTTGAATTAAAGGTGAACATATCCCTGAATAAAAAATCCGTAAGTCATGTAGAGAACGAGTACATCCGACATATAGCAATTTAGCATCTTGTTTTGTTTGTTTATAATGAGTTGCATCTACATCGATAAGTAGTACTGCGTCGAATTCTAATCCTTTTGCCAAATAAACAGGAACGACTGAAATACCACCTTCATATTTGGTTTGATTCGCTTCTATTATATTTGTAGAAATACCAGCTTCTTTGAACTTCACATGTATCTCACGGCACTCTTCTTCTGTTCGTCCAATGATAGCAATCGTTTTTACATGTTGTTCTTGCATAGTCTTCACAGTAGATAAAACAGATTGAAATTGATCATTTGTCGAGATAATTTTTACACTTTCACCGCTGCGAAAAACAGGATTAGCAAGGCCTACTGGAATATTGGCATTTTGAATAACTTCATTTGCAAAGTGAATAATTTCCTTTGTTGAGCGGTAACTTCTCGTTAATTCGTAGTACTGGGCATTTTGATAAAATACATCTTGAAACTGTTGCCAATCGTGAATACCTTGATATTCGTGAATGGCTTGTGATAAATCACCTAAAATAGTAAAGGAATTTCCAAGTGTTATTTCTTTTAAGATGGAAAGTTGAAACGGTGAAAAATCTTGCGCTTCATCAATAACAACATGATGAAATTTTTGCCCAGGTTTTATTCCCTCTAAATAGTGATGAATATAGATGAGCGATGCTAAATCTTCTAGAGTAACCTCTTTTTTTCGGCAATTTTTTGCTGTTTCTTGTACAAGTTCAGCTGGTAACACACTTAAAATATCTTCTTGTTTCATTAACATACTGTAAAAGGATAGCGCATTCATCTTCGGCCAAAATTTTAAATAGCTATTAAGTCTTTGCGTTGCTTGTTTTTTTAGTTGCTTCCTTTTATTTGTGTCTGAGATCATCTTGAGTTCCATCTCAATCCAACGTTTCATGCGAGCAACAATCCGTTCCCGTCGCTTTCCTAACGGATAATGTTTATATTCTGTTTCAAACCACTGCTGAATTACCTCTCCTTGTAATACTGAATAGTCCCAAGGCTCAAAATCTTTTGTTAGCACTATACTTTTTTCGTAGTTTGACAAACTCTGATTGATAAATACTTGAAACTCCATGGATCCTTTTAATTTACCAGCCGCTATCTCATCTTTGTCCTTATGAATAGAGAATGCTTGTTGTAATTGTTTATCAGTACTCTGTACAGAAACACTATTTTCTAAAGTATGTAATGCCCAATCTTGAAATGTAGTTTGATGAATATCACCAACACCAAGCTCTGGTAATACGCTGGATATATAATCAAGAAATATACTGTTAGGTGCAAAAACGATCATTTTCTCAGCGCGAAGCTGCTCACGATATTGATAAATTAAAAAAGCAAGACGATGCAAGGCAATTGTTGTTTTTCCACTACCTGCAACACCTTGAATAATGAGGGGAACATTTTTTTCCGCACGAATAATTTCATTTTGTTCTGATTGAATCGTTGAAACAATATCTTTTAATTTATTATCTTTATTTTCTCCTAAGCGATAGAGAAGAAAATCATCTGCTAGTGATAGATCATCACTTCCTCTGACATATGTATCTACAACGCGTTCTAATGTTTGCTTCCGAATAGCAATGTTCCGTTTTAAGTGAACAATTCCTTCAACGATTCCTTCTGGAGAATCATAAAAAGCTACATCCTCTCCTCCAGTAAATGAATAAAACATACTTGCAACAGGTGCTCGTCAATCAACGACGATCGGCTGCTGCGTTTCTTCATCAGAAGCACCAACTTTACCAATATAGACAGGTTTTTGCTGTAGTTCTCCTTCTTCTTGAAAATCTAAGCGTCCAAAATAAGGCTCCTGACTGGCGATTCGAAGTCTTTGCCGGCTAGATTCTCGCATAGTTTCAAGTACTTGTTCTGTAAAGTTTTCTCCATGATAAACTGGAATACTCTCTAGCTTATGCAATTGCTGATTAATTTGCGAAAGCGTGTTATTTAATTTCTCTAACTCTAGTTCAAATATTTCCTTCATGTTCGTAATTCCCTCCTATTCGTTGAAATTTTCAGTCGAAGATTAATTCTATTAAAAATGAAGCCTGTAAGTCAAGTGTTTAGAGGAAATTTCCTAAGAAAAACCTATATTAACTCTTTAATCCATGCTGACGAAGGAAATTGTTCTTTTAGCGCACTCGTTAACCATAACTTTTGTTGTTCATTCATATATGGTATATATGCCTTAAAATCTTGTTCATCTTTTATTCTGCCCTCTTTTGCTTTAAATAGCAGCTGCCATTCAGGGGCAATAAATTTACGTCCAAGTGCATCTTCATGAACAAAGTGCTTATAATCCATCCATATAGTTTTATTTTTTCGAAATAAAACTTTGTCATTTTCCTTATCTGTTAATAATATCTCGATGAAATCTTGTTCTTTGTATAGATGTAAACCATATCTTGGAAGAGCTATATCTTCTAAGTTTAAACATGGATCGACTCGTCCCTCTCCCGGAATTGCTACATAAATGTCCCAATCAGAGAAATATGTAAAGACTTCTTCAGCATGTTCTCTAAAAATACAAATATCTATGTCTTCATGTGTTCTCGTTACTACTCCTATTCCTAAATCAATAGCCCATCCCCCTGCAATAAACCACGGATGTTTAAAATTTTTCATGATTTCAACAATACAATTGAGTTGTTTCGCTTGAATCATAGTCATTCAACTCCCTCTTCTCACGATATTTTTAGTTTAATATAAAATTCAATTAAAAAATTGTCTAAATCAATAAATAAAACGTGTCTTTAAAGATTAATCAAAAATTAATTCTTATGCTAAATTTATTTATTGATTATTACGAAAATTAAATCAAAAAGAATCCTATAAGTGCTTTTGCAAAATCAAAAGGAGCTATCTCATCTGAGAATAACTCCTTTTGAAAGTCATCAAATTATTTTTTTGATTTTGTTAGTTCTTTATTCCCGCGTGTTCAATAATGCGCTTCATCGCTTGAATTTGCCCCAAATGATTTGCTTCATGCATTAATGAAAGGCCGGCTAATTCTCCAAAGGTTCCAAGTCCCATAAATGGTTTTTCCAGCGTTTCATTTAACTGTTCAGCAGGAATTTGTTGAAGACGAACTAATTGATCTTTCAACTCTATAATGAGTTTATCTACGGTAGGTACATCTCCCTTCCAATCAGCCGGCTTTGTACCGTTTCCAAATAATTCGATATAATTTGCAGGAAGATGCGTCGTTTTATGTGGAAAGCCGAGCATAAACTGTTCAGTAACCGTTAATACATGGCCAATATGCCATTGGATCGTATTGTTAAAACTGTCTGGCTGTACATTTGTTATTTCCTTAGAAAATGATTCTACGTTTTTAATAAAATAACTTCTTGTCATTGCAAATTGTTTAAATATTAGTTTATTCATACCTTACGCCCCTTTCAAACCTCTCTCATTCATTAGCGTATTAAAAATCTGGATAAATTAGAAGTGACATGAAATAAAGATCGATTATATTCTATACGAATCATTCATATCATGTAAAGCGGAATGACTTCATACAAATTATCATTTGTTCATTTGTATATAAGCACGAATTATAAAATAACTACACTAACTGTTTAATCCATTCTGGTGAAGGCATTTGTTTTTTTAGTTGTTCTGATTAAATCATTGGCATGCTTTCTCTATCTTTCTGTATATATTTATGAAAAAAGGAGAGGGTTCTCCCTCTCCTTCCATTATCTATCCTTATATAATAATTTACGATAGGATACCCAATCACCTTCTACAATCTGATGCTGCAGTATATCTTGCTTTTGTGCTATATATACATAAGCTTCTAATATCTTTTCGTTTATATAGATAGCTTGTGTAATTCGGTTGTATAGATCTTGTTCAGAGTCCCCTGTATATTCCTCTAATTTATCCAAATCTCTTAATACAGCATCTGTTACTCTATATACTTCCCCATATACTTTCTTATCCTTTGAATGAATCATCGCTGGATACCCTTCATTCGTATCAAATAATGAACCGTATGTCCAAGATTCGTTTGCAATACATATGGAATCTTGTAAAAAATGAGCGTTTGCTTCATTTTTTCGCAGCGTTCCATATACAAAAACATAATGCATATTCTCCTCCCTCGCTATCACTCTGTTATTTGTTCATTTGTAAATAAGCACGAATCATAAAATAACTAATATTATCAGGAAGCTGTTCTTTAATAGCTTTTAATCCACCTTCAGCTTGCTCTACTGCGGATGCAATCATAGATTCATATTCTTTCGGAACAAAGCTTGGCCAATCTACTTCCATCCCTTCATCAAAACAACGAATTAAATGATTTTCTACAGTTTGCATGGACAGTTCGCGTACTTCAGCGATATGAGAAAGTGTATCTCCCTGTTTATACATTTCATATGTAGCATGATGAGAATTTTTCATTGCCTTTTTCGATTGCTTTCGTTCTGTTACAATTTCTGTCGTAATCATCGTATCTATATCAGGATGCTGTTCAAGAAAGTTTACGATAACTTGTAAAAATATATTACCGTATTTCTCCAGTTTATGCTCACCTATACCTTTTACCTGTAGCATTTCTTCTAGTGTTTTTGGCAATTTTGTGCACATATCTTGCAATGTTTGATCAGAGAAAATGACAAACGGTGGTACTCCTTCTCCTTGTGCAATTTCTTTACGCACATGACGTAGTTCTTCGAATAGTGGATGATCTTTCACAATTTGTTTTGTTTCTACTCGTTCTTTTTGGAAAATAAGCTGGTTACCAAGTAGAACGTCTTTCCCTTTTGTTGTTACTTTTAATGTAGGATACGTCCCATGCTCAACTGAAATGAGTTCCTCTGATATCAAAAACTCAATAAATTCACTAACGTCTTTCATGCTTCTGTTTGATAACAATCCATATGTCGGTAACGTATGGAAATTAAATTCGATTACCTTTTTATTTTTTGATCCTGTTAATACTTGCGCAATCATTTGCTTACCGAAACGCTGATTTGTTCGAATCATACATGATAGCACCATTTGTGCTTCTTTTGTAACATCGACACTATTTCGATCGTCTGTACAATTGCCGCAGCGACCGCAATCTTGTTTTGGTTCTTCGCCAAAATATTGTAAAATAAATGATTGCAAACAATTTTCTGTATGGCAGTAATCTGTCATATGTTGCAGTTTCTCTAGTTCATTAGAAAATCGAGAAGCTCCTGTTGACTGGTCAATTAAATATCGCTGTACTTGCACATCTTGCGGAGAATAAAGTAGGATACATTCACTATCCAAGCCATCACGTCCAGCACGTCCAGCTTCTTGATAGTAACTTTCCATGTTTTTTGGAAGTTGATAATGAATCACGTATCGAATATTAGATTTATCAATTCCCATTCCAAATGCAGATGTTGCAATCATTACATTTACTTCATCTCGTAAAAAACGTTCTTGCTGTACATTACGATCGTTATCATTCATACCAGCATGATAACGTGCTACAGAAACGTCTTCTTTATTTAGTTTTTCATAAAGTTGATCGACAACTTTACGTGTCGCTGCATAAATAATACCCGCTTCTTTTTTATTCTGACGAATATATCCTGATAAAAAGTCATCACGGTCTTGTCCTTTTACAACGGAAAACGATAAATTTTCTCGTTCAAAAGTCGTCATAATCGTATTATGTTCTGCTATCCCTAAAGTACTGCAAATATCTTGTCGTACTTGCGGCGTTGCTGTTGCAGTCAATGCAAGTACGATTGGCTGTACTGGAAGATAATCAAGTACTCGATGAATGTGTAAATAACTCGGACGAAAATCATGCCCCCACTGCGAAATACAGTGTGCTTCATCAATTGCAATTAACGGAATCTTCATATCGATAAGTTGGTCGATAAAATCAATAGAATCAAGACGCTCTGGTGCAATATATAACAACTTATAATGTCCTTGTTTCGCCAGTTGAATCCGTTGATTTGCTTCAGTAGTTGAAATAGAGCTATTAATATATGTAGCGGGAATTCCATTTTGCGTTAAAGTATCAACCTGATCTTTCATCAGTGAAATAAGCGGAGAAATAACTAATGTTGTTCCCTCTAATACGAGTGCTGGAATTTGATAACATAAAGATTTTCCGCCACCTGTTGGCATAATACAAACCGTATCTTTTCCATCCAATATATTTTTAATTGTCTCATTCTGCCCTCTACGGAATGACGAGTAGCCAAAATAGGAAGCTAAAAGTTCTTGTGCTTTTGTAAACAAAAAAGATTCACCTGCTTTTCTTAGTCTTTCATCTATTAGTATTATACCATTAGTCAAAAGTCATTGTACTCTCTACTTCTCTCCAACACTTCGCATGCTTACGAATAATTATTAACAACTCATGTAAAGCTAGAGAAAACCATTTTTAGCAATAATATTAATAAAAAAATGACTAATATCAAAATTATCATTCGCTATTTGATATGATTATTTCCATTGTTATCTAAGTAATAACCATAATTTTTGAAAACAAATTACATGTATATAATATTTGCTTCTCCAACATAATTAACAGATTCTTCTCTAAATCCACCTTATCCCTTTACATTTAACATATATCGATATATTTTATTAGTATCTTTTTTTATACCGTATTAATAGGCAGTAAGACCCCCACCTCAAAATTCAGCAAAGGCAAAGAAATTAGTTGGGAGATGTGCTGTCCATAAAAGTCCGATTGATGAGGGCTGATTAAAGTTTCACTTTATATTTATAGGAGGCAACATATTGATTAACGCAATAGGTATCGCTTTTATTCTTTCTAATAAGCCTGAAAAGAAGAAAAAAGTTTATCTTAATGATAGATTTGCACTAATAGACATTATTGAATCTAAAGATGTATATGATTCTGAAGGTAACCCACTAGTAGAACTAACATGTAAATATAGCATTTATTTGGATGAGAAATACTATTGTAAATCTCTCGAAGACTACACTGGACAAGTATTTCCTTTCCTAAAGGAAAAAATCGGAAAAGGTCTTGTTAGAAATTTAAATTATTATTTTTCACATATTGATATATACGATAAAAAACCACCAGTTAAAGAGATAAGAAATCTTATGAAGCAAGTAGTAAACTATAACTAACATTTAGTATGATCTTAATGAAAATTATCTTTAAAATAAAGGGGATCCCTAATGCCCCTTTATTTTTCAATAACTAATTATTAATCTCCCTCATAAATCAAATTCTTTTAACTGTTACTGAATCTCGTTATGATTTTCAACCGCCTTCTTGAGCCTCTGCAACATATATCCAATCCCCTTACAGCCTTCTAATGGATAAGAAATAATCTCTTCTGGATATAGCTTTGTCACTACTTTTTTATGCTTCTTGCCTGCAAGCAGAACAATTTCATCAAAGTCTAGCAAGTCTTTATCCATCATCTGTTTTTTTAGTTGCTCTATATTAATAATCTCACTACTTTTCGAATTAAAAGCAAGATCATAGTTTTCTTTCACTATATCAGTTGGCAGTAAAAATCCATGCTTTGCGGATAAAATTACCCAGTGTGTAAAAAATTGAGAAGCATACGCTTGGCACGCTTTTCCGAATGGACTAATGTACACTTCTCTTGCTTCTGTCGGCCCCTCATCAGGGTACTTATCCCAAATCTTCTTTTTCCCACATGGAATGATGCATAATCTTTTCATTGTTACCTTCTTACCTCTTTTCTCTTTCGATCCTATATAATCTGCTGCATTTTTTAAAATATGAAATAGTAATTTGCAATAAAATCATAGCATTTTTCATTCACAGATAAAAACATCAGGTTTTTCTCTTCTTCCTACCCAATTTTCATCTTTCCAATATGAAACATTAAAGTAACAGACCTTAATATCCGAATTTTTATGCTTCCTAAAAACAAAAAAAGAACAAGCAGACTGTATATCGGCTTGTTCTTTCCTTTTCGTCCAAAGCTTCTCTTATAGAGTTTGGAATGTTTCTGTTAAAACAGGAACGATTTGTTTTTTACGAGACACAACACCTTTTAAAGTAGCTGTGTTATTTTCTAATGTTACGTTGTATGCTTTCTCAACAACTTCTGCTGCTTTACCAATTGCAAGGCCAACAGAATCATTTGTTAAGATATCTGTTACAACGAATAAGAATAGGTCTAAACCTTTCTCTTCTACTACTGCAGAGATTACTTTTTCTAATTCTGCTTGGTGTGCAAGAACGTCGTTTGTGTCAACAGCATTTACTTGTGCAATTTCAACTTTTGCATCGCCCATTTGGAACTCTTTCGCATCAAGGGAAATTAATTGCTCCATTGTTTTACCACTTAAATCTGCACCAGCTTTTAACATTTCTAAGCCGTATGTTTCAGCATCAACACCAGCGATTTCTGCTAGTTCACGGGCTGCTGCTACGTCTTGATCTGTGCAAGTTGGAGATTTAAATAATAAAGAATCTGAAATGATTGCAGATAACATTAACCCTGCAACTTCTTTACGAATTGCAACACCGTTTTCTTTGTACATTTTATTTAAAATTGTAGCTGTACAACCAACAGGCTCACAACGGTAGTATAAAGGATCACTTGTTTCAAAGTTAGCAATACGGTGATGATCGATTACTTCTAATACACGAACAGATTCGATATCATTAGCACTTTGTTGACGTTCGTTATGGTCAACTAAAATAACTTTGTCCACTTCGTTTGCTACTGTCTCAACAAAACGTGGTCCTTCTACTTTAAAATGATCTAAAGCAAATTGTGTTTCACCGCTAATTTCGCCTAAACGAACAGGCTCAACATTCATTCCTAATTCTTTTTTTAGTTCTGCATATGCAATTGCAGAACAAATTGCATCTGTATCTGGGTTTTTATGCCCGAAAATAAGTACTTTTTCCATGATTTCACCTCTCTACAAAAGGATATCTTAAAGGACAGAATATGACAATATTTTAGGCGAATTTTTTTATAAATAATCTAGCTTTCTTTTGAATTTACATGTAAATTCAAGATTTCTGTGCCAATGTATAAAATTATTCTGTTCAAATACCAAAGAAGATATTGAATTATCATAAGAAGATTTGAATACATAACTGAAATAAAGCATATTTTTGAATATATAAACTTATTTTTTCTGTGAAAAGGAGGTTTATGTACATGCCTTATATAAAACTTGATAATGATGTGAATATATATTATGAAGATCAAGGTCAAGGAACGCCAATTATATTCGTACATGGGGTTTGGATGAGCAGTCGCTTTTTCCATAAACAACTTCCTTATTTTAGTGAAAACTACCGCGCGATTTCACTGGACTTGCGAAGTCACGGCCGTTCTTCTCACGCTCAATCTGGGCATACCATTGCAAACTACGCTCGTGATTTACATGTTTTTATAGAAAAATTATGCCTTGAGAATGTTGTATTAGTTGGCTGGTCTATGGGAGCATTTGTCGTTTGGGAATATTTGAAACAATTTGGAGAAAGTAATGTGAAAGCTTCTGTTATCGTAGATGAACTAGCTTCGGATTTTAAATGGCCTGATTTTCCAATTGGAGCTTTTGATTTCCCTGCTCTAATTCATATTATGCGAGAAATTCAAATCAATCGAATTGACTTTCTGAAAGGATTTATACCATTAATGTTCAAAAATCCTCTTTCTGAAGAAGATTTTGAGTGGATGTTAAAAGAAGTGACAACTATTCCGGAGTCTATAGCAAGTGCTGTTTTATTTGACCAATCTGTTGTGGACTATCGAGACTACTTAGATCAAATTACCACTCCTACTCTACTTTGTTTCGGGAGAGAAGAAAAACTTATTCCTGTTGCAGCAGGTGAACATTTACACAAACATATTAAAAACTCTCAGCTTATCATTTTCGAAGATAGCTGTCATTGCCCTTTCTTAGAAGAAACAGACCGTTTTAATAAAGTAGTAGATACTTTCATTCAGTCGTTAGATGAAAATCATGCACCATAATTAACAAGTTCCTATGATTCATTTTCATGAATGAACAAAAACTCCTTCATGAGAAGGAGTTTTTCGATCTTTCAATGCTTCTGTCGGTGTAATTCTTCCATACATTCCTGTACAAGTGTAACAGCTTGACTCATTGCAGCGCCGCCAGCAAATGCTGATGCAACGCCGCACGCTTCTAGTACTTCCTTATCAGAGCACCCTTGATCCATACAACCTTTTGTGTGATAAATTGTACAATATTCATCTTGCATAGCTAAACTAATGCCTAATGCGATTAACTGCTTTTCTCGTTTTGTTAAGGTTCCTTCCTGGAAGCAAGCTTGTGTAAAAGCGTTGTAAGCTTCAGCGATTTCTGGGATTTGCTGCGTAAACTTTCCTAATCCTTCTTTATAATGTTGTAATGATTGATATGTTGAACCTTGTTGCTGAAAATCCATTATATTCCCTCCTTTTTTATGTACTATGTTAGTATGTACGAGAAAAACAGCAGTATCCTAAATTACCATCAATTTATAACGTATATTTTCTCTTTAAAGCAAAAAAATAGCTGCTGAGAATAGTTACATCTCAACAGCTATTTTTTATATTACTCATATGAATCATTTAAATTCGCCAAAGCGATAATACCTTCTTCATCATCTAATTCAAGCTGTAATCTTGCTGCAAACGGATTAATATGATATTCCATATCAAGCCATAAGCGAAGTGCCTCGATTAAATTTGCCTGAATTAAAATTTGCTGACGTCCATTTACTTCTACTTCAGCTGAGAAGCCGTAATCGTCATCGTACATCAGTTCCACAAGTACTTGTTCCGGGGGAACTTGACGTTTTTGTGCAATATATACACAGAGTGCATTAATCAACTCTTGTTCGGAAATTTTTATCGTTTCCATGCTGCTTCTTCCACCTGTTTCTTACGTTGATTTTTAAAATATTTGAATGCGCGAACCGCTAACATTACAATACCAGCCATTACGAACATATTAATCATAAATGCTAATACAGAACCAAGAGCTCCCATGTTAGCAAATAAGCTACCCATTAATAAACCACCAATACCACCAACTAAAAGACCTTTCATAAAGCTTCCTTTATTGCTTTTTGGTGCTGTATTTGTTGCTTTTGTTTTTGAACCTGTCGTTTTATTTGAATTCACATGAGAATCTTTTTTCTTTAAATCCACTGTTGATTTTTGTGTTTGGCCTGAACTTGGAGTATAAGATTTTTGACCAGATTTGTAAGTTTTTGCATAAGCACTATCTACTGAAATAAAACTACCAGCGGCGAAGACAAACATAAATGCAGTCAATAGTGTAACGATTTTCTTTAACATATAATATTCATTCTCCTTCTACTATAAGTATATAGTATCTATCCTTCTCTTAAACTATGAAAAAGATAGATGAACCTTAAAGTTAATAGAAAGGTTCTTATGAACTTATTATATGAACTTTTGTAATAATAATCAAGAGTTATTTCTTATGATTATTAACTTTATTCGACTACCAGAAAAATCACGAGAATACAATTGACTTTATATAAAACAATACATAATATAAGTTCATAAGAACTTTTATATTATCGGAGGTGAAAAGATGGAAACATTTCATCTCACACGAAACGAAATGGCAATGCTTCTCCTTTCTCTTAGAGGGTGGAATACAAAAAAGCCTCTTGCAATTTTACAAGAAGCTTGGACAAAGTCGCATAAAGAAGATATTGAGAGTGGTCAAAGTGTTACGGCCTTTCTTACAACTGCACTAGCACCTATTTTTGAAAAGCTTATTAAAATAGAAGAAATTGATATTGGATTCTCTTTAAATGAAATCGTCGCACTTGGAAATCAAATTGAAAACACTAATTTTTCTATTACAGCACTGCAAAACTGGGTGAAACGCGATATAAAAGAAATGATCGGTTCTCCGCAAAAAGGAAAAAAATATTCAATTGAACAAGCAGCCTTATTATTTATTGTAGAAGATTTAAAAACAGCACTCGATTTTGAGTCCATTCGAAAGTTGTTAAAGCTTATTGTGAATGATCCTGCAGATCGTACTGATGATTTAATTAATCCTATTCAATTATATGTTTTTTACTCTTCTTTATTTGAAGAACTGAATCAACAAGGTTACGTTCAATTCAATACAACGAATACGATTCGTACTATTGAACAAACAATTAAAGAAAAAGCTGATCAATTAGCAGCTAAAATTGAACATATAAACAAAGAACAACGCGAAGCAATTCGAAATGCAATTATTATTGCAACGTTATCTGTTCATACTGCTTATGTACAAAGGTTAGCGAAGCGTTACGTATCAGCTACTTTGTTTTTACAGCATTTAAATTTGAATTAATCCTTTTCAAACCACATACAACCGAAAACAAATGTTATCGGTTGTATGTGGTTTCGCTGTTTGTTCGCCAAAGTACGATACCGCTTATCATATATAGAATTGAAGCGACATAAAAAATAGTTCCAATGGTTAAAAAATCAACTAAATATCCTGTTAGAATTATAGCAATTGCTGCTCCTAAGGATGTCCATACGTGATATTTTCCGATTTCATAACCAGCTTCTTGACGTTCTACCTTTCGTGCAAGCGATGTTTTTTCTGCATTTTTCTGTATAGCTCCTAGGAATCCCATCATAATTTGCAAAATATATACATGCCAAACTTCTGTAGCGATCGGAAAACATAGCATTAAAATAGCCATTGACCAAGAGTATACGATTAGTAATTTTCTATCGCCAAACCGATCAGAGACTTTTCCAATTAGAGGATAAGCAAGCGCTGATGTTAACGCAAATAAACCGTATGCCCAGCCAAATTGTGAAAAACTGTTGCCAACGTTTCTTAGTAGTAATACATAAAAAGGAAACACCATACTTCCTGCCATCATAATGAGACTTTGTGAAACTACAAATCTTGTATATGTCATTGACCATACTCCTTATAAAATAGATTAACAAACCGTTCTTGTGGGTCGTATTCCCTCTTTTTTTGAAAAAATTCGTTTGTACGTGAGTAAGCTTTTTGTAATTGATGTTTTTTTGTATAAGGATAATATGGCAAATAGTAGCTTCCATCATGTTGCAAAGTAACATTCACCATTTTCTGTATCACTTTTTTTGTTTTTTCTATTTCTTCTTCAGAACGTCCTTGATTGATAAGAAGTACAAGAGCAAACATATCCTCTTTCGCGTATGACAAAACCGCACTATCATTTTTTGTCACATATCGAATAGTAATATTAAGAAGATTTAGTTCTTCTTGTTCTAATACTTTACGTAAGTCATCTATATATGAAGAAAAGTGATTAACAGGAATAAAGTACTCTTGTAAAATTTCTGTATGATTCGGATTTTCATATTCCATGAATGCACTATCTGATCGCATTACATTATTACGAGTTTCATAAGATCCATCCGTACGTTCAAAATATTTTTTTTGGATATTCCAAAACATCGTTTTTCCCCAGTCGCTGTACCTAGATAATCCAAGAAAAAATTTTGGAAGTGCAACACTTGTTTCTTCTTTTAAAGTACTATACTGCTCTCGATTCTCTTGATTCGTAGCGAGAACGTAATTTGTCACATACATCTCACGTAAAAATGAATCTGGTGCGACAGAAATACGAGCTAAATGCATCCTCACTTGTTCATCACCCTCAACATGCTCCTTGAAATAAGAAGTATATTGGTGATAATCTAGCGTTTTAGCTCGTATTTGGTACAGTTCATCTTCTGTTAACTTTAGTGTTACATCTAGAATGACTCCAAATAGACCGTATCCACCTATTACTAAAGAGAATAGTTCTGAGTTTTCATTTCTACTTATATATTTAATTGTGCCGTCTGCCATTAATAAACGAAATGAATCAACTGTATCTATAAGTGCATCATGCCGAATATCCCTTCCGTGTACATTTGCGCTTAAAGAACCACCTATGGTGAAAATATTTTGTGACTGCATAACTTGAATGGCAAGGCCGTATGGATTAATAACTTTTTGAATGTCATTCCAAATCGCACCGCTCTGCACTCTAATTCTTTTTTGCTCCGGATCGAACTCCAATATTTTATTATAACTTTTCATATCTAAAACAGTGCCATTTGGATAATATGTATGGCCACCTTGACTATGCTGCATCCCAGCAATAGAGAGTTTTTCATTTGAAGTATTTGCATCTCGAACCAATTGTTGCAGCTTTTTTTCATCGTCAACACTCTCTATTCGTTTAACCTTTGTCGGAAGTAATCGTCCTGAATCTGTTATAACAGGCTGAGTAAGTTGTTGCTTATACGTATGTACTAATACAGTTAGTAAGGTGGTGTATATTGCTACAGAAATTATTATTTTACCTCTTTTCAATTGATCCTCTCCTCTCAATGAAAAGTGTAATATTACACTTTTTATTGAGATTATACCATTTAATTTCAAGCTTATAAATAAAAAAATCAGTACTTTATTATAAAGTGCTGATTTTTCCTAAAAATTCAATTCTTTATTCAAGGATTTAAATCCTTTTCCATACTGTCCCTCTTTTTTCATACTCTAGTCTTCTTTCGACTGAATAAGCTACTTCAGAATTTACAAAGCGTTCAATGAGCCATATAGCTAAATCGACACCTGAAGTTACTCCTCTTGCTGTAATAATATCATGATCATCAACAATTCTGGCACTTAGCACTTCACATCCGTATGATGCCATTTCGTTTTTAGCAAGATGATGCATAGTAGTTTTCCGTCCTGCTGTAATTCCTGAAACAGCCATCAACATTCCGCCCGTACAGACACCAGCGATAACAGCCCCTTGCTGATAAAATTTAGCGATGAATTCAGGTAATATACCTTTATCCGCTTCTATTTTTGCTCCCTTTTCTCCTCGATGATTCCACCCACCACCAGGTACAATTAAAATATCTGGACAATTGTCTTCACTAAGAAAATCATTCACTTCGACTGTTAGGCCATAAAACCCAGTCACCGAATTCAAATTTAATGTAACCATTTTCACATCGAAATTTGCTCCGAACTCATTAGCACGTTTTAATACCTCATATGGTCCTATGGCATCTAGTTCATCAAAACCATCAAATAATACAATTTGAATATTCATCGTTTGCCCCCTAACTGTAAGCATCTGCACAATATATATTAAATGAGTTAACAGAATAATAACATAATGTTTTCTTTATCAATGTTTATAAAAAAATGTTATTTACTCTTTTACCGCAAAGATTTGTAACAACAGCGATTAACTATTTTTGTCGGACCTTCATACAGGATTTTAGTCAATCAATATTGAATTTCTAAAGGGCTTTATTTTTGTTAGGAGGAATCTATCATGATGAACTATTTTTCTATAATTAGTGATTTAGTTTTTATAGATCGCAAGCACTTGTTTACAGAAACAGACATTATGCTGTATCATCCCGGTCATTTCCTAGAATTAAATGAACTTGTTGCAAAGCATTGCTCTCAAGAAATTGTAAAACATATTTTCATTCCTTCTATTTTTAATATATTTCTACAAGCAAATGAATTTGAGTATCATAGAGAAGTATTAATTCAACTAGGAGTTCCTCATGAGAAAATCCAACCGATTACAGGAGATTTTTCTAATGTAGAAAGTGTAATAAAAAGTGCGTTTAACATAATCAATAATCAAGAAATAAGGAATGTATTACTTGCTGGAAAAAGTTTTTTCTGTCGAAGATTTTTATTACTTGCCTCACTATATGCTGCGGAAGATAAAATCTTAGATGTTCTTCCACTGCAAGATCAACGACAAATTAATCGCGATACTTGGCACACAAGTGAAAAAGGAAGACAAAGAATCACAAATGAAATTAAACAATATCACGAAATTACAGAAAGACATCCTTTTCTTTTTCACTCAAAATTCTAACACATAAAATTATTATGTAAACTATATGTGGGAAAATAGGACCTAAATATATCCAAATGAATCTAAGGATTCTTTGAGCCTCTGTATAGAATTTCATATATTATAGGTATAATATCATTACCACTTATATAAAACCCTCTAAAAAAGGAATCTGAAAGGCCGCTTTTTAGATACCTTAAAAATTTTTGTATATTAAAAGACTTATCTACATGATAAGTCTTTTAATATTTCATTATATGCCGATCCAATTTTTCTCGAATTGCTGAAGTAATAAACTCTTCTATTGAAATCTTTTCTTCATTTACAATATTTGAGATAGACTGATACTCAGATGAAGATAATACTATGCTTTTCGTAACACTATTGCTGTCTAAGTAAATACTATTATTTAGACGTTTTGCTAATTTTCCTTCTATTATATATGGCATAAGAGAGTCAATCCACTCTTGTTGAAACTGCATAGGAACTTGAATGAGTGATTGGCGAATTTCAACGATCCAAAAATTGTGTTCTTCGGAAATTCGAAGATTTCGTGGAGATACATATTGCAATAAGTAATCCATTCGCTGAAAAATATCACTTCGTAAATGATGTGTTTTTAGAAAACGAAACTTTACAAATTTTTGATGATGACTCCTCGGTTTATCTGATAATTGATATGCTGGAAAAAAGCCACTTTCTTTCGCCTCTTGCAGTGTCATATCATTTCCAAATTCATCTGTTACTATAATATTTCCTCTTTTAGGAATAGACGTTATACGAGCAATTGTATTTCCTTGTATAAATTTTTGAAATAAAACAACATTATATTTTCGAGAATATGTATAAAGAGCATTGGCGTCATCTAATCTTTCAGCTAATTGTTTTACCTCTTCCTCTTGTACAAATTTTGTTTCTTTATTTCGATGTATTTGAATTGTATAGGATAACTCCCCTTCTTCGATCCATTTACATAATTGATACATACTAACATGAAACTGTTTACTTGCTTGGTTTAATGTGATTCCTTCTGTATGTAAATGTGATTGTAATACAGTAACCTCTTCTCTTTGAAACAAAAAACTCCCATCTAATCGCCAAGTATCTTTATTAATTGGAGTTAATTTATTTTCTTTCATTAATTTTTTAAATGTGAAATTTGTAATACGTAAATACTCTTTTACCTCATTTGTATCCATATATTGTTCATATGTATGCTCGTACATGCAAATAAATCCTTTCTATTTAAATCTAATTATATTTTATATAAAAATATAATTTAAAATAATAACGAAATAAAATGTAATTTCAT
>NZ_NTTM01000045.1:0-39605 GCF_002560985.1 Bacillus sp. AFS018417
TCAAGAATATCCTGGTTTTTCTGTTACTAAATAAAACAAGTGAGAATCCTATTTGTTATAAAACATTTCATTTATTCCTTCGGCCCAATCATTTTCTTTGGATCTACAATTTCATCGAATTGTTCCTCTGTTAATAATCCTGATTGTAGTGCCGCTTCCTTTAATGTTAACCCTTCTTTATGTGCATGCTTTGCAATTTTTGCTGCATTTTCATAACCGATATGTGGGTTTAAGGCTGTTACAAGCATCAAAGAGTTATTTAAATGTTGTCCTATCACTTCTTCATTTGCTTCAATACCTACTGCACAATTATCATTAAATGAAACAGTCGCATCTGCTAATAATCTAGCTGACTGCAAAAAGTTATACGCAATAACTGGCTTAAAGACATTTAATTCGAAGTTTCCTTGACTTGCCGCAAATCCAATTGTTGCATCATTTCCCATTACTTGCGCTGCAACCATCGTTAAAGCTTCACTTTGCGTTGGATTTACTTTCCCTGGCATAATCGAACTTCCTGGCTCGTTTGCTGGAATAATAATTTCGCCAAGACCACTGCGCGGCCCACTTGCAAGCCAGCGTACATCGTTTGCAATTTTCATTAAATCAGCAGCTAACGCTTTTAGGGCACCGTGCGTATAGACAACTTCATCATGACTTGTTAGCGCATGAAATTTATTTGGTGCTGATACAAATTGTTTTCCTGTAAAGTTACTAATTTCTTCCGCAACCATGTCACCGAATTTTGGATGGGCATTAATTCCTGTTCCAACCGCAGTACCACCGATTGCGAGTTCTTTCATATATGTACTGCTTTCTATTATCATACGCTCTGTCTTTTCAAGCATACGATGCCAGCCGCTCACTTCTTGTCCTAACGTTAATGGCGTTGCATCCTGCAAATGAGTACGACCAATTTTAATAATATGCGAAAATGCAGTTACTTTTTCTTTTAACGTTTCCTTTAATTTAGCTATTGCTGGTAATACTTGTTCTTCTACTCCAATAACACACGCAACATGAAGTGCTGTGGGGAACGTATCATTTGAACTTTGAGACATGTTTACATCGTCGTTTGGATGAATGTGTACATCCAGCCCTTTTTCTTTTAAAATTTGATTCCCGCGGTTTGCGATCACTTCATTCACATTCATGTTAGACTGTGTACCACTTCCTGTCTGCCAAACAACAAGCGGAAAATGTTCGTCCCATTTTCCAGATAAAATTTCATCAACCGCCTCTACAATTACAGCTGCCTTTTCGTCTGCTAGTTTTCCTAACTTCTGATTACTAATCGCTGCACTCTTCTTTAAAATCGCAAATGCTCGAACAATTTCAAGCGGCATATGCTCTGTACCAATCGGAAAGTTTTCTTTACTGCGCTGCGTTTGTGCTGCCCATAATTTATCAGCTGGAACTTTTATTTCTCCTAATGTATCTCTTTCAATTCTATATTCCATTTTTTCATCCCCTTAAAATAAAGTACCATATCAAAGATTATCAACAGTTTTTTACCCAACAATTCTTTCTTCCTGCTTTTCTTTTTTCTCTGAAAGTAAAGCATACGGCATACACATATACGTCATGGCAACTGGATCATAGCTTTCACACCAAACACTGTTTCAAACAATTCATTATTTAAAACATCCTTTGGTGCGCCTTCCATTACTTTATTCCCCTCTTTAATCGCAACAATGTGATGCGCATATTTAGCCGCGTGATTTAAATCGTGTACAACCATCACAACAGTTCGGTTTTCTTCTTCATTTAATTTTTTCAATAGCTCTAGTATTTCTAACTGATGGGCCATATCTAAATATGTTGTCGGTTCATCTAATAGCAATAACTCTGTATCTTGCGCAAGTGCCATCGCAATCCAAACACGCTGACGGAAGTTTCACTTTATAAGATAAGCGCTTTTTGCAATACATCATCATATACATATTCTTTTTGTACAAGTGAAGAAACCATGCCGCTTTGCAATGCACTATACGCCGGAACGAATGTCATTTTATCCCCTATGCTATACGGTGTACTATCAGTTATATCAACAATTAAATGGTCACTACTTCCACCAAGAATTTCAACATTCCTATCGGAAGGTCGTAAACCGCTAATATCAAGGTCCTGCCTTCCTATTGCAACGATCGCTCGTAGTCGCTCCCCTTTATCTTCAAAATACGGGACTTGCCCAAATGCATCTTTTCCAATAACGCCTTTTGGCATAGACGGCTTTCTTTTTATTTCAATGATTTCCGCTTCAATTGAAAATACATCTTGGTACATGAAAGAAATATTTTTTCCATACGCTGTTTCTTTCCCAAGAAAAATAGCTTCTCCAATCCGTAAAGAGTTAACACGTCCAATCTGTTTTCTTTGCATGATAAGTGGTAACGAACTTGAATTTCCACCTGAGATAAACCGAAGCGGTTTCCCAATTTTCTTCTCTACCATTTTTGCTAATTGCGTTAATTCTTGTAAAGAATGTTCAGTTGGAATAACACCGCTAAAACAAGTGAAATTCGCTCCAATACCATCGAGTACAATTCCAGATATATTCGATACTTTCTGCGCTGCATCCACCACTTCATATGGCATTATTCCTTCGCGAAGATCACCTAAATCAACCATTAAAATCACACGATGAGTTGTTCTGTATCTTCTCGCTGCTCTTCCCAATGCTTCTATGATGCATAGTTCAGAATTCAAACTAATATCTGCACAAAGAACCGTTTCTTCTACTTCTGACAAAGCTGGTGCACGAATTAATAAAAGTTCAGCTTCTTTCCCTACAATAGAACGGATTTTATAAAGATGCTGTAATCTAGAATCAGCAAATCTTGTATACCCTGCCTCCTGAAGGGTTTCAATTACTTCTTTTGCAGCGCCGACCCCTTTTGTTACAGGAAAACATATAATATTTGAACGCTCGCATAATCGTTTCATTATCATGGCATTATACTTCAATTTTGAAAGGTTTACTTTCATGATAGGCAGCATGTTTATTCCTCCTATTATATACAAAGCGGATTATGAAAACTTGTATACAAATAAGATTTTGCTTGACCTTGTATTCTCATTGCGAACAATGCTTTCGTTTCAATTTGCTTTGCAAATATAGCTGCCTTTTGCTCTTCGGTTGCATCTACCATGTACTCTTCAACAATAGCAGCAACAATTCTCCATAATTCTTTTTCCTGTACGTCATCTATCGAGCGAGCCAACGTAAATAATAAATCCCCAAAATGGTTTTGCAGTACCGAATGAATAAACTTGTTATAAACCTCATTCATATCATCTGTAAATACGACTGCTTCTTTAACCTCAGCAATATCCACTACCTTTGCTAATGTCTTCTTATGAATTCTGACTCCTCCTAAATCACGTACAAAAATACGTTGGACCTCTCCGCCTTTTGTAACAATAATAGAGTTTTGCATATGTCCTTCTAAAGCAATTCCATATTGTAAAACAAGTTGCAGTAAAGGAATCATAACTTTCTCAGTGTAATGAGCAACATAGTGAAATACCTCTTTTTTACCAATCGTTTCTGTTTCAAAATATGTACGCATCATATCTACAATAACAGGTTCCTCTTCTTTTAATGGATTGCTTGCTGTTAAACTAGCTCCAACCCATAATAATTCTCCCTCTTGCTTATATGCATTTGGGCTTTCACGTAAAATAAATGCTAAATTTCTTCCTAAATGAAAATCATTATGTTTTGTAAAAGTAGCTCCAACTCGTTCACGAACGACAACTACTGACTGTGCTAACTCTTTCTCATTCGCATAAATCGTATCAAACAGTGAAGAAAGAATTGGCCCATTTACTGTTATTTCTGGTGATACCGTTCTAACTGCACTTGTTGCTTGTGCACGTACTGGAAGCTTCACATGATACGGTAACTCTAATAGATTCATTGTTCGAAATGAAAGCGTCGCTCTGGACGAAAGTTGATATGGGATCGGAATAATACGTCCTTCCTCTAACTCTTCCCCATACTCCTCTGTTAGTACATGCTCATATTGCCATGGATGAACAAGAAATGGATAAAAGTCTTCTATTCTGCCCCCTCTGCTTACTAATATTTGAGAAGCAGTTTCATATAAATCTGGTAAATTTTCATATAATACAGGTTTTTCAAAGCTATCTCCTGTAACTGCTGTTACATCTTTATGAACAAGCAATACATATAACGGAACAACTTGCTCAAATTCAGGAGCATAACGTTTTACTTCTTCTTTTGATAAACCAAGTTTTGTTTTTGTTGAAGGATGAAGTGGATGCCCTTCGATTACTAATGACTCTGTATATAATAATTCGTCAAACGACATACATTGTTTTAATTCTTCAAGGAATTGGTATAGATTATTTGGTTTGTATTTTGCAAAAAACATCACGTTTGTTTCAAGCTGCTGTTTTGCCCATTCTTGTTTTTGTTCCCATGCTTCATAAGCTAATTCTAGGTTCTCTACACTGTTCTGTAACTCTTTCTGTAAGGAGTCTGAAATATGAAGCTGGAAGAATGGTGCTACTTCCTCAAAAAACATTTGTAATGAATCAATCCATATAATATGCCCTCTTACTTTAAACCGGAGCGGAAAAGCAAATTCGTATCGTTCAAATGCCCCTTCTTGTTGCACTTCTAATAATAATTCTGCTTCATTCATACAATCTATAATTTCAATACCATAATCATGCTTTAGCACCGCACAACTTTCTAATAATTTTTTTTCACGAATTAATGCATTACAAAAACGATTTAAAATACGATATTCCGCCTGTACTCGATTTGATTGTTTACTTTGAATGGACAAAATTCTTCACCTTCCCTTTTTGTTGTTTCACTTTTATATACTGAAATGCAAATGGGATTATACATAAAGTACCCATCATTACAAATGTTTTAGAAATACCCACATATTCAATGGCATAACTTACTATAATTGAACCGAGTGGAATCATTCCTCGATCCATTAATACAACACTAAGCATAAGTCCTCGTTCCTCTTCACAGACATTGTTTTGAAAATAAACACGATTACTGGAACGTAACAACTGTCCAAAAAGGCCAATAGAGAATAGTAGTATAAAAAATACAAATGTATTACTAATAATAAGGAGCGCTATACTAATAGAAAACAAAACTAAACTAATATAATAAATCCTAATTTCTGAGATGTACTCTAACACTTTAGGAAGAATAATGGTTGCTATAATGGCACCGATTGCTGCCGAAGACATCGCAATGCCAAATACTTCTGCTTTTCCCGTAAATTGATGTGAAACAAGTACAGGCAATACAGATGTATACGAAAAACCAAAAGCCATTGTAATCATTGATGTGATAAAAATGTTTCTTCCCATATGATCATGAGAGAAATATTGAACAATTTGTTCCCAGCTTGCCTTTTTCTTTTCGTTTCGTTTTTTCATCGTTTGATCTTTCATTGGTAAGACAAGAATGAATGCAATCAGTGAACAAACTGCCTGCATCGTAAATGTAAGTTCAATATGTCCTCCTGCAATTAGAAATCCAGCTACAGCCGGCCCTGTCGAGCGACAAACATTCATCACAAACGAATTCATAGATATAAGTTTACTAATTTGATTGTTCGTATCAATATCCGAAAGAAGTGTATTTCGATTTGGTGTTTCTAATGCACTAATTACTCCTCTCACAAATGAGAAAAGAAGGAAAATAAAAAAGGACGGAGTAATAAACACAACATAAATGGCAAGTAACGTTGTAACTGCTAGTCCCCAAAATGAATACGACTTCATTAACTTAATACGCGGATGCAGATCACAAAGCTTCCCTGCATATACACTAAACAATGCAATTGGAATGAGCCGTACAAAGTTTATCCATCCTAAATATGTAGCACTATGATACAGATCATAGACGTACCAATTGATTGCAGTCATTCCAAGCCAATTCCCCATAAATAAGAAAAATGAACTACTAAAGAAGAGTTTGCGAATATGAACCACCTCAAATTTTTTGTTGCATTTTTTAATGCTTCTTTTATAATTGAAATTGATTATCAGTATCACTGTAAAAACAATATAAAATATTCTCACTTCTTTGTAAAGACTAAAAAATTGAGAAAGGTGGTTTCTATGAACCTTAATAAAATTCAAACGTTAGCAGTAGAGGAACAAAACTTACTTTCTTTTTTACAACAACATCATGCTCCACTACATGAAACCTATCAACAAATGATTCGAAAGGGACGAACTGGTATACTCGAACGACTACTATCGTCCTTCATACGTGAAAATATATGTAACATGACAAGAACTGGAATCATATTTAGAAAACACGAAGGGGTGTTTGTATCATTTTCAGATCATCGTTGCCCAGACTATTTACTAGATTATATAAACACTCATATTCATCAATTTGACGAGTTTTCAATGATACAAGGACTATATTTTAAACAACAAAATACATATCTACTTATACCGATTCAACACATATATGCCTTTGAACGTCCTGTTGTAAAGGGACCTTACATTCTCATCTCACCGTCTAGTCAAACAGAAATTATACATCCAAATGAAGTATTGGCATTGTTACTACATGAAGATTGGCAAGGACCACTTTCCTATTTTCATATGTTTGAAGATGATCTCGCAAATAGCGCTGCCAATTTAGCTCTTGCTTATACATTTCATGAACAAACCGAGAATGTTTCAACGCTACAAGCTGCTTCTCAAGCACAAGATCCATATGCCCTTTTTGAACAGCTCGTTATAGAAGGTCACCCTTGTCACCCTGGTGCCAAAATGAGAAAAGGTTTAAGTCCGGAAGAAACACTTGCCTATTCAGCTGAGTTTAAAAATACAATTCCATTGCGCTTTGTAGCTGTACACCAAGATTATGTAAGCGCTGCTTTTATGGACGAACAAAATTGGAATGCATTATTGTTTTCTTTTGAACCTGTACTCCAAGTAGAAGCTGAAATAAGACTTGGCGATAAAATAGATGACTACATTTTATTACCGATTCATCCATGGCAAGCTACTCATACGTTACGTGAAATTTACAGTGCTGAACTTGAAAAACAAATTATCATCTTATTTGATTATGAAGCGAATTATTTAGCAGGCATGTCATTTCGTACAATCTTTCCTGAACAATATGAAACGATTAGACCGCATTATAAACTGACAACAAATATTCATTTAACAGGAGAAGTGCGGACGTTATCCGAACAAACCATTCATAATGGACCACTTATGAGCAATATTTTAAAACAAGTTGTTACGCAAGATACGATGATTGACGAAACTCGCTTTGTTCCAATTATGGAACGAGCTGGTGCTCATTTTCTTCATCCAAATGACATAGATGAAGAAATACAAACATTACGAAGCGAAAATCTCGCTTGTGTCATTCGCGACAACATTCATGCTTATGTAAAACACGACGAATGGGCTATTGTCGGTTCTGCCCTTGTTTCTTCTATGCATGGTGCAAATAAACCAGTCATAGCAGAACTAATTGAGTTGTACAAAGATAGCCATGACTTACCATTACACGATGCAATTGTTATGTTTATCGAAAAATATGTAACAAATGCTCTTACTGGCTTTATTCCACTCATGGTTAAGTACGGCATTGGATTAGAAGGTCACCTGCAAAATACAGTACCTGTATTTAAAAAAGATGGCACACCAGACCGCCTACTTGTACGTGACTGGGAAGGTATTCGAGTTCATCGTGGTCGTTTACAAAATGCGGGATTTGATGTAAACGTATTTCATCATAAATCAAGGATTCTAGTAGATGATGAAAAAAGTATGCGTAATAAAGTATTTTACTCCGTAATGCAAAATCACTTTGGCGAGTTATTTTTACATATAAGTCAGTTCTATCAACTAGATGAGCAACTGCTTTGGAATGTTGTAAAACGAGTCTTGAACAATATTTTTATAGATTTACAAAAAGATTCTAACTATAAAGAGCATGCAATATCTGACTATGCTGTCTTTTTTGCAGATAAAGTAGATTATAAAGCTTTAACTCTTATGCGTATAATGGGAGAAGCTCATTCCTATTTTTATGTGAAAGTTGACAATCCTTTATGTAAGTAAAGTAAAAACGAATGATTTTGAATCTCAAAATAGTGGGAAATGAATTGCGAAGAATCTATGATTTGACATACAAATTAAGATGAGCTCAATTATGAGCTCATCTTTTTGTTTACGGTATTAATTGCTCGTATACATACGGTTGCTTCGGAGCTTCTATTTTTTCTACTTTATTTACTTTTACAAGTGGAAATAAAGCTCCTCTATATGTTGTTTCATCTAAAATCCCTGTAATCGTAACCCACGTTTCATCTTGCAACTCGGTAATTCCTTCTCCAGAAGCAACCATTCCCCAAACCGTCGCATCTGCCACGCAGCACGTAATACCATAACGTGCGACTACCACGTTATTTCCTTCCACTTCCTTATCATGATATACAAAACCCGAATACGTAACTTCTTTCCCTTTAAAACCAAGAACATCACGACCTATTATATCCATAGCAGCAATATAGTTTGTATCATTTATTTCTATGCTTCTCTTTTTCAAAAAGTCCTTTTCTAAGTCTTCAGATGGTTTTTGAGAACTTGGGACATTAGCAATTGGCCGTTCCTCTTCATCTACTAATAAACTCTTCCAATCTTCATTTCCTTTCTGTATCTTCGCTTGTGTACTTTGATTCATTCCGCGTTTAGCAGCAACACTTCCATCAATTGCTACACTCGAGAATAAAAAGGCACTGATGATAGGTATAAGAAATAATCCATAAAAAAAGCAAGTTCCTATTTTCGTTTTTGGGAAAACATGTCCCTCGCAGCATTGACATGCCTTTACCTTCTCATTTCCACTTCGCCACACTTGTAAACAACCAAGTAGTAAAGACACAATTGTAGCAACATAAATAAGTTTTATCATACGAGGTGCAATAAAGTTAGTTATATGTCCCGTAATAAGTAATTTGAATAATAGCATAGCAAATCCAATTAATATAATGCCGCGAATATAAATATGAAATCCCCTTTTTTCCTGCTCCTCCATCTTCTCTGCCTCCTATCTCATCGCAAGTTGTACGATTACATACACGCTAATCGTCACAATCGCCATAAACAGAAACACGAACTTCTTTTGAAAATATGCAAATAACATAACTGTATTTTTCAAATCAAGCATTGGTCCAAACACTAAAAAAGCGAGAAGAGCTTTTGCTGAAAAAACATGCCCAAACGATGCTGCAATAAATGCATCTGCTTCAGAACAAAGAGATAAAACATAACCAAAAGCCATCATCGCAAGTGGAGAAATAAGATTACTGTTCCCTAATTCAGTCAAAATTTGACGATCTAAAAATGTTTGAAATAAGCTAGCCAAAAATGCGCCAATTAGCAAATACTTTCCTGTACTAAAAAACTCGTCTGCTGCATGTGAAACAACCTCTTTCCAACTTCTCTTCGAATGTTTATGTTCACTTACCACACTGCTTTCTTTTAATACATTTTTGTTACGATATAAGTAATACACGATACATCCAATACATATAGCAACAAGAAAAGCTAGTCCAAAGCGTGCATATACAATTGTGGGATTCATGCGAAACGCATAGAATGTTGACAAAAATACAACCGGGTTTAATATAGGGGCGGTAACCAGAATTACCATTCCTACATGAAGAGGTAATCCTTTTTGAATCAGTCTTCTTATGATTGGAATAATTACACATTCACACATCGGAAATAATACACCAACAAATGCTGCTGGAAACATGGCAACAATAGGATGTTTAGGCAACACTTTCTTTATCACGTCTTCTGTCACAAATACTTGAATAACCGCTGAAATGAATACACCAATTAATATGAATGGAACAGCTTCGAAAAAGATACTTAAAAAAATTGTATTTACATTCATCCACTTTTTAGGAATCAGTGCTTGCAACGATGATACATTTGTAAAATCAACAAAAAATAATAAGAACACAAATAGTGCGATTAACATTGTACCAATCATTTCTCTAGAAATCCGTGCAAGTGTCATCACAATCTCCTCCTTTATATTTTCATCTCATATTAACTAGCAATAAAGTGAAACTTCCATCTAACTTCTTTGCTTTCTCAGAATCTTGAGATTAAGATTTTACTGCCCGTTAGAGCGAGATAAAATCCTTTCCGATAGAAGCTCCTCTTTATTGTAAACATATGCTTGTCCTCTTTTTCTATGACATGTTTCATCCGCAACACACTTACTATATCTTACTCTCAAATCGTAATCATTATGATTTACTATTGCAATTTTCTTTTTCATCTTTTAAGATATAACAAGAAATAAAACGTAATTATTACGATTTAAAAAGGAGAGTCTTTATATGAAAAAAATTCCCGTTACAGTATTAAGCGGTTACTTAGGATCTGGAAAAACAACATTACTAAATCATATACTTACAAATCGCGATGGAATGAAAGTAGCTGTCATTGTTAATGACATGAGCGAAATTAACATTGATGCTGCACTTGTTAAACAAGGTGGTTTTTCTAGAACAGAGGAAAAACTTGTTGAAATTCAAAATGGATGTATTTGCTGTACATTACGTGAAGATTTAATTATAGAAGTGAAACGTCTTGTAGAATCTGGAGATATTGATTATATTGTCATCGAATCTTCAGGTATTAGTGAGCCTATTCCGGTTGCACAAACATTCACATATATGGACGAAGAATTAGCAATCAACTTATCAAATACATGTCGTTTAGATACGATGGTTACTGTCGTAGATGCGAATCGCTTCTGGGATGATTATGCTTCCGGTGAAAGTTTATTAGATCGCCAAGAAGCAATTGATGAGACAGATACACGCGAAGTGATTGATTTACTCATTGATCAAATTGAATTTGCAAATGTAATTATTTTAAACAAAACCGATATGCTAGAGCAGGATGATATTACAGAACTTCACAAACTATTACAAAAGTTAAATCCGGAAGCTCGTATTATTGAAGCAGTTTATTCGCAAGTGCCGTTATACACAATCTTAAATACGAATCTATTTGACTATGAAAAAGCAAGTCAAGCAGCTGGATGGATTAAAGAATTAAATAACGAACACACACCTGAGACAGACGAGTATAACATTTCATCATTTGTATTCCGTCGTAAGCGCCCGTTCCAACCTGAAAGATTAATGAAATGGCTTGAAAACTGGCCACTTGACGTCGTAAGGGCGAAAGGCTTCTTCTGGCTTGCTTCCCGCAATAATATCATCGGACTTCTCTCTCAAGCTGGTTCATCTATTACGATTCAAGGAGCCGGTGAATGGATTGCAGCTACTTCAAAAGAAGAACAGCAACAATTTATTTCAGAAGACCCAGACATTTTAAACCGTTGGGATGACACATACGGAGACCGAATTACAGAATTAGTCTTTATCGGTATTGATATGAATAGAGAAGAAATAGAACAATCTTTAGACCACTGCTTATTAACTGAACAAGAAATGTATGAAGACTGGGATATGTTCCATGACCCTATCCCTCCATTTACGAGTGCATTCTGTTAATATGTATCCTACTTTTCCTATTAAAAAGCCTAATTTCTCAATTTATTGTAGAGAAATTAGGCTTTTTTCATCACTCCATTAAAGCGACCTATAGTTTAATGACTTAATTTACTGATTATATCTTTAATCATTCACTTTGAACTATATAGATATAGTTTTTGTTGCAACTGTTTGTTGAAATGCCTTATCATGCTCAACAATAACCATTGTGGGATTAAATTGTTGAATAAGCTCTTCAATCTGCATACGCGAATAAATATCAATAAAATTTAATGGTTCATCCCATATATATAAATGAGCTTTTTCACATAAACTTTTAGCGATAAGCAGCTTTTTCTTTTGTCCACCAGAATAATGAGATATATCTTTCTCAAACTGAATTCGGTCAAAATCCATCTTACGTAGGATGGATTTAAATAACGTCTCATCAATCTCGTGCTCTTCAATAAAGTCCGATAACGATCCCTTCAAATGAGAAGTATCTTGTTGGACATAGGAAATGATGAGTCCTGAACCTAAATTAACTGAGCCTGTATGCTGTATTGGATGTCCTAGAATTAGTTTTAGGATACTACTTTTCCCGCTTCCATTCTTTCCATCAAGTACAATTCGATCCCCTTGTTCAACTATGAAGCGAATGGGTTCATTTACTATTTGGTCATCATACTTAACAGACACATCAGCCAAAACAACCAATTCATTTGACTGAAATTTCAATTGTTCTAATTTTAACGACTCAGTTTTCTCCACATTTTTTAGTAATTTTGACTTTTCTTCAATAGCTTTTTGTTGCCTTGATTCAAGGTTCTTCGCTCTCTTCATCATCTTGGCCGCTTTATGTCCTACAAAACCCTTATCTAACTTAGATCCTGAATTCCTTGTTCCATTTTTGGAAGCTTCCACTTGATGAGACCAATCTGCTGAATTCTTTGAAGACTGTTTTAATCTCCCTATATCTTTTTGTAGACGCTCATTTGTAGCCTCTTCGTGTTCCTGCTGTCTATCAAAATTTAACTTCCAAGAAGAATAGTTACCACTTTGAACTTCAATATTTGCTCTATTTATAGATAAGATATGGTCAACGCAACCATCTAAAAAGATTCTGTCATGTGAAATCAAAATAAACCCTTTTTTCTTCCTTAGATAATCAGAGACCATCTTTCGTGTATCAGTGTCTAGATGATTTGTTGGCTCATCAATTAATAGAAATTGACCCTCATTCAAAAACAGTGCAGCAAGCAACACCTTTGTTTGTTCTCCATTTGATAATGTTTTAAATGGTCGATACATGGCCTCGGCATCAACATTTAAATAGGATATTTCACGCAGAAATTCCCAATCTTCTGCTTGGGGACAAATTTCTTCAAGGATTTCATGAGTGAACTTGTTCTTATCCGAAACTGGGTAAGGGAAATAATTAAATTCTACCGAAGAAGTGATTTTCCCACTATACTCATAATTACCTAATAATAAATTAAAGAATGTCGTTTTACCTCGTCCGTTTCTACCAATAAACCCTAGTTTCCAATCCGTATCTATTTGAAAGTTTACACCTTCAAAAATATTATCAAAGCTACCTGGGTATGAAAAAGTTAAGTCTTGCACTTTTATCATTGACATAATAATTCCTCCTTTATATATCAACACTTTTCATATAAAGTCGGAATATCCATCAATTTTTTAATTCCTCCATATAAGTTTGATGGATATTAACGACTTATATAGAGCATTACATGTGTAACAATAGTGTCTGAATTACTCATTTTTCTCTCTCCTTTATTTGTTAGGTTACAGTTACGGATTAATAAATATCAACTTACCTATAAGAGAATAAAAAAATCCTCCCAATTTGTAATCGGAAGGATTAGTATTTCACTTATACTTAATAAGTTCTTATTAATCATTGGAATCATGACAAATAAAGTATAAACTGATTAATAAAAATGGATAGACTAACCCTATATTTTGTAGTTTGAAGTTATTAATTTCAAATTAAAATATAGATTAGTTAATCATTATTCATCCATCAGTCCTCTCATAATTCTATTTTTAGAGTAACATTCTTTTTTATGGAATGCAATATCACAATCATCTTCATCTGAAATTACTGCTAACTACTTCTTTAGAATCAACAATGTATATTCCTTCTTTCTTTATACTTCCCCTCCATAAAAATCTTAATCCTAAATTGTGTGGCATTAAAACAAAGTTTGATCAAAAAGTGAAAACAAAATTTTATTCAAAATCACAATCCATTTAAAGAAAGCTAACTGTACAATAAGCAAAAGAATCCATTCAAAAAGAATATTAATCAAAATGGATTCTTTTCTTTTTGAATGGACAATTCATGTAATAAAAAATCCAAATTCATTTAAAATTCTTCGATCAAAGCAATAAAGCATCGCATCATTTTTATAAACATCGCAACTTTGTTCAAAGCTTCGCGTCATTCTTACAAACATCGTGACTTTATTTCAAACCCACAATGGTAGGCGAGATGTTCAGGATGTTCGGAAAAGACAATACTCTTCAACTCCTTAAACATTTATAAATTGGTTCTTTATAATATACTCAATTAAATATAAGTGAACAGTACTCTTGTCCATGTTTAAGGTAAATAAGGGTTAAAATAGGGGTGCAGTGGAAATAAACTTGCCTAGTTTAGAGGAATAACACAAAAACTTCCTTGGTAATGAGGGAGAATTTTTTTATACAACATTGTGAAGGTTTACACTTAAACTATCGGGTGCTTTTGTTTAATACTAGATAAAAGGAGAACACATATTATATATGACTAATATGTGTTCTCCTTTATTTTTAAAGCTTTTTATAATTTAGTTCTTGATAATACTTACTGTGAAAGGGGATTTTTATAAAGTGAAACTTCCATCAGTGGAGGTTTTTTTCATCCCCCACTGATGGTTAACCATACCTATCACCTTGAATTCTTCTGAACTGTAAGGTAATAAACTACGCGCGTACATCTTCATATTTTAAGATATCATTATATTCTTTTTCTAATTCATCTAGTGATAATTCATATAATTGTTTATTTAATACTTTGTATACACCTACATCAATTAACTTCTCAATCAATTGCTTTTTTCTTTGTTCTACAGCATAACGGAGCCCATAACTCATTCTTTCTTCAAAACTCCTTTCGGCAATTTCCCTATAATAACCTTTACCTGCTTTAAAATAGATTTTTAGGAAGTGAGATTATACTACCGCTTTGTGGCCACATTATACATATATATGCAAAAAAAAAGATCTCATGACACTTTTTGAGATCTTTTTTTTTGAACATTCTACTTCTTATATCCGGAATGATTACATCAAATATTAACATTCCATCCAGCCTTCTAAACTCTTTCTTTAATAGTGTTTCTTGAAAATAAAACATACCGCATAGAAAAATGTATTTCTGTGCGGTATGTTTTACATATTACTTCTATTTTTTATCATATCTGCTTTCATCACCCTCACAGGTCCAATCTATATTTTCTATATCAACGGACCAACCAATAATTGTGACACTTTTTGCTTCTTTCCAAGAATCTACCTTGTCAAGTATTTGTCCAATATGAAGGGCATCTTCCGCATGTAACGATTGATATAATAGATAATCGTCTTCAAATATCCGTTCACCACATTCAACAATCCCATCTGTTGCCATCACAAGGTGATTGGTTCCTTCTTGTAATTCACGAACCCCCGACGTAAAACAAGGTGTTGCTGCTGAAAAAATATTCTTTCTGCCAATCCTCTCATAACATTGCCGTTTATTCAAACGCCCCTGGTCACATTGTAATAGTCTTGGGTGAAATAAGTAGACAAAACATTCCCCTACTGACAACCAATACAGAAAGTTCCCCTTCCGAAGACAAATAAGGCATGATGTTTGTCCTTGTATTCGTTCACTTTCTTCAATAAATTTTTCATCTGTAAAGAGCGATAATAAATACATATGCGTATGATGAAAAACTAGATGAGAAGGATAAGTGAAAAGCTGTAATAACTTCTCTTTTCTTTTACAAATTATATCTATAATATGCTTTGCTCTGTCGATAGTACTTTGTGCATCAAAAATCATAACAAATTCCCATGTTCCTTGTGGATCACACCAAGCAAGCACAGCATTTTTACTTTTGCTTGCACCAGCTTCTGTATTTCCACCATATAATCCGATAGAAAGAGGACCTAGCGTTTCTACATGAATCTCATTTAAATATGCTTTTTCATCACCAGTCCATTTAAACGTATGTACGGCTTCCATCCTCATCCCTCGTTTCATTGTTATTTTAAAATAAGCTTATATTATCTACTAAAAAAAAGATACTTTTTCACAGAAAAATTTAATAAATAAAACTTTTTACATCTTTACAAGCGATTATATCGTATTATACGATATAAAAAAGGAGTTGTAATCATGCTAACATTAAATAAACATTGGGAAACAATTTATTTTTATCTCCGTCACGAATATGAAGAAAATTTAACTCACCAAGCCATTCGTATTTTACAAATGATTTCTCGAAAAGAAGCACCAACCATCAGTCATATCGCCGCAGAACTACATCTCTCTCATAACACAGCTTCTGAACATATTAAGCGGTTAATTCAGAAAGGGTTTGTAGTAAAAGAGCGCAGTAAACAAGATGAACGAGTTGTAATTGTAAAGCTAACAGAAACAGGACAACAAGCATTAGCTACACATACACTGCTCGATGAGGCAAAACTAAAACAAATAGGAGAGAAGTTATCTAAAGAAGAAAAAAAGCTGATTCAATCGGCATTTGAATTATTAGCGAAGGAGGCTCACGATGTCTTTTCTCATTAAAGTGATTGTTTCTGCACTTATTATTGGAGGAGTTACAGAGATCGCTAAGCACTATAGTACACTTGGGGGCTTCATTGCCGCCCTTCCATTAATTAGTTTGCTCAGTTTATTTTGGATTTCTGTCGAAGGAGGTTCTCGAGAAAAATTAAGCGATTTTGCACTAGGAGTGTTATATGGTTTTCCAGCATCAGCCTTACTATTATTCATTGTATATTTAGGTCTTCGCAACTCTTTTTCACTTAGCATTTCTATTCTATTTGGTATAGGAGTATGGGGGATATTATTGGCCTGTCAGAGATTTTTTCAAACTTAAGGGGGCTTTCTTTTGATTACACATGTAGATGTTTTCGGGAAAAAAGTTGAAGTGCTGATAACAGGACAAGGCACGCAAACTGTTGTGATTCAAACCGGTATGTTTTGCTCCTTTTATAATTGGATAGAAGTTGCGAATGAACTTTCTCCATACTACAAAATTGTTTTGTTCCATCGATCTGGCTATGGAACAAGTGAATTAAATGAGGAAGAACGTACAACGGTGCAAACCGCATACGAATTACGGGAGTTGCTACACGTTTTACACATTCCAGAACCGATTATTTTAGTTGGGCATTCTTATGGAGGTTTATGTGCCCAGCACTTTACCATGCTCTATCCAGAACAAGTTGCTGCGCTTGTTCTCATCGATTCAACATCTATGAAT
Organism: Bacillus sp. AFS018417; assembly: GCF_002560985.1. Lineage (NCBI taxonomy): Bacteria > Bacillati > Bacillota > Bacilli > Caryophanales > Bacillaceae > Bacillus > Bacillus sp. AFS018417. The sequence continues at coordinate 17,132 of NZ_NTTM01000045.1, forward strand.
CTGCATCGCTTGGACGAACTAAACTTACCCACATTAGATAAAACAGATTCAGATGAAAAATGGATAAAAAAATGTTTATGCTATGCCAATATGGACACTGTCAAATTACAACAAGAGGTATCCCCAAAACTAACAGCTACGCAAACTACATTACCTATTGAAATACAAAAACGATTATTAGCTTTTACAATCTCTCCATCTCTTTATAAAGCTGTTGCATCAGAAATCATCCATTGGAAAGATTGTGCACAAAAAATAAAAGACTTAAATCAATTCCCTGATATACCGTTAATAATTATTAGCAGAGATGCTCATCATTCTATACAACAAGCAATTCAAGATGGTATTCCTTATGAAGAAGCAGAAGCATTAGAAAATGTATGGCAAGAACTCATTCATGAACAAACTACACTTTCAAAACAAAGCCAGCTTGTTGTTGCTACTAAATCGGGGCACTCCATTGAAATAGATCGGCCCGATATTATAATTGAAGCAATAAAACAAATCAAAAATATACAGAACTTATAGAAAGAGGAAAGCAGTGTCTATACTGCTTTCCCCTTCTTCTTATTCAAAGTCTTCTTCTAACTCTTCTACATCATAAAACAAGTTTCCATTGTTTACATGAATGGGACCGTTTGCAACATCAACGCGTAACACCCATGCCCATGGCACAGATAAACGCTCATGCAGTGCCCGCCAGAAAGCCATCGATTTTCTCTCATATTCTTCGAACTCTTCTAACATCTCTTTATAGGAGGCACCGTCTAATTGAATATTTGCTTCCATTAAACGTGAAAAAGCGTAATGCTTTAGTTCTAGTTCTGCAGCAATTTCCATTTCCTCAGGTGTTGCCATACCAATAATCGTTCCGTCAGGTGGTAAAATTTCATACACATTGTGAACTTCTACAACTTCTCCTGGCATGGATGAAAATCTATTGTTTTTCTCGAACATATGAACAGCCTCCTTTTATTAAAAAACTTTTTCACTCCAGCCATTGATTTCTATAACTGTTACATAATCTCCTGCCCTTTTCGTCAATCTTCACACATTTTTTACAATGTCTTCTTTCCAAAGTCGATTTACTTGAATAAGCTGATCTTCTGTAAATGTGAGCTTATATATGTCAGGCATATGAAGCCCTTTCCAAAATGAAAAATCATATTTGGAATCGAAATAATTCATAATAAGGACCATAATATTCCCATGTGTTCCTATTACAATATTTTTCCCTCTATATTTCTGCAAGATTTTCATCATGCAAGAAACTCCGCGCTGCTGGGCAATAGTGTTAGATTCTCCACCTTCAAGCTGAAAAGAAGGATTCTCCCATACTCTCGTAATGGATTTCTCGAAATCTTCGACAGGCTCTAAACTTAATAAACGTTCTCTTAAATCTTCCTCTAACTCAATCGATAATTCGAAATGTTCAGCAATCCCTTCTACTGTTTGAATAGCCCTTTTATATGGACTAGCAATCACAACATCTATCGATTCATTTTGTAATACTTCTATCACACTCTCTGCTGCTTGCCATCCTTTCTCAGACAATGGTCTTTCTCTCTCATCTGGCATATATGTAGAATGTGCGTGACGTACAAAGTAAATATTAGTCATTCCCCTATCCCCTTTGCATTTTTCATAATTATATAATAACTACTACAACTATAGCGGAAGGAATTATCCAAATTTATATAAATTTGGTAATATAGCAATAAAATACATTACATAAAAAAAGGGTGATGCTTGTATTTCTAAAATACTCCGCACCACGCTTCCTGTTTACATAATAAAATTATGGATTTTTAATTATTCTAAAAAACATCCCATTAACAGTAGATTTTGTAAAGGTAATGTTTTATCCCAAATTAACGGACAGTAAGGCCCCCACCTCAAGATTCCGAGAAAAGAGAAGAAGATAGGTGGATGATAACTGTCCGTAAAAGCCCGATTGGTGAGAGCTTCCCATCAGTGGGAAAAGACACCCGATGGGAGTTTCACTTTATTTTCCGTGATGTAACATGAAATCACTTGCTTCTTCTTCAATATGATTTAACTTTACAACCCCTTCTTTCCACTTATGAATGTAACGCGTTACACCTACCGTAAAAGAAACAAAAATAGAAGAAAGAATAACTCCATATACAACACCAACAGTACTCATAACGACACTTCCTTATCATAGGATAATAATATTAGTATACTCCTTTTTTTATCCAAATGCAGGAAGTTCATCTTTTTGTAACAATGACTGCTTATTCTTTAAGATATAGACACTTCCTCCTGCTTTTGTACATTCTTCCATTGCTTCGTTCCCAAAAAAACAACAGCAAACAATCCAAACGTAGATATAAGCATAACAGTAGATGCTGGTATATAGTCCAAAAGTACACCATACAAAAGTGTTCCAAGAGGGACAATTGCTGTTGCAATTGTTTCAATTAATCCGAATACACGCCCTAAATATTCTGGTGCTGTCGTTTTTTGAACAAAGACTTGTAATGGAACATTAATCGTGATGATATTCACCCCAAAAAGGATCATAAGTGTAATGTAATATATGAAAACCATTGTTTTAGATAACGGAAGAAACATTGGTACTACAATGCACAACAATAATCCAGACAGTATGAAAAGGTTCCTACGAATCGTCCGAAACTTATTTGTTGTTTCTGCTCGAACAGATAAAACAATAGAAGCGATTAACATCCCAACAGCAAACATTCCTTCAATTACTCCAAATTGCTGAGAGGAGAGTGATAATTTTTGAACGATAATATATGGAAGTGAGACCGTAACTGCACAAAAAAAGAAATTAAGCCAAAGTGAAAGTTTCAGCATCGAAAATATGTCACTTTGCTCTTTCACATATACAAAACCTTCTTTTATGCTGGTTAAAAAATGATCCTTATCTTCTTTTTTGTCTGCTTTATACAAATCAAATACCATAAATACTTCTATTATCGCTGCAAAAGCAAATGTAATACCATTCAGTAAAAAAAAGAATTTCATAGAAAATAAACCGTATACAAGACCACCGATAATCGGTCCTAAAATTGTTGCAAGCGATGTAGCTGATTGATTTAATGAATTCGCTTTTTGAATACGTGTAGTATCAACTAAAGATGGAATAGAAGATGTTAAAGTAATAGAGAAAAAACTTGCACATATAGATAACAGTGCTGCGGAGACATAGATGAAGATCAATGAAAGTCCAAATGAAGTTGAAAGTAAAAACATGGTGAACATAATAAGAGCACTTAATATATCTGCTCCAACAGCAAGCAATTTCCGGTTAATTCGATCTGCTGCTGCTCCGGCGATTGGCCCGCAGATCATACGTGGTACAGAACCACAAACAAGTGTAATAGCAAATCCCATGCCAGATCCTGTCGTTTTTAAAACGTACAGCCCCATTGCAAACGTGTAAATATTTGCCCCAAGCATTGATGATAATTTCCCAATCATCATCAAAACAATATTTCGCGTCGCAATTTTTAATCGTGCATCATTTTGCTTTTCTAATACACCTTCCACATCATCACTCTCCTCTTAAAAGTTAAATTGTGTTAAACTTATTATATAATCAATTTTCTGAATTTGACAACAAAAAGTTTAATTCTATTTAACTTTTTTAAAAAAAAGGAGAAGTTCCATGGCTACCCTCGGAGAAAAAATACGGACATTACGAAAAGAAAAAAAACTTACCCAATCTGAACTTGCTGGGACAGAACTTACAAAAAGTATGCTCAGTCAAATTGAAAATGGTAAGGCAACTCCTTCCATGAAAACGTTACATTATCTTGCTGATAAACTCGGCTGTGATGCAAGCTTTTTATTAGAAGAAGAAGCGAATGAATTTACTACTCTTGTGCAAGAAATGGAGCAACATATACAAGATATGCGTTTTAAAGATGTATACGAAATTCTTCATCCTATTGTGCATGATGCGCTACCATCTACACTAGATGCTGCACGTTTATATAAACAATACGCTAGAGCAGCACTTCATATGAAAGATTATCATGTCCATGCATATATTGAAAAAGCAACGTTAATTTTCGAAAAATATGCTTTATATCGCGAAAGTACAGAAACAAAACTCATCTTCTTTCGATTATTGTTTCTCAACAAAAAATATAATGAATGTTTACAATTAATCAATTCTATTCGTGATGAATATAAAGAAAAACATTTAGAGATGGACTTAATTATGCAAATTGAACTTTTTTTAGATGAAGCAATCATTTTATTAGCAATTGGAGATTATGACGCCTGCAAAGATATTATTTTACAAGCAATTGCTTTTTCTAAAAAAAATCAAGTGTACTATAAGATGGATGAATTTTATCGTGTTTTGTCCTATCAAGCCACATTTGCTAAAGATATAGAAGGTTACTTGTACTATTTAAAGAAAGCAGAGCAATTCGCTCTATTTACAGAAAACGCCGTATCAACAACTCTTCTTCATATATTACAAGCTCATTTTCATAATATGCTAACAAAACAATATGAAGTTGCACTTGCGCACATTGAAGCATACGGGGAACAGTCTTTAAAGGTGCTAGGTCCCAAAAAAGATGGTTTTTATTATCTTGAAAAAGGCAAAGCCTTATATGGTCTAGAACGTTATCATGAAGCATTACAAGCTCTACAACAAGTAACAATCCCTAATTATTCGCATCATCCAATAGACAAAGCATTATTGACTACAGCTGGCTCATTTCGTGCTTTATGCTATATGCACCTGCAGGATAAAGAACAAGCTCTGTATGAAGCAAAGCAAGCGCACAACGCTATTCAAGAATATCACGCTCCTATGTTTTCTTCTTTCACTGAAGAAACATTACAAATGATTCAAAAACTTTAAACTCTCTATCAATTGGTATATTATTCCTTACCATGAGCCAAAATAGTAGTATAGCGTAACTTCCATTAGTGGAAGCTCTCTTGATGGTTAACCAATCGGACACAGAGAGGAGTTTAAAAATGAACATTCAAAGAGCAAAAGAAATTTCAAAATCAACGGAACAAACAAATGTAACTTTTCAAGGTATGCCTGTTACAATTCAACATGTCGACGAAAAAAATGAAACAGCCCACATATACGAAGCAACAAACCCAAATCGTGAACTTACTGTTCCAGTTAACAGCTTAGAGGAAATATAAGAAATCCCACTNNAGTGGGATTTCTTATATTTCTCGTACTTACAGGCAGTTAATCCCTTGCTTAGATGTCTTACTGCTTATTTAACGAGACTATTCTTGGTTTTTCATGAATTTTTTCATATTAAATCTAATACGGTAAATGAAATTAAAATACGTATTAAATGACACACTATTCAGATTTCATGTTAAACTAAAAAGAAAAAATTTATAGCAAGGAGAAAACAAAATGAACAAAGCACCCTACTACGCGGTTATTTTCACTTCTCAACTCTCAACTGAAACAGATGATTATGAAATCGTTGCGGATGAAATGGTAAAGTTTGCAAAGCAGCAACCTGGATTTGTCGATGTTGAAAGTGTACGTGATGAAACTGGCTTTGGTATTACCATTTCGTACTGGGAATCACTTGAAGCTATTCAACAATGGAAAGAACATGCAGCCCATACGATTGCTAGAAAAAGAGGCCGAGAACAATGGTATGAACAATTTCATACAAGAATTTGCCTTGTTGAAAGAGAGTACCGTGCTACAAAAGGAGAATAGTAAATGATAAAACCGAAAACTGCGCTTCTACTTCTGCACGAAATATATGGACTCAACCAACATATGAAGCATGTCATTCACACATTTTCCTCTTCGACTATAGACGTTATTTGTCCAAATTTATTACGCCGCTCCTCTCCTTTTCATTACGATGAGGAAACAGAGGCATATTCACATTTTCTCAAGAGCGCTGGATTTCAACAGGGGATACAACATATTGAAGATATACTCGCTGAACTACGAAATAACTATATGCATGTGGGAATTCTCGGGTTTAGCGTCGGTGCAACGCTTGCCTGGTTATGTAGTGAAGATTATAAAATTGACTTTGTTATCGGATGCTATGGCTCACGTATTCGTGATTACACAAACATTGTACCAACATGTCCTACGTTATTATTATTCCCAGCAAACGAACATAGCTTTTCCGTTTCTACTTTAATTAATAGTTTGCAAAGTAAAGGCCATCCACAACTAAACATAAAACAACTTAACGGAGAACATGGATTTCTTGATCCATTTTCTCCAAAATACAACGAGGAGGCTGCGGATCAAGGGTATCAGATGATACATTCTTTTCTTCAAAACATAACAGAGAAGTAGCCCTACTCCTCTGTTATGTTTATTTTTCGTTTATCCCCGTGTTTTCTCAAGCACATATATCTTCCATTTATAATTCATAAGTGTGTAATATTCTTGAATTACAACATATTCCTTCGTATCTGTTTTGACAATATAAGTATTATCTCCTTTATATGTAACACTCTGTACGTTTTTATCTTCAAATTCTTCTTTTATTCCTTGTTCATGCAAAATTCCTTCTGCATGAACATGTTTCAAATAATTGTAAGGTGAGAAAATAGAGATTCCTAGCACGATAAAAATTGTTATAATAGCAGTAATATTAGCTACCTTCGACTTCTTCATTTCTTTTCCCCTTCAACTAAAATTACTTTTTATCTATCTTTATCCTTACTCTCATCCGCACTTTCTTCCTTATCTTCCTGCTCTTCATGAAACTCTACAGATGATTGTGCAGTAATTGATTCAAACGGTGTGTAGTAAATTTGAGGCGTCACTTTTTGAACAAACATTGTATATGTTGTAAGCCCAATAATAAAAAATAAAAACATTGTAAACATAACAACACCAATTGTTAAAATAAACATGGCACCACCCCTTTTGTAATCGTTATATTACAAAGTTCGATGCAATATGAGATAATCCTTGTTACAAAAAATGAAACTTTCATCAGTGAGGATTTTCTTTAATCAAGCCCTACCAATCGTTTTCTTAGCCCCCCATTAAAATGGGAGAAATAAACGTAATAAAAACATTACAATAACTCCCGTTAGTACTGCACCTAATAAGCTCCGTGTAAAAATTGCAACAAGGAACGTCGGAATAGCCGCTAATAAATAATCCACTTGCACGGTTTCGTTCATAAATAATGTTTGTGCTAACAATGCAGCCAATATTGCAATTGGAATATAATTTAGCCATCTTAACCCCCATTCTGGAATTTCTACTTTACTTAATACAAGCAGTGGCACTACTCTCGGAAGTAATGTGACGATTGCAGATCCGAGTACAACAAGTAATACATCCCATCTTACTTCCATTTTTCAATCACCATCCCAATTGTCGCTGCTGCAAGTGTTGCAACAATAACAGCAACACTATTTGATACAAAGAAATGAGCAAAAAATGCAATCATAATCGATGCAATGGCAACGCAAAGATGAACAAATAACTTTGGACGGCTGCTCACAAGTTGTAAAACAAACAACCCGATAAACATCGCTGGAAGTGCATAATCCATCCCGTATGTATGCGGGTCTGGTATCCAATCTCCCAAAATGCCTCCAATGATATTTGCTATTACCCAATTTACATAACCTGTCACATTTAAACCAAGCATCCATTTTTCACTTACATATTGTTTTCCTGTTACATGCTGGGCTGCAACGCCAAATGTTTCATCAGTAATTTGCGAGCCAATCACTATATTTTTCCAAATTGATACTTTTTTTAAGTATGGAGCTAATGCTGCACTCATTAAAAAATGTCTTAGATTTACAAAGAAAACGGTAAAAATAATAGTAGAAGCTGGTGCACCCGCTACAAACATTCCAGCCATAATAAACTGTGCCGAGCCAGCATAAATCAGTAATGAAATAAGTGCAATTTCTGTTATTGAAAATCCGGCTGTTTTCTCAATAACACCTGATGCAACGCCAATGCTTAAATAACCGAGAACTGTTGGTAAACAATCTTTCACACCCTGCATAAACGTTTCATCTTGAGACTCTAATACCGCTGCTCGTTCCATCCTAACTCCCCCTTCTCCCTTATGTAAGAAAACAGCTTGCCTAATAAAGTGAAACTTCCATCAGTGGGGGTTTTTCTTCATCCCCACTGATGGTTAGTTGAACCAATCGGGCTCTTACGAGCAGTTATCTCTCACCTATCTTCTTTGTTTTCTCAGAATCTTGAGGTGGGAGTCTTACTGCCCGTTAGTGCGGGATAAACCGATATAAGCGTTGCATTCATATTGAGAAAAACTAAACTTTTACAACTCTTTCACAATATTATCTATTCGCTCTAATGAATCGTAACACTTCTAAGAAATCTCCATGTATCATTCAAAGAATGATACATGACCATAAAAATCAGTTTTTCATCAGCTTACAATGCAACACGTACGTAAAAACATGTTAACGTTTAAATAATGGGTAGTTAACTGATACAATTTACTTCTGTCACAACCTCATTTCCCTTTAGTAGTTATGATTATACCTACTAATATAAAAAGAAAATTCAATCGAGTCAATAATATTCTGAATTTTAAATAAAAAAGACAACTCTCTCAATATTTAATTTCATCCCCCTCTCCTCCCATCCTTATTTTTCCACACAAAAAAGAAATGCCCTCTTCGGGCATTTCCTTATCTTAATAATTCATTGGATTCTTTATCGTACACTTTATCAAATGTTGTCATGACACGCTGCGATGCTTGAACCATCTTTTGGTTTGTCATAAGATTGGGCTTTTCTTTCGTCATATCAACATTTGAGTTTTCTAACATATAATTGTGAACAATTGCTGTTCCATTTGGCAAATTAGCGATATTTATTCCATCTATTGTAAGGCTCTTGTCTTCATGCTTTACAAGATATGCTTTCATATTTGCATCAACTGATTTTGTTTGTAGACGCGCGATATTTTGCTGCACCGCTTCATTTATTTTGCTAAATGTTCAGCTGTTACAATATACAAATACTGTGTAACATCTTGGCCATCTGTTGTAAATACAATTGGTGCAGATGAAACAGCTGGAGTTTTTAGCAGTTCACCACTGCTTGCTATTTCATCAAACTTTGTAAATATAAAGCCATAAATTGACACATTTCATTTTCGTATTAAGATTAACATATATGGAGGAGGATTTATATGGAATATAATATTTTAAAGATCATTGCACTAGCAGAAAAACTCAAATATGAAATGCGGCACAGTTGGCTTTCTAACGGCCGTCAAGAGAGTGTGGCAGAGCATACATGGCGTATGTCACTTATGGCTATCCTCGTTCAGCCTTATTTAGATAAAGAAGTGAACATAGAAAAGTTACTTAAAATGGTGATTATTCACGATTTGGTCGAAGCTGAAGCTGGTGATATTCCTGCGTTTGATACAATGAATAGTGAAGAATTAAAGCGAAAAAAACAAGAAAACGAACAACAAGCAATCCTGAATATTAAACATACACTATCAGGTCCACTTGGAGAAGAATTATATGACCTATGGATGGAGTTTGAAGAAAAAGAAACATATGAGGCAAAAGTAGCAAACGCTCTAGATAAACTAGAAGTAAAAATCCAGCATAATGAGGCAGACATTGATACATGGCTTCCAATTGAACATAAAATGACATTCCAAGTTGCACAGCATACAGATTTTGATTCGTTCTTATCAAAATTACAAAAGATTATTGAACAAGAAGGGGAAAAAAAATTAATTGCTGCTGGGATTGATGTAGAGGCTTGTAAACAGTAGAAAGGTTACAAAATACATAAAAAAAAGCGGCATATGTAGTAGCCGCTTTTTCTACATTATTTTTTATTAAATCCTTTTTTAACTAAAAACTCTTTCATATGCAATCGCTTCTCCTGCGACATGAACGCACTCATTGAACCAGTCCATGTCACATCCTTTTGATTTGTCAATCTTTCCTTATAATACTGGTTTGTCGTATGATCATATTCATCTAATAATTCATTATATTTTTTCTCATCATATACATTTTCATGTAAAATAGCTCCAACTGGTAAACGAGGTTTCACTCCATGAGTTTCATCTGGTACACCAATCGTCATTCCAAATACTGGATATACCTTCTTCGGTAAATGTAACAATTCACTTACTTGCTCTGGGTTATTACGAATTCCGCCAATATAACAAATACCGTATCCAAGGGATTCAGCAGTGAGCGCTAAATTTTGAGCAAAGAGGGAAGCATCTACCGTTGCCACAATAAAATTTTCTGTTGTATCAGATTTAATTTCTGTTCCATGCTTCTCACATGCGATTTCTAATCGCTTTAAATCTGCGCAGCAAACAAAGAATGCCGCGCAGCTTTTCACGTGACGATTTCCAGATAGCTCCGCTAGTTGCTCTTTCAATGCTTCATCTGTTACATATACAACTGAATATGCTTGCACAAAATGTGATGATGCCGCATGCTGTGCTGCTCCAATCATTCTTTCGATTATATTCTTTGGAATTAGCTCTTTCTTATATTTTCGGACTGATACGTGTTGTTCCATTTTATGTATAATTTCATTCATAACATCCCGCCTCCTGTAGTCTGAATACTCAATAATTAACATATTTTTCGCATACAGACAAACGATATGCTTATAACAAAATGATACATAAAAAGGATCAATCTTATTTGATTGATCCTTTCATACATAATTAAGCTGCTTTCAACACCTTGACACCTTTGACAATATTCCAAACACAGTAATAAATTCCTACAACCGCAAAGATGACATACGTTACACTCATACCAACACCAATACTTGCAGCTTCTCCCATACCAATACCAACTGCCCCCGAAAGAGCAAGGCCTCCAAATAAGATAATGAATGGAATTATGTGCGTCCATAGTGCTTTTTTTGCATGATATTTCACGTCACCTTCGGCAATAAAGAAGACGATAATTGGAAATAAGAACGGTGCAAAGAAAATACTAAAATAACATAATGAAGATAAAATATTATTGCTTTTCATACGATTCACCTCTAAAGTTTTGTTGTTTTGTTACTTTTATTATGCCATTCCAAAACTTTAGAAACTATCGTTTTACCTTTCAGCTAAATTACAGTTTTGTAAGATTTCTCGTTATATTTGATCCATGAGCCAATACTTTGTAATTGCCAAATATTCTCGAACATTAGATTGAATGATAATAGGTTTTGGTGTTCTTGCAGACAATCCCTCTAACTGCAATCCTTGTTTTTCAGCAATCTTTTTTGCACGATACATATGAAAATCGTTCGTTACGATAATTCCTTTTTTCTTATTTGCTGGAATAAGAGATTTTGAGAATTTTATGTTTTCATCTGTATTTGTAGAACGATCTTCCATTATAATTCGTTCTTCTTGAATCCCCTGTTTTATTAATCCTCGTTTCATAGCCAAAGCTTCAGAAATATCCTCTCCTTTTCCTTTACCACCAGATACAATTACAATTGTTTGTTGATGTGTTTTTAAATATTCCGCGGCTTTATCAATACGATATTGCAGAGAATAAGAAGGTTCTGTTCCTTTCACACCCGCACCAAGTACAATCATATAATCTGCATTATTTGGCGCTTCCATATGTCCATGCTTGTAAATTATATATTGTAAAGTACTCATATAACCAACTACAATCATCAAAAGAATCATGCCATACGTTATCCACTTTTTTCTTTTTAGCATTTCTACAAATACTCCCCTCTCTTTATTTTTTCATCTTAATATTCTTCCAACCACTTGTGTAGTCTTTTTTCCAATTCGGCCCAATTCATCCTTTAAAAGTAATATTCCTACTCCAAATAGGAATATAGAATCACGTATACAATACAATTTTTTTACATAGAGCATACTGAGATTTCTATTAGTGATGCTTAGAATTTTGAAGTAGAAATTCTGTTTATGAATAACAAAACAAAAAATCCCCTTAACACATTAAGGGGATTTCATCATTATACATGTCTCTCTGCCAACATTCGTATAGAAACTGGATGTGAAAAACGATTCATCGCAAATACAGCACACGCTGTTAATAATTCCGCCACAGGCATTACAAGCCATATTCCATTTACACCAAACAATTTCGGCATAATCCACAGAAGAGGTATGATAAGCAGCAACCCACGGCTCAATATAATAAAAACAGATTTTGTTGTTTGTCTTACGGATTGAAAATACTCTCCATATACAATGTTATAACCTAAAAATACGTATTGCGTGAAGAATAAACTGATTCCTATTAGAGTCATATTTAATAATTCTTCAGATTGAACGTCAAATAAACCGATAAGATATTTCCCAAAGAATAAACCGGTAATTGTTGCAATAACACCAAGTACAACAGCTGTTTTAACCGCAAGCTGTAACCCTTCTTTCAACCGTTCCGATAAGTTTGCACCATAATGGAAGCTCGCGATAGGTTGTAGCGCTGCCCCAACTCCAAAGAATAAAAGTAACGTTATGGCATGAATACTGTTTACCATAGCATATGATGCAACGCCTTGCTCACCAGCGTACTGAATAAAAGTAATGTTAAAACCAATCGTTACAATTGCTACCGTAACCTCTGTCGTGAAACTTGGAAAACCAATGATCATAATTTGTTTTACAGTCGACCATTCTAAATGTAATTTCGTCCATTTTAAAATACTGTTTTTTCTAAAGAAATGACTCAGTAGTACAAGAAAACCAATTGCTGCAGATAAAATAGTAGCAGATGCTGATCCTGTCACACCCCAGCCAAGAATGAAGATAAAAATATAATTAAATACAATGTTTAACACCGCTGTGACAATAAGACCTGCCATAGCTAAATTCGGATTTCCATCATTTCGTATAAATGTACTTAAAATATTCTCTAATACATATATCATTCCAAATGTGAATAATACATGGAGATAATCTAATGAATACGGTAAAATTACATCATTTGCTCCAAATAAGTAAGCTATATCTTCTATTTTCCATAAACAAATGATCATTAATACACCAACAATAGCAACGGCTACCGTCATAGATTGCGTGAAAATAGAACGTGCTCGCTCTACTTTATTTTCTCCTAAAGCGATAGAATACATTGTTGCTCCGCCCATTCCAATCCATAATGAGATTGAGAAAAAGATGGAAAATGCGGGAACAGCAACATTCACTCCTGCCAAACCATTCGCACCCACACCTCGGCTAACCATAACTGCATCAATCATAATATTCACCGACATCAGTACCATTCCAAGTACAGCCGGAATTAAATACGAAATAAATAAACTTTTAATCGGTTTTTCTCTTAGATTCTCAGTTGCTTCCATAACAAAACTCTCCTTTACGACTCTCTGCTCACATTCTAAACCTTCAAGTTACTTTAAGGTCAAGAGAGAAGTAAAAAATATATTTTGTAATAAATGAAAAGCCTTACTATTTTACTCTTTTCACCACAGGGATTTGAATTTCTGTCACTTGCTCTTCTTGGTTACTCGTTACGGACCAATCAATTAAGGCTAATTCAATTGCATCACCGCATATTTCATATCCATCCTTCTCAATAGCTAGTAGCAGCCTCTTGTAAGTCTTACCAGTTTCTTCGTATGGTCCATGATGATACGCACACGCATATATTCCCTCTTCAATTACATTAGAAGTAGCAATTTGAAATGGCATGTAATCAAGAAGAATAAATACGCTATTGTACGCTTGAAAATCATGTTGTAATAATGCTTCTTTTGCTACAGTAACGCCTATATCACCCGAAAACAAACTATTATCTACTTGTTTCATATTTTTTTGAAGTGAATGAATATAATACTCAAACATATCATCCGTTACATTTGGAGTAATAGGAAGAGATGTAATTTTTCGCTTTGGTAGTTCTGTAAAAAAGACATTATTAGCGTCTGTTTGTACAGCTTCTTGCATTAGATGAATTTTATGCTTTATTTTTGCTAACGTATATTCGATTTCCCTTTGTTTTTTCAATAACATCTCTTCCTGTTTTTTCAATAAGCCCAACGCAAATTCTGGCGTTCTTTCATCTATATATCGTTTAATTTCTTTTAACGGTATATTTAGCTGACGTAAAAATTTAATTGTATCCAACATTGAAAATTGATCAATCGTATAGTATCGATAATTCGTTTGTGAATCAACAATTGCTGGATGAAAGATCCCTTTTTCATCATAATAACGCAATGTCGATTCAGGAATGTTATGCATTTTCGCCATTTCGCCAATTGTAAAACGTTGATTTAATAACATATTTATTTCTCCGTTCATTTCAAATTCATTAACCTAATCACACTTTTTATTGCTCCGTTGACAACAGTTTCACTTTATCCCGCTATTGCGGGCAGCAACTATATTATACATGTATGTATTCTTTGCAATAAATAGCAAACTAAAAAGCGAGCCTTGTCCTTTTGGCCCGCTTTCACCTTTTATCAAATACGTTCCATCGCCGCCTTCACTGTTTCTACAACAAACGTAATTTCTTCGCTAGAAATTACAAGCGGCGGTGCTAATGCTAAAATATTATTATAACCAGCTGTCGTCATACCGTTGCGACCAATAAGTAATCCTTTTTCTTTACAAGCATTCATCACCGTTGCAATTTTGTCCCCATCAATTGGCTCTTTCGTCGCTTTATCGTTTACAAGTTCAATTCCAACGAGTAACCCCTTTCCGCGAATATCTCCTACATATGGATGGTCACCAATCGCTTCTTTTAATTGTTCTAATAGAAGAGATCCCATCTGAGCAGAACGATCAACCAATCCTTCGTTCTCCATAATTTCTAAATTTTTAAGTGCTAATGCACAAGCTGCTGGATTTCCGCCAAATGTATTAATATGACGGAAAAACTCGTATTCTCCCGCCCCTTGAAACGCCTCATAAATTTCTTTTTTCACTGCCGTTACGGACAATGGTAAATATCCACTTGTAATTCCTTTCGCCGTCGTAATAATATCTGGCTTTACATCATAATGCATGAATCCAAATGGTTTTCCTGTACGTCCAAAACCACAAATGACCTCATCGCTAATAAGAAGTGCCCCATGCTTTTTACACGTTTCATGAACAGCCTTCATATAATTTTGCGGCGGCATTAAAATACCTCCGCCTGTGATAATTGGTTCCATAATAAATGCTGCTATCGTTTCACTCAATTCCCACGTCATCACGCGATCAATTTCTTTTACACATTCCACATCATAAATATCCTCTGCATCAATTCCTGGCATGCGGTAACAGTCTGGCGGTGTGACATGTAAGAACCCTGCAGCTAACGGCTCATATTGATATTTCCGCTGTGCTTGTCCTGTTGCTGCCATTGCTGCCATTGTATTTCCATGATAACCGCGGTAGCGTGCCATAACTTTAAAACGATGCGGTTCTCCTTTATACGCATAATATTGACGAGCAATTTTAAATGCTGTCTCATTTGCCTCTGATCCACTATTAGAGAAGAAAATAACGTATTCCCCACCAAGCCATTCATTTAATTTTTCTGCTAATTGAATTGCCGGCTCATGTGATTGTGACATTGGAAAATAGGAAAGCTTTTGTAACTGTTCATACGCAGCATCAGCTAGTTCTTTTCTTCCATAACCACTATTCACACACCAAAGACCGCTCATTCCATCTAGATAGCGTTTTCCTTCACTATCCTCCACCCAGCAGCCCTCTGCCTTTGTTCCAATCATTGTACTGCTTGGACTATACGGACGCATTCCATGCCATACGTATTTTTCATCTTTTGCTAATAATTCTCCAGATTGCTTCGTTTTCACCATACATTCCACCTTCCATTACAACTTTTTATATCTAAAGCTGTTCGGTGCCTCATGATGATTTAAATTTTTCTCTTCCTAAACTTTCATTCCACAAAAATGCTGTAAATCCTACCGGCTAATAAAAATATTCAAAAAAGAAAATTAGTAAATGTTATTTAGTAAAATAACAAAAAGAAGTGCTTTCCTTTAGCCAGAAAGCACTCTGTTTCTTAATGCGCCGATACGTCACTAATGCCATGTCCTGTATTCGACTTTACTAATATTTCATCAAATTTCGCGGCATCTTCTTTCTTACTAGATAAAATCGTCCCTAAATAGGCAGCTAGAAATCCAAGTGGAATGGAGATTATGCCTGGTGTTGTATATGGAAATAACGGCTCCCCAACAAAAATTGCTTTTCCAGCCACCGGATTCCATACATTCGGACTCAGCGCAACGAGGACAATAGCAGAAGTTAAGCCAACAAGCATACCACAAATTGCACCGGTCGTATTAAAACGCTTCCAATATATCGTGAATAAAATAACTGGTAAATTTGCACTCGCCGCAACAGCAAACGCAAGCGATACAAGGAACGCTACATTTAATGTTTGCGCAAATAACGCTAAAATAATAGAAAATACTGCAACTCCAACTGAAGCATAGCGCGCCATTTTCACTTGTTCTTTTTCCGTCGCTTTTCCGCGGCGTAAAATTTCATTATAGAAATCATGAGCAAACGCTGATGCGGCTGTTAAAACAAGTCCTGCTACTACAGCTAAAATTGTCGCAAATGCTACTGCCGAAACGAAAGCAAACAAAAGATTTCCACCTAACGCTTTTGCTAACATTGGCGCTGCCATATTTCCAGCAGCATTCGCTTTTACAATCGCGCTATTCCCAACAAATGCTGCTGCTCCAAACCCTAAGAAGATTGTCATAATATAAAAAGCTCCGATTAACCACGTTGCATATACAACAGATTGACGAGCTGTTTTGGCATCACGCACCGTAAAGAAACGAACGAGAATATGCGGCAATCCTGCAGTACCAAGAACAAGCCCTAGATTTAAAGAAATAGTATCTAAACCAACTTTATACTTTACACCAGGATTTAAAAATGCTTCTTTCAGCGGTGTTGCTGTCTTCATTTGTGAAAACATTTCTGTAATACTAAAATTAAACTTCGCAAACACGATAACAGAAATAATAAATGTACCTGCCATTAATAATACTGCTTTAACGATTTGAACCCAGCTCGTTGCTGTCATTCCGCCAAAAATAACATATACAGTCATCAATGTCCCAACAATCAATACAGCCGTTGTATATTCAATTCCTAATAATAATTTAATAAGTGCTCCTGCCCCAACTAACTGTGCAATCATATAAAAAATCGAAATTGTCATCGTATTAAGCGCCGCTACCCCGCGTACTTTTCTTGCATCAAAACGTGCTGCAATCATATCTGCTAACGTAAATTTTCCAAGATTTCGAAGCGGCTCTGCAACAAGATATAATACAACTAAATATGCAACAAGAAAACCAATACTATAAAAGAACCCATCAAAACCTGTTAATGCTATTGCTCCAGCAATTCCAAGAAAAGAAGCAGCAGACATATAATCACCCGCAATCGCCAAACCATTTTGCCACCCTGTTAATCCACCGCCTGCTGTATAAAAATCGCTTGCATTTTTTGTTTTTTTCGATGCATAGTACGTAATGACGAGCGTTCCAAGAACAATTACTAAAAACAATGTAAAAGCTGTTGTATTCAATATTTATCCCCTCTCTTTATCTATGTTTTCAAGAATCTGATTCGATAACCGATCAAATGATTCTGCTTTTTTACTATAGATCATACACAGGGCCCACGTCATAACGAACTGAGCAAGTGCAAACACCCATGCCCATGTAATATCACCAACCGCTGGTGTATTAAGCACTTTTGAATACGATGTTAAAATAGGCAAGGCAATAAAAAAACTAAAAAAGAAAATGCTCATCGGTACAATAAATTTTTTCTTTGCTTGTAACAAATTTTGAAATTCAGCAGATCGTACTACTTCTGTGTAATTGATTTCGCTATTTAATTTACGAGCAGACGTTTCTTGTTTCACTTCATATCGTCCCCTTTCTTTTCAATACGAATAATAGAAAATCCCCTCCCATGAATGTATTAATTACTAAATTTTATAAATATTCAGAAACTTAATCCCATTGTAGACAATCTATTTTTATAAGCAAAGATTTTTCGATAGACAAATTACGTCATATTTTTCCATTTTCAACGAAACATGTATTGCAATAAAAAAACAGTGCTTATTGCACTGCTTTCTCACCTTCCAAATTACGAGCTGTTTCACTCGTTTCGACATCTTTTCCTTCTTTATATGTCTTGAACAAAAAATCGTAAAACAGATTCGATACTCCAAACCAGTAGTTCTCATTTTTATAATGATGGAGTATATGCTGCTTCTTTAGCCATCTTCCATATGGAGTCATTGGGCGCATTGGCCGATGAGCAATGTAATGTTTCCATTCATATACTAAAAGCATGAAGATCATTCCAATTCCAAATGATAATGTCACCGTGACGCTAGAAGTAATACCGTATACAATGCATAAATATATCGTAAATCCAGGAAGACTATACCACACGGGTAAAAATAATAACTTTAAATCATTCGGATATACGTGATGATCATAATGAAGACGTTTTAACATTTTTAATAAAAATGGATTCTTCGGCGGTTTTAAATGAAATAAAAAACGATGTGTTACATATTCATTAATTGTATAAAAGATAATACCCGCAATGACTGCAATAGCCGCAATCCATGTAAACAATTGCATGTTCAAAAAAACGATAAAAGCAATTAAAATTCCAATCATAATGACAATATCATGCTGAAAGAAATACTCTTTTATAACTCGCTTCATCCCTATATCCCTCTCCTTAGAAAGCGGCCGTAACGTATTGTTATGACCGCTTTCTTTTCTCTCTATTCTATTCCCATTATAAACTTACTTGCTTCTCCATTTGGATAGAAAAAATTACTTGAGCCAAATATATTCTGTTTCGGAATAATATGTTCCACTGCAAAAACTGTTACTTCTCCTCTTTGTACTTCTCCAATAATTAGCCCTAATATTTCATGATTTACAGCAAATGTCGGTTGTTTTGTTTGAAGTAATCGTTCAGCAGTTTGAAGAACAGCCTCGTATAATGGATTTCTGTCTGTTACTTCCTTTCGAATTTTCGGCGCTAATGTAATAATAATTTCTTTTTCATTTACTATGGTTCGATACATAAAAATCTCCCCTTCAATTTATATGAACAATTGTAAAGCTGTATACACAAAATGAATGTAACAAACGACTAATATAATCCTTGCTCCCCTGTAATATACCCGAATGCTTTGTGTAGAAGCAATGTTCTTTCAAAATGAACAGAAAAAGCAATATTTAATGTATTTCTGAAAGAAATTCTCCTGCCTCTTCCTGTTTATATTCCATATTTTATTGTAAAATTCCTTGTTTTACACTTGAAAATCCAGGATAAAACAATAAGAAGTCCTATATAGCATATGAATGCTTGTATAATATGTGTATATAAACATAAAGATAACCCAAAATTGCAAAGTAACGCTAGATTTAATACAACATTAGAAGAGCTTTCAATTACTGTAAATATCCAAGTTGGTATATCGTCCTTTTCTCATCCCTCACTGATGGTTAACCAATCAGGCTTTTACGGGTACAAGACCGATGCATTCTCTCACCTCTTTATGTACAACCTTTATTTAAAGTTATTAAAATTAGCATTTGTCCTATACATGATTTATAAAGCTAGTGTAAAAAATTATTTAAAAATACAAAAAGATAAAACCGCTTACTTGACTAAAATCTCCTATTTCATGTATATTTAAGTTATTATTTAGCAGAATATTCAAGAATATAACAATTCAATTTTATGAATTTGTGAATGTTTTCTGTATTATTCACTAAATGAGAAAGTAATCATATTTAGGAGGCATCATAACATGCAAGGTAAAGTAAAATGGTTTAACAGCGAAAAAGGTTTTGGATTTATCGAAGTTGAGGGTGCAGACGATGTATTCGTACACTTCAGTGCAATTCAAGGAGAAGGCTACAAATCTCTAGAAGAAGGTCATGAAGTTTCTTTCGAAATCGTTGAAGGAAACCGCGGACCTCAAGCTGCTAACGTAGTAAAACTTTAATTCAACATATGACAGGAGGTTATCCATCGGTAACCTCCTTTGTTTATTCCTCTGTATATTTCTTTTTCTCAGAGCGAAAACTATGTGAAATGAGAAAATAAAGGAGGAGAAAACAATGGGTTTACCTGTAAACGATTTTGAAGAAGTAAAATTCCGCGTAGAAACTGCTCAAAAAATGGTTGGCTCCGCGACGGTCACAATGGATCCTGAATCATTGCAGCATGCTACAAATGCGGTTGAATCAGCTCGCCTTCAGCTGGAAACAATGAAAGAAGTAGCAACAGATTTAGATACACCATTTTTATTAGATCAAGAAGAAAAATTAGAGAAATGCGAGCATCAATTACAAGAAGCAAAGCATTAAAAAACATCCAGGGGGATTCTCTGGATGTTTCTATTTATGTACGTAACGAACTATAAAGTGAAACTTCCATCAGTGTTTTTTCATCCCCCACCTATCTTCCTCGTTTCTCTCTAAATCTTGAGGTGGGGGTCTTACTGCCCCAAAATAGCAGGATAAAAACTACTGTAAGCTTTCTACATATAATCGTATAAAATTCCCTATCTCAACAAAGTAAATAGGGAATCGTTCAAGATAATCGGTTTCCATACTCCTTTAGCTTTGCTCCTATTGTGCATTGCCGAATGCAAAAGGAGTGGGCATAATATTTACTATGTTCTTTTCGAAAATGCTGCTGTAAAAAGCAGCCATCGCAATATGTTTCTAATAAATCATTCACTTCCGTAATGAGCTGCTTACGATCCACTCCTTCACACCCCTACTCTGTTATTTCTTTATGACTATCAATATCCGTTCCTTCAAGTGCTTGCGTTGCCAATTGATGAGCTTCTTTATTCTGTTTTCTAGAAACAGGTTCACATATCAATTTTATTCTCATCTGTTTTGCTTTTTGTTCGACTTGATCTAAATAATGGATTAAATGTTCCTCATAACATGGCCATTCACCTGCTAATTGCTGGAGCACCACTTGAGAATCACCGTGAAGTATAACGGATTCATACTTAACTCCTAGCTCTTCTAGCACATTCATTCCGTATAATAACGCAGCATATTCCGCTTCATTATTATCATCAATTCCTTCTATGTAAGCATTGCGACGAATTCGATACGTTTTTCCCTGCTTCTTATAATAAATACTCACTCCCACGCCCGCTTCTTTCTTCTCAATATCGTACCCTCCATCGAAATACAATAAGAGATCTTGCGGCTCTTCTTCAACTTGTTTACTCAATTTCTTAACTTCTTTTAACGTCCACTCCGTCCCCATTTCATCATAAAACAACAGTTCTTTCGCTCTCCCTGTTTTTTCAAAGTCTACTGCAAACTGCATCGTGTCTTCTAAACGAAGGTAATCTGTTTCAAGTTTGGTCTCTAAACCATGTTTTGTTCGATATAACCAAGTTATTTTATATTTCATTTTGCTCCCCCTTTTACATACAAAATCAATACACTACCAAATATTACATGTTCATTTTATAATATTTTGTCTATGAGCACAGTATTCTATTCCGAATACATCACATCTCCGCACGATAAAGTGAAACTTCCATCAGTGGTTTTTTTCATCCCCCGCTGATGGTTAGTTGAACCAATCGGGCGCATGCCAGCAGTTATCCCCCACCTATCTTCTTCGCTTCTCTCTGAGTCTTGAGATGAGGGTCTTACTGCCCCAAAATAGCGGGATAAAATGAAACTCCTGCAAATATAAATTGAGGAAAAGAAATAAGAGTTGTCACTATTAAGTGAACAACTCTCTTATCCATCTTACACAAATTTTTCAAACTGCACTCGTTTATTAATAAAATACATAACAGGTGCTCCAATAGCCATTACAACAAATTCACCAATTGCACATGTTAGCCATGTAAACAAAAATGGTAAGTCGAATGCAAGATGTAGTTCAATCGCAATAAGGAACATTGTAACCGTAAAGACAACAATATTAAAAATCATACGCGCCCATATCCCTTTTATAAAACGCATAGAAACAATTGTACAAAGTAAGGCAATAATAGATTGCCCCACCCCAAATACAAGATCATATGCAATCATTGGTGAGAAAAAGAGGTTTGTTAAAAATACGCCTAACACAATCCCATAAATATACTTTTTATTGAACACAACAAGATGGTTGAACATTTCCGAAATACGAAATTGAATATTCGTAAAACCAAAAGGCTGAATAAGCATGGAAACGGCAATATATAAAGCTGCTAAAATCCCGTTACCAACAAGTGTCTTAATTTTCATTGTATGATCTCCTTAGTTTTTTTACGTGGGATGGTTACGAACCACGTGAATATATAAATGAACAAAATTACATTATATTTATAATTTGAATTCAAGTCAATATGGCAGAAGATGTATCAAATGATCTGAATTACAAAGGGATAGTCATAAAGTAAAACTTTAATCAGTGGGGGT
>NZ_NTTM01000046.1:0-31640 GCF_002560985.1 Bacillus sp. AFS018417
GCGTAATTGAAAGAGGCACTCATGGGTCATCCATGAGTTCTTCTTTTTATCCCGCATTAACGGGCAGTAAGACCCCCACCTCAAGATTCAGAGAAAAGCAAAGAAGATGGGTGGGGGATAACTGCCCGTAAAAGCCCGATTAGTTCAACTAACCATCAGTGAGGGATAAAGCCCCCTTCACTGATGGAAGTTTCACTTTATAAAGAAATATACAAAAACCTTCTGTTATTCATAGCGTAGCGCTTCGATTGGATCGAGCTTCGCTGCTTTGTTTGCCGGAATTAATCCGAAAATAATACCGAGTGTCATTGAGAATAAAACGCCTCCAAGTACAACTTGCCACGAAACGAGCGGTGGCCATTTCGCAAAGGCAGAAACAATATAAGCGCCTCCATAACCAAGGCCGATTCCGATAAGACCGCCAAGAAGCGTTAACATCACTGCTTCAATTAAGAATTGAAGCAAAATTTTTCCGCGTGTTGCCCCGAGCGCTTTACGAACACCAATTTCACGCGTACGCTCTGTAACAGATACGAGCATAATATTCATAACGCCAATACCGCCAACGACTAAAGAAATACCAGCAATACCACCGATAATCATCGTCATAATACTTGTTACTTTCGAGATGCTTTCTTTCATTTTCTCAAGATCAATGATTTCATATTTACCTGGAATATCATTTGGTTTGCGGTCGTTTAAAACGCCAACTGCTTTTTTCCCTGCCTCTTGTAGTTGATCCACATTTTTCGCTTGCACCGCAATATTTTGAATTTCACTTTTTCCATATAACGTTGGCCAAAGGGAAATCGGAATTAACATTTCCGACATCCCCATGCCCATAAATTCATTATCAGATTTATACACCCCGATAATTTGCAGTGGCTGGCCCTTTAACTCAATAATTTTTCCAACAGGATTTTCTTTCGAATAAAACATATCCTTTGCTTTCGTACTAATCATCGCAACGTTATTACCATGCTCAACGTCACCTTCATTTAAAGAGCGGCCTTCAATCAATTTGATTTTATTGACCGCAAAATATTCACTATCAAGTCCGATAATATTTGTCATGTCCTTTTTATCATTAATATCAAGCGGCTCCATACTCGAATTTGTCGTAACAACATGAGCAATCTCTGGCACTTGTTTCAGTTCCAAAATATCTTCGTCTGTTAATTCAGGACGTTCTCCCATTCCTGCTGCAAATGGATCATTGATATCCGCCTGAAACTGAATTGGAATGACATTATTACCTGCACCGGCAAATTGCGACTTCAGCATCGCTTCCCCGCCTTGTCCGATGGCAACGACAGTAATAATAGAACCAACACCGATAATAATCCCTAGCATCGTCAATGCCGAGCGTAATTTATGAGCTAGAATAGAAGAAAGCGCGATTTTCATACTATCTAGTAAACTCATACGGCCCACCTTCTATCTTCTGTAATTCTTCCATCTCTGAGCACAATGCGGCGAGACGAATACGCAGCAACTTCCTCTTCATGCGTAACCATGACAATTGTTGTGCCTTCTTTATTAAGCTGAGTGAAAATATTCATAACTTGCTCACCGGATTTCGTGTCGAGCGCACCTGTTGGTTCATCAGCCATAATAAATGTTGGGTTGTTCGCAATTGCACGCGCAATCGCCACACGCTGCTTTTGCCCGCCTGATAATTCATTTGGCAAATGATGCACGCGATCTGCTAATCCAACCTTTCCTAGTGCCTCTAATGCCCGCTCGCGGCGCTCTGCTTTCTTTATACCGCCATAAATAAGCGGCAGCTCCACATTTTCCACTGCCGAAAGACGAGGCAATAAATTAAAATGCTGAAACACAAAGCCGATATATTCATTTCGAATGAGTGCTAACTTTGACTCGTCTGCTGTTAAAATATTCACGTCATTCAACATATATTCGCCTTCTGTTGGACGATCGAGGCAACCGATAATATTCATAAGCGTCGATTTCCCCGATCCAGACGGTCCCATAATAGAAACAAACTCACCGCTATCAATCTTTAAACTAATATCATGTAAAATGGGCACAGCTAGGCTCCCTTGATAATACGTTTTATCAATATTGTTTAAGGTAATCATTTTTCCTTCACTTCCATTCCGTCAAACACTTTATCGGAAGGATTTTCAACCACCTTTTGTCCTACTGTTACGCCTTCAAGCACTTCCACCCAATCTCCGTCACTTGAACCTTTCTTCACCATTTGCTTGCGAAGCTTTCCTTTATCTTCTACATACACAAACGCATCATCTTTTTCCTCTACGATACTTTTACGAGGAACTGCAATCATTTTCCTATTCTCTAAATTCACTTGCAGTGATACATGATATCCCGGTGATAATCCATCTTGTGAGTCGAGCGTTGCTTTATATGTATAATAAGACATATTTTGTCCTGCTTCTGCGCCTGTCATAGCTTGTGTATTAACGTCAGCACTTGTTGGATATTCACTTACTTCTGTAATTTTTCCAGTCCATTTTTTCTTTGGTGCTGCTTTTGCTGTCACTGTAACAGTTTGATCTTTTTGAATTTGTGATTTTTGTAACTCCGTTAATGTTCCTTGAACTTGGAACGGATCTTTAGAGGCGATTTGTAAAAATGGCTTTCCTTGGCCACCCATTGCTTGCGTGGAACCTTGCGTTGCATCTTTATCAAGCTTTTGTACAACACCGGCAAAATTACTGTAAACCGTAAGTTCACCTTGTTTTTTCTTCAACTCTTCGATGTGGAGATTTCCTTTTTCCTTTTCAAGAGTTGCTGCTTTTTGCGTCATTTCGAGGTCACTTAATTGCGATTCTAACGACTCAATTACCGCTTTCTCTGCTCCGCTATCTTTCGCCTTTTTAATATCTTGTTTCAATGAATCTATCTTTTTCTGTCCTTGATCATAGCGCATAGAAGCCATTTCTTGATCAATTTCTGCTTGCTGCATTTGCAAATTAATTTCTTCATTATCATACGAGAACAGCTTGTCCCCTTTTTTCACTTCTTGCCCCTCTTTTACAGCAATATCTTTCACTTTTCCTTTTGTCATATCCGCATAGAAGCTTTCAATATTCCCTGGTTTCACTTGACCAGAAACTAACTTTGTATTATTCAGCTGGCGTTCTGCTACTTCTGTAAACTTCACATCTGCTGTGCTGCCTTTTTTCTTGCTCTGCATAATAAAAATATTTACAGCAGCAACGATTACAATAAGAGCAATAATTCCTACCACAATCCACTTTTTCTTTTTATTCGGGGTATGAACGGTTTCTGGTAACATTTTTTATCTCCTTCTAATAGAATTATTTATATAATAAAATTATATAAATTTTTCCAAAAAATCTCAACAGACATCTGATATTTCTCACATTTATATTACATAGTTTGACATTTCTATTTTTGATTGCAACAAATAATGTAATATTTTGAATTTTTTAATTCTATCACAATCATATATAAAGCGAAACTTCCATCAGTCTTCCTTATACTTCCTCTCTTGTTTTCTTAAACAAACGTTTGATTAAAAAAAGAGAGGAGATTGTCGAATATATATTAAACGACAATTCCTCTCTCATCTTTAATTTCTTTGTGTGCTTCCGCAGGTTTTTATTTCTGTTTTTCATACGCACAAAGTTCACTAAATGGTATGACTAAGCTTTTCAAACTCCCTATCATTTTGCTACAAAATAATTTGTAACATACTGCGCCCAAAGCTCATAACCTTTTGCACTTGGGAAACCGAACTCATCTTGTAAATATGGTAAGATGTCCTTTGTCGTTGGATTAGGCCATGCTTCCCAATGATTAATATATGTATAACCGTTTTGCTCTGCAAACTGTTTCAAAGCAGCAATAGATTTCGGATAATTCTTCGCATCATACACTGGATTTGGCGGTTGAATCATAATCGTTGTATCCTTCGCACTTGCTTGCAGTGCCGCTACAAATTTTTGCGTATTCGCTACCGAATTACCGTTCCCTGTTTTCGTGTTATCTGTAATAAAAGGCGGCTCAAATAGTACAACATCTGGATTTAGATCTGCAATTTCTTTCACTCGGTTCTTTGCAATAAGATCTTCTGTACTTTCTCCTTTATACTCTTGAACCGTTACATTCCAAAGACCTTGACCATAAGCGGCATTTAAGTTTGCTTTAAACTTTTCTGGCCAAGCACTAGTCGCCGACGATGCTTCATCGCCAACAATCACAAGATTCACCGCCTTCTTCTCACTAGCAGCTTTCTTTAGCTTCTCTTTCACCGCATCCGGTAAATTCTTCGCATACGCTTCATTAAAGGATACTTGCTTCTCTCCCTCTTTCGTACTCGTCCCTTGCTTCGCTCCATACGCTTGCTGCGTTGCCTTCGCAACCTTCTTATTCCAATACAACTTACCGCTCACAACAGAAGCAACAAACAATACAAAAATCAAAAGCACGAACCATGTTTTCTTATTCATGCGTTTCACCTCATTATTAATCTCATACTACATAATATTAGTATAAAAGCATACAAAAATAAACCCAACTATTGGTAAATAGTTGGGTTTGAAAGGTTATTTCTTCGGTAACTCAAGATGTTCTCTTAATTTATTAGAGATATCTTTACGTGTTTGATCCGTTACAAAGTAGTACCAAATACCATCTTCAGCCTTGTGACCATCACCAGGAATTTGGATTTCTTCAGTGTTTTGTATGCAGTCTTTATAATTTTTTTGAATATCAAACATTTGCTCCTGTGTTAAGCTTGTCTTCACATTTTTTTGAATCGCAGCTAACACATCACCATAATTTGCTAGAGACGATACATTCGCACCTTTTTTAATTACAGCTTGGATAACTTGACGCTGGCGCATTTGACGACCGAAATCTCCGCGTGGATCTTCATGTCGCATACGTGTATATGCTAATGCTTCATCACCTGTTAAATGAATATTCCCTTTTGCAAAATGCTTACCATCTGATGTAAAATCTAAGTCATTATTCACATCTACACCACCAACAGCATCTACGATATCCTTAAATCCTTCCATATTTACTTCAATATAATGATCAACAGGAACATCAAGGAAGTTTTCCACTGTTTTCACAGCCATATCAACTCCACCAAATGCATACGCATGGTTAATCTTATCTTTCTTCCCTTTACCAATGATTTCTGTATAAGAATCACGTGGAATACTTACAATTTTCGTCGACTTTGTCTTTGGGTTTAAAGTAAATAACATTAAAGAGTCCGAACGGCCAACCTCATCTTCTCGTTGGTCACTACCCATTAGTAGAATAGAAATAGGTTTTTGATCTGCTACATCTATTTTTTCTTCACGCTTCTCTGACTTATCACGGTCTAATGGTTTATGAACTGCATCTAATGTACTCGATACATTGGAATAAATATGATATGCATAAGCTCCTCCTCCAACCACGAGAACACCTATGATACCGAGAATCCAGAATAAAATTTTCTTTTTCATCTCTCTAACCCTCTCTCTATTTATAAACTAATTCTTTATGCTTATACCCACTTGGAAACCGTTTATGCCACAGCCAAGCAGAATGAATCGCCTCGTCAATAGAGCATAACGCTTTCCACCCTAATTCTCGATGAATTTTATTTGCTGATGATACTACTATAGATAAATCAGTTGAACTAGAACTATTATACGATATATTCATCTTTTTACCAGTTATAATTTCGCATTTTTCTATCAATTCCCTGACAGAACATCCAATTTCATTACTTATATTATACCGTTCATTTGTCTTATCATGCTGAAGAAGACTATGTAAAGCTACTACATGCGCTCTCGCAACATCCATAACATGAAGATACTCTCCTACAAACGTTCCGTCTTCTGTATCATAACTACGATTCACAAAAAAAGGTTGTTCTTCTTGATCTCGTAAATGCAACAAAATTCTCGGTAGAAGATGTGTCTCCTGCTGATGATCTTCACCAATTCCTTCTTCTAAATTAGCTCCTACTGCATTATAATAACGCAGCGATATATAATGTAAATCATATGCCTTATAAAAATCTTCTAACAGTTGCTCTATCACTAGGCTAGAATTCCCTTGAAAAATAAAAGGATACGGCGTGTATACTTCCTTTATTTGATCTTTATAAGACATACTTAAAAAAGGTAACTCAGACGAAAAAATAAAATTGTACACTTGGTGCATCAACATTTTTTTTAATAGTAACCGCACCCCAATTACGTCATACGCCGCAACATGCATAACAGCTTCAATACTATAACGTGAAAACACACGATCTAAATCATCAGGATTTCGAAAATCACCTTTTTCAAAAATAGCTCGTTGATTTACACTTACTCGATGGCCTGTCGATAAATCGTCTAATACAACAATACGATGTTGCTGTGAAATAAGCTCTTTCACAATATGACTGCCTATGTAACCTGCACCGCCTATTATTAGTATCATGTTTATCACCTTAATAAATAAGCGAAGTCAATAATAACTTCGCTTACCCCCTATTTTCGTTGCTAATTTAAAATTTTATAAAACAGCAGTCTAACACTAGGTTGCCTCTAATCTTCAATACCTTGTATCTTCTATATTGAGAACAAAAAAACACACCCGCTAAGCCAATCACTTAGCAGGTAGCATTATTTTTCTTTAACCTAGCAAACAACAAATAAACACCAATACCAACACTTGCACCGGAACTATCAATGAGAACACCCTTAACCTGAGCACCTCGGTCCGGGACAAATAATTGGCACGTTTCATCTGATATAGCTACAGCACAGAAATGAGCAAAGCCAATCACATACGTCATTATCCCTGCTTGCCACTTCTCCTCAAAGCGTTTATCACTAACACCCCAAGCACTAAATAGATAAAGAAATGGACATTTTTTCTAACGATGTGATTGAAGACTCTTATATCAAACTCCGTATTAGGAGCGATTTTTTCTATTTTTTCAATTATAACCTCTGTTATTCTTGTACTCAGCTCATTAGACTTTGTATCTGATTGATATGATAGATAAATGATTAATACCATCCCAAAAATAACGGATACACAAAAAAGGATCTTATGCCCCTTAGTTCCTTTTATTAATCCCTACTAAACAAATCCCTTGTATACAACTTATCCTCTACTCCACGCAAATCATCTGATAACCTATTAACCACTATCACATCTGAAACTCTTTTAAACTCTTCAAGATCATTAATTACCCTAGAATTGTAGAAGGTCTCTTCATGAAGGGCTGGCTCGTATACAACAACTTCTATACCCTTTGCCTTAGTACGCTTCATAACCCCCTGAATAGCTGACTGTCTAAAATTATCTGAATCCATTTTCATGGTAAGTCTATAGATACCTACAACCTTAGGATTTTTCCTTATAATCATTTCCGCAATATGATCTTTTCTCGTTCTATTTGCATCAACAATTGCTGTCATTATATTATTAGGAACATCCGCATAATTTGCTAATAACTGCTTCGTATCTTTAGGCAGACAGTAGCCACCATAACCAAAGGAAGGGTTGTTATAGTGATTACCTATTCTCGGGTCTAATCCAACACCATCAATAATTTGTTTTGTATCTAACGACCTTACTTCTGCGTATGAATCTAGTTCATTAAAAAAGGCCACTCTCATGGCTAGATATGTGTTAGCAAATAGTTTAATTGCTTCTGCTTCAGTTGAATTTGTAAATAACACAGGAATATCTTCTTTAACAGCTCCTTGAACCAACAAATTAGCAAATGTCTCGGCTCTATCAGACTGTTCACCGACAATTATACGTGAAGGATATAAGTTATCATATAAAGCTTTACCTTCTCTTAAAAATTCTGGTGAGAAGATAATATTATCTGTTTCAAACTTTTCTCTTACTTTCTCTGTATAACCTACTGGGACTGTTGATTTAATTACCATTATGGCTTCTGGATTAATGGATAAAACAGTGGCAATCACAGCTTCAACTGTTCTTGTATTAAAATAGTTTTTTTCAGGGTCATAATTGGTTGGTGTAGAGATAATAACATACTCTGCATCTTTAAAAGCTTTATAATTGTCTGTTGTTGCGGTTAGATTTAGTTTTTTTGTTGCTAAATATTCTTCAATCTCATTATCAATTATCGGAGACCTGTTATTGTTAATCATATCTACTTTATCTTGGTTAATATCTAATGCTATCACTTTGTTGTGTTGGGCTAGTAGTACTGCATTTGATAAACCAACATAGCCCACTCCTGCAATTGCTATTTGCACTTTGTATCCCCCTCTTACAAATAAAACTATTTTAGTATAATCATTAAAAAGGACTTATCTGTCACTTGTTTATATTTGAACACCTCTTCTAATTATTTATTAGGGTGTTGTCTTTATCATGATTTTTGCATAAATTACCATAATTAATTATAACAAAAAGATAAATCATACCATATGTTACACTCACGAATGTAAGATATTGGTAAATATTGAATTTAAACATTAAAGACACAAAATACGCAGCTAAACCAAATATCACCATAACTATATTAGATATAATCTCAAAATGTTGCTTATTGAATACTACATATGTACCATTAAGTGATAGAGCAATGAACCTAAAGGCATACATAAAACTCAATATGGAGATAAATTCACCAGCTTTGTGGTAGCCTACACCGAATATAAATTCACAAAGACTTGGGGCAATAAATGCTAGTATCAAAAACCCCAATATTGATAATACTCCCAATAAACCTATAACTGATTTGAAGATTTTCCAAGCTGATTTTCCTTTTCTCAGATCTTCCCCAAACTTTTGAAGAAAAACTCTACTAACATTACTAGAAATTAACATAAGAGGGACCCCTAGTACCATTACAGATATTGAATAGTATCCCGCATCAGCAGTAGAAGATAAATTGACTACTGATAAAGTTATTAGTGTATAAGAAAGTGAATTAATAAATTGAGATGGAACTAGGTAAAGAATATGTTTTTTATTTTTTGATATTAACGCGAGAACATCCCTCTTCTTAATCTTCTTCCTATTCTTATATTTATCAATATAATCTTTAGCTTGTACTCTTAATCCAAACAATGGTGATAAACCGTACCCCAAAGCTTGTCCTAATACTCCTCCACCAATAATTCCTGAAATAGTTTGTATAAAGCCCCTTACCAACTCTCTTAAAATGCCCACCTTAGATATTAAAGAATACTTTTTGTATCTATTATTGTGACTTATAAAAACAAACCTTATCCCATTCACCAAAACTACTATTGGGATTACTAATGAATATATCCCTATTTCACTGAACGAATTGTGTCCCCAAAAAAGCATTATAGATATAAATAAAAGATATATTATTGATACTGCAAAAACGGCTAGAATACTTATATCTGTTATCAGTTCCGCAATTTCATCATCCTTCTCAGCTACAATAAGCAGCTCTAACTTTAAAGAAGCGATAGGAATAATTAAAGTGGACATTGAAATAATAAATGTATATATGCCCAATTCCTCAGGGCTAAGTAATCTAGTAAGAATTGGTTGAATAATTACATTTATTAATTGTGCAATAATTGTTCCTAATCCTAAGGATATAACTCCTGACCATTGGTTATTTTTTAAACTTCTTATAAGATTCATTACAAACTTCCTTTAGCAACAAATTTAGGCTATTAATTGCCTCTTTGTGATAATTCTATCCAGAAGTATATACTAGCAATATTTCCAATTGATACTAAACCTCCTTCAAAGAGGTAGTAAACCATAAAAAGTATAATTATGCTTAATCCTTGTATCTGACTTTTAGTAGGTGACTTGAAAATAATTATAGCTTTTTTTATCAACATATTGCCAATGAATAGAATCCAACATATTAAACCTACCAACCCTAAATATTGAATTATTTCAATATAACCATTCACCAATACAACCGAGGATGCTAAACCTTCTCTTACAGTACCTGCTCCGAAAAGTATATCAGTAAAATTTTGATTAAAAACAGGCTTCCATGAGTCCAGGCGCCCACTTAACAATTCGTTAATCCCCTGAAAACCTGCTACAGAAAATACACTATACGCTTTAGATACTAATACTATTGCTAAAATTAATATAATAAAGTAAAGCAGTAGTAGGGTTAGCTTTTTCGACCTTAGGAACATGTGGATAAACATATAAATAATAACTCCTAAAGCAGCAATTATTAAACTTGTCCTAGAATTTGTTAAATAAATAATATATGAGCTAGCAACTATATTAAACCATAAAAACATTGTTACAATTCGTTTCTTTTTTATGCTTAACATCCTTAGACTAATTAATAGTCCGAGTAAACAAAACCGTGCTAATTCATTACTGTTATTGAATACACCATTGAATCTGAAGCGCCCTTCTGTCGAAACATAGTATGCAGATGAAAGCATAGATTGTTCCAAAGATGGGACTAAAACAAAGGCCGAAATAGCAATCAAGATTGTCCAAATCATCTTATTAAAGACTTCTGGTTTTATGCCCTTGTAAAACAATTCCGTACACAAGGCGATACTAATACCTATTATTAAGTATAATGCAGTTGCGGGTATTGCTCTACTTTCAATATTAAAAAAGCTAATCGCTCCGAAAATTGTTATGAAGTATATCGCTAAAATGGAAATTGAATCCAACTTTACCTCTCTTCTTTGTAAAGCTAATACTAAAACAAAAAAAGCAAAGGTTAAATATTTCATGAAATATAATGATGGAACTTCAGTAAATGATTTGTAAAAAGGTATTATAGAAAAAAGTGACAATAAAAAAGTTGCTAATATTATCAAGCGTGAGCTTCCGGCTTTCACATAATTTCTTGGTATTTCTTTTTTTAATTCTAAAGTTTGTTCAATTGTCAAAATAAAACACCCTCGCCTTTAAAATAAATATGATGGAATTATGCCATTATATTTTTTAGAATATTTGCCTTTTATAGCATATATTCATTACTTAAAATGAACAAATTCCTTTTAAGTGTGACCTCCTGATAACTCTGGCTCTTGTACACTTTTGACGAATACCCAAATAATGTATGCAACGATGTGATTTTTTAACATGATTTTTACCTTTCTCGCTTTCAATGCTATAAAAAAGCGAACTATAGAAGTGAATGCTAAACCCTTTTCCGTCGTTTCACCAAATATACGTAAGAAATTAACTCCAAACACTTTACATGGAGCCTCTCTCTACGGGTAAGACCATGTGCCATAAAGCCAAATATATCAAAAAATCTGTCTCAGCTAAATTGGCCTACCTCTCCAGATAAGGTGCACATTTCTACTAGAAAATAGCATTCAATCTTATTCAGCATTTTAAGTGAAAAAGTGTTCATTTCTCCTTAACAGTTACATCAAGCGATTCCCAGCCAAAAAAGCCAAATTCGTAGATTTGGCTTAGAATGAAAGCTCTCCCCCATTCATCTATTCAAAGAAGTGAAAATTGTCTCCCCGGACCACAATAAACAGCTTCTTGAGGAACAGATATTGAAACAAGGATGCTCCAACCGACAAAACATTTTATTACGAATCATTTAATAAACAATGCAATTTTTCGACATATAACAACCAGCAAAGACTAAAGCACTGTAGCACAACTACCGACATAGCTAGGAATTAAGCTGGAATGCTTTTCGCTACTTGCTGAACACATGTGCCATATGGGGTTTGTTGTAATGACTTACTCCCTAAGCCACTTCTACAATTGTTCAATTAAGCCTGGTTAATAAGGCGAGAGACATGCTCTCATGAGGCTATTTATATGCTCTTCCAAGACATTTTTAATTAATTGACTATATTGGATCGTACATCATCTATAACTAGGATGATGTACTTTCCCTTGTATTCTATTATCTGTCCAGATGGCAGGCTTAGTATCCTCTCAGTACCTTTTCCACAACACACGTTGTACCGTACAAGTCCATCCTTTGTCGTACAGAACATTCGATATAATACGTACTGACAAAAATAGTCATACATATCAATAGCTGACAGGTCTAAAAAGTGTTACCATCAAATAAATTATAAGTCTGCTGTATGTCCAACTTACTGTTTGACACCTTTTTTCCATATTTAAAAGCTTTTTCAGAAAATACCATATATTCTTTGTTATCCAAGTCTACACAATGCTGCAATACTTCTATAAATCTTTTCTCATCCTTCAAACTTATATCCCAGCCCACTTCTAATTCTTCTAATTTTCTCCACGGTGTCTGATCACTTATAATAAGTGGACAACCTCCAACAAGTGCTTCAGATATAACATGCCCAAAATTTTCTCCTAATGTTGGAAAAAGAAATACGTGATTTTCCCTAAAAACATCCATAATGCGATCACGATTTACTATGCCTTTATATGAAACCCTTATGTTTTCCGATAAATCTTTTATTACTCTTTCACATTCGGACCAATAAACTTTATCTTCTAGCGGTCCATATATATTAAATTCAATTTTACCGTCAATGTCTTTTAGAAATTCAATTGCCTTTTTAAGATTTTTTTTAGGATGCACTCTTGAGACGAATACAATCTTTAGTTCACCCTTCTTTTTTTCTACGCTTTTACTATAATTGAGTTCGCTGTAGTTTGCAGTTAAATTATTAGCAACAGTAATTTTTTCTACATTACCAAATACCTTTTCTATATCTTTTTTTTCTGTATCTGCTGTCGCATGCCATTTTATCCCTTTATATAAACCTAAAGCTTTTGTCATTTTTATATATATTTTCTTTTTTCCGCTTTTTAAATCTAGTGCTCCTGGCGAGAACTGACCTCTTGGAGCAATAACAATAGGCTTTTGAGGTATTTTTTTCATTTTACTCAACAGAATAGGAACAGTACTATGTTTATATGAGAAAAAGCTATTTAAATAAATCATGTCATAATTAACACTGTTAATTATCTCAGCAGTTTTACGCCATGTTAATTTGGAAAAGTTAGTATAAAATACTTTTGCCTTTCCCACCTGCAACCACTCATCGGTTTTTATATTGTCAAAAGGCTTCTCATCACCTAAATCTCTATCAGCCGCAACTATATAAAAATCAATTTTATCTGCTAGGTTATCTACTAAATTCTTAATAGATTGTATAGGTCCGCCACCTTTGATGCTTGGGACATAATAGCCTGCCATAATTAAAACTTTTTTTTTCACTCTACTTCCCCCAAACAACTCTATTCACATAGTCTGTATACGATAATATTATCCTTAACACTTTGTCTGATACATTAGGCATACTATAATCTGATACATTTCTTAAGGTGCCCTTTTCTTGCGTTTCCAATATTTCCAACCCTTGTAAAATTCTCACTTTCTGTAAACCTGTCATCATAACTGATGCCTCTTCCATTGCCTCTGGTCTTTCATGAGCTTGTCTAATATTTAAAGCCCTAAATCCAAGAATAGAAGATTCTTCACTAATCGTTCCACTATCACTAAGAACTGCTTTAGATTTAATTTGAAGTTTTACATAATCATTAAACCCTAAAGGTTTCAGCGTTTTTACTAACGGATTAAACTCTACTCCTTTAGCATCAATCATATTTTTAGTTCTAGGGTGTGTACTTACAATCACAGGCATATTATACTTTTCTGCAATTGCGTTCAAACTATCTACTAAATCTAGAAAATTAATTTCCGAATTAATATTTTCTTCTCTGTGAGCTGACACTACAAAATATTTTTCTTCTTCAAGCCCCAATCTTTCTAATACATCTGATTCCTCAATATCATTTTTTCTTGAGTTGAGAACTTCAAACATCGGACTTCCTGTTTTAATAATTCTATCTGCTGGGAAACCTTCTCTAAGGAGATATTCCCTTGCAATATCACTGTAAGTTAAATTAATGTCAGCTGTATGGTCAACAATTTTTCTGTTAGTTTCTTCTGGCACCCTTTGATCAAAGCATCTATTTCCTGCTTCCATATGGAAAATCGGAATATGTCTTCTCTTTGCAGCAATAGCACACAAACAACTATTCGTATCTCCAAGCACTAAAAAGGCATCTGGTTTTACTTCTTCCATAATAGGGTCTACCTTAACTAAGATGTTACCAATAGTTTCTACTGCAGTCCCAGTAGCTGCATTTAGAAAGTAATCTGGTTTTTTTAAATTAAAATCTTTAAAAAACACTTCATTTAATTCATAATCATAATTTTGTCCTGTATGAACAAGAATATGTTCTATTGCACATGATTCTTCTAATTTATTAATTACAGCTGATAGTCTAATAATCTCTGGTCTAGTTCCAACAACTGTCATGACTTTTAATTTCTTCATGATTTATACCTCCAAGAAGTAAGTATCCGGTTTTTCTGGATCAAAGCATTCATTTACCCACATTACTGTTACAAGATCATTTTCCCCTACATTCACAATTGAGTGAGTATATCCAGTAGGTATATCTACAACCTGCAACTTTTCTCCACTTACTCTATATTCAATAATATCGTCTGAATCTAGTTTTCTAAATCGGATTAACCCTTCGCCACTAACTACTAAAAATTTTTCATTTTTAGTATGATGCCAATGATTTCCTTTTGTAATCCCTGGCTTTGATACATTTATAGAAACTTGCCCTCTTTCAGATGTTCTAATAAACTCTGTAAATGACCCTCTATGATCCCTATTCATTTTTAGATCATAGGAGAACTTGTCTTCCGGTAAAAAGCTTAAATAAGTGCTATATAGCTTCTTAGCTAGGGAATCTTCCATATTTGGAATACTTAAATTTGTCCTGCTTTCTTTAAAGCTTTTTATAAGATCCGCTAATTTTCCAAGTTTAATTGTATGTGTTACAGGCACAACACAGTAATCACCCTGCATAGTCGTTTTATGCTCTAAAGCTCTTAAAAACTCATCTAACACATCATCTATATAGCAAAGATTAAGTTCTACATCTGGGTTGTTTATTTGAATATCCAAGCCCCTAGCTATATTATGACAAAATGTAGCTACCACAGTATTATAATTAGGTTTACTCCACTTACCGAATAAGTTTGGAAGTCTATATACATAAACTTTTACATCAGTTTCTTTATAATAATCAAATAATAACTTCTCTCCTGCCTTTTTACTTCTTCCATAAGGATTATCTTTTTCTGCCTGAATCGATGAAGTAATAAGTACAGGAGATCTATTGCCATGTTTTTTTAATAGTTCTAGTAATTGAGATGTAAATCCAACATTACCTTCCATAAATTCATTTTCATCTTTTGGTCTGTTCACACCCGCCAAGTGAAAGACAAAATCACATTCTTTTGTATATTTTTCAAGCAATGTAGGATCACTTTCTCTAGTAAACTCAAATATATTATTGTATCCCCTATTTCTAAGTTCAGCGACAAGATTTTTTCCGAGAAAACCTTTTGCACCTGTAACAAGAATATTCATGAATTATTACCATCCTTTAGTTTGTTACGTAAGTATTTTTATTCCATTCCTCAAGTTCTTTTCGAACATAATCTAATTCTAGTAATCTCTCTTTAATTTGTTCCATATTAAGGATTTGTGTGTTGTCCGAATTATATTCTTCTACAGTGGTGAGCTTTTGATCCCCCTCTGCAAAATACTTATCATAGTTAAGATCTCTTTGATCGGCAGGCACTCTAAAGAAACCACCTAAATCTTCTGCAACTACATATTCTTCTTTAGTAAGAAGCGTTTCATAACGTTTTTCCCCGTGACGCGTTCCAATTACTTTAATCTCATTATCAACATTAAACAGTTCCTTTATAGCCTGTGCAAGGTCACCAATTGTACTTGCAGGGGATTTTTGAACCATAATATCTCCTGCCTCAGCGTTTTGGAAAGCAAATACGACTAACTCGACTGCCTCTTCTAAGCTCATAAGAAATCTTGTCATATTAGGGTCCGTTACTGTTAAAGGCTGTCCATTTTTAATTTGTTCGATAAATAATGGGATAACCGATCCACGCGAGGCCATTACATTACCATATCTTGTGCCACAAATCAGTGTTCTGTCTGGAGATACTGTTTTTGATTTTGCAACAAAAACCTTTTCCATCATTGCTTTTGAAATTCCCATTGCATTAATTGGATAAGCTGCTTTGTCTGTAGATAAACAAATCGCTTTTTTAACACCATATTCAATAGCAGCAGTGAGTACATTGTCTGTTCCAAGAACATTAGTTTTCACAGCTTCTAGTGGAAAAAACTCACACGATGGAACTTGTTTTAACGCAGCAGCATGAAAGATATAATCTACACCATGCATAGCATTTTTAACACTTGCTAAATCTCTTACATCCCCAAGATAAAATTTTAATTTATCATTTTTATAAAGCTTTCTCATATCATCTTGCTTTTTTTCATCACGTGAGAAAATACGGATTTCTTTTATATCAGTATCTAGGAATCTTTTCATAACTGCATTACCAAAAGAACCGGTGCCACCTGTTATTAGTAAAATTTTATCCTTAAACATGTACTTACCTCTTTTCATGTTATTTAAAATGACTCATTATTATTTCATATGAATGCCTTGCTGTATAGTTATCCTCTAAATACTTTCTAGCGTTTATACCCATATGCTTTCTTAATTCTATATTACATAATTGCTGTACTTTTTTATTAAATTGCTCAATATCACTACTCTCACACCAAAAACCAAATCCACCTTTTTCAGTAACCTGTCCGATATCAGTGTTTACATCAGTTGCTGCCAAGATAGGCATTGAAGCCTGCATATATGAAAGAAGTCTTGATGGAAAATTTGGTATTGTAAATCGCTTATCAAGAAATATTAGCCCGACATCACATGAATTTGCTAGAATTTCATAATCTTCTTTTGGTAATTGAGCAAATAACTGTGCATTAGTTAATTTTTCACTGTCAAAAAAAGTTTTAAGTTTAGTAAACTCTGTCCCTGATCCAGCTATAACGAAGTAAATCTGGTCATTATCTTTATTGGCCTTTAGGCACTCAATCAAGAAATCAATCCCCTGTGGTTTTCCCAGATTCCCTCCATAAATAAAAACTGTTTTATCAAGTGGTATTTTATATTTACTCTTAACCTCTTTTATCTTTCTCGCATCTTTCTCTATCGTTAACGGTTCTATACTGTTAGGACATACTTCAACAATATTTGGAGATATTTCAGGATTATGCTGTAATAAGAAATCTACATTAGCCTGTGACATGCATCCGATATAATCCGATATCTTATATAACCTTTTTTCCTTAGATTTAAAGTACTTAAATAACAGACCTTTAATTCCTGCTTTCTTTATCATACCAAGGTCTACTGCATTCTGTGGAAAAATGTCCTTTAACAATAAATAAGTTTTTGCATTATCTCTTTTTTTCACATATTCAACTGCTTTTTGAAGTGTTATTGGCGGTGTTGAATAAATTACTAAATCGAATTTAATATCTGAAAAATAATTTTTAATGCCCCTTAAAAATTTAGATTCTAAAGTAAGGGTTGAAATGCCTTTTTCAAACATATTAGTTTTTTGAGTGTTCCCAATTTGTAGTTTTAATATTTTATAATTTCCCTTATCAATCAACCTCGTTGGTTGTTGTTTCCTCTTTTCTGTTGGAGAAATAATATATACTTTATGGTGATTCTTTACAAACTCTCTCATCAAATCAGTGTATATACCATTTTCATCAATTGTTGAAAAATCTAAAAGGGTTAAAAATAAGACATTCATATTCTATAAACTCTCCTCACCGGAATCCCTACATAGGTTCCAGGTTCAGTTATATCCTTAACCACAACTGCACCGGCACCAATTTTACAGCCACTAGTGATGTTAATATTATTGCTTACTATACTACCAATACCTAACCAAGTACCCCATCCAACTTTCACCGTACCAGCTAAATGTGCCCCTGGTGATATATGAACATAATCTTCAATTATATTGTCATGGTCTATTGTAGAACCAGTATTAATAATGCACCCTTTCCCAATTGTAGTGCAGCAGTTAATCACAACTCCAGCCATAACTACGGTACCTGATGCCAACTTAACTTGTTCTCCAATAACAGCAGTAGGGTGAATTAAAGTAGGTATACTTGCACCTTCAGCTTCAAGCTTCTCCTGAATCTTTTCTCGTGTAGCGTTATTACCAATACCTACACAAAAGTCACAATCCTCTATATGCTTACAGGCATCCGCTGATTTACCGATTACTTCTATCCCCATTGATGCTTTGACGCTTTCGTCATCATCTAAAAAGGCAATGCTCTGCCATTTATTCATTTTTAACGCAATGTCAGCAACAACTTTCCCGTGACCACTAGCGCCTATTATGATAAGTTTGTTCTTCATAGCTCTACTCTTCCTCTTTTGTTTCCTCTAAATGGTTCCATAGTTGCAGCAGTTTCTGAGTTAATACCTTCCCTAACAAAAACCTTTTTAATAGTTAGAAGGATAATCCTCCAATCTCCGGTGAAGCTTACATTATCTACATACTCCACATCAAGATTAAATTTCTCTTCCCAACTAATAGCATTCCTACCACTTACTTGCGCTAAACCAGACAATCCGGGTCTAACCTTATGACGACGCTTTTGATGTTCATTGTATAATGATAGGTACTGAACCAGTAAAGGTCTAGGTCCTATGATCGACATATCGCCTTTAAGAATATTGAAAAGTTCAGGAAGCTCATCAAGAGATGTAGAACGCAAGAACCTTCCAAATTTCGTAAGCCTCACACTATCAGGAAGCAGTTGTCCATTCTCATCTCTTTCATCCGTCATCGTCCTAAACTTATACATCATAAAAACCTTCTCATTAAGACCAGGTCTTTTCTGTTTAAAAAGCACTGGACCGCCTAGCTTAACTCTTACAAGGATAGCAACTACCAAAAATACTGGGCTGAGAACCATAATAGCGATCAAAGATAGTATAAAATCCATCGACCTTTTTACGAACCTTCTATAGATGCCACCTTTAGAATTTTTCATTACTCTAACCACAACCCTTTAATAATCTTTACAACCTTCGACAAATCCTCATCCGTTATCTTCGTATCACTTGGCAAACAAACACCGTTCTCAAACAGTTTTTCCGATACATCTGTACCAACAAAGTCATACTTCTCAAAGAACGGTTGCATATGCATTGGCTTCCAGATTGGTCTGGATTCAATGTTTTCTTTTTCAAGTGCTACCATAATATCAATTGGTCGAACCTTACCGTTTAAAGTCATTGAGCTTAACCAATAATTCGGTTCATTCCAGTCATTGCTAGGCATGAACTGAATACCTTCAAGATCCCCTAGTTCTCTCTTATAAAACTCCAAAATATATCTTTTCTTCTGAACTCTCTGATCTAATACCTTAAGTTGTCCTCTACCGATTCCAGCAACTACATTGCTCATACGGTAATTGAATCCTAATTCGCTATGTTGATAGTGTCTTGCTTGATCTCTACTTTGAGTAGCCCAAAATCTTACCTTCGCAATCCGCTCTTCATTATTAGAAACAAGCATGCCGCCACCAGAAGTAGTGATGATTTTGTTTCCATTAAAAGAGAAGATGCCATAATCACCAAAAGTGCCAGTATGTTTATCTTTATAGTAAGTACCTAGGGACTCTGCAGCGTCTTCTATTAAAGTAACGTTATGTTTCTTACACAATTCAACTATTCTATCCATATCCGCGGAAAGACCATAAAGGTGAACTACTATTACTGCCTTTACATTTGGATATTTCTCAAAAGCTTCTTCCAGTGCTTTAGGACACATATTCCAAGTTTCATAATCACTATCTATAAAAACAGGAGTGGCATTTTGATAGATGATAGGATTTGCTGTAGCTGAGAACGTCAGTGTTTGACAAAAAACAATATCCCCTTCTCCTACTCCCGACGCCTTAAGAGCCATATGAAGCGCAGCTGTTCCAGAAGATAATGCTGCAGCAGCTTTAGAACCAACCTTCGTAGCCAGTTCTTTTTCAAATCCATTCACATTTTCTCCAAGAGGTGCAATCCAATTCGTATCAAAAGCTTCCTTAACATATTGCATTTCATAACCCTCATCGCTCATATGTGGCGATGAGAGGAATATTCTTTCTCTCATTTTCAAAGACTTCCTTCCTTTATTAATTCTGAAATAAATTCTGTTTCAATTTAAATACATAATCAAAATAGGTCGTGATCATATCAGTTCCCATTCTTCAACTTTTTACCGCAACTTTATTATTCGCAAACCCTAATAAAGTCTCTCTTATACTCTCTTGATTCATCTGCTCAAAATTATCTATAAACTGCTGAATAATATCCAGCTCCATCATAACAGCTTTTCCTATATGAATTTTCGGGAACACTTGCTCCGGATGCACTTCATTCTCATTTAGTAGCTCTTCATACATTTTCTCGCCCGGCCTCAAGCCGCTAAACTCAATCCCGATTTCTTCAACAGAATAACCTGACAGTTGAATTAGATTTTGTGCTAGATCTACAATCTTAACTGGTTCTCCCATATCTAACACAAAAATCTCGCCACCTTTAGCTAACGTACCCGCTTGGATCACAAGTCTTGACGCTTCTGGGATGGTCATAAAGTAGCGGGTAATCTCCGGATGTGTAACCGTCACGGGTCCACCTTTTTGAATTTGTCTTTTAAATAGTGGGATTACGCTTCCTCTGCTTCCGAGTACGTTTCCGAACCGAACTGCCACGAATCGTGTTTTACTTACCATAGCCATATGCTGGACAACCATTTCTGCAACACGTTTTGTCGCACCCATTACGTTTGTTGGATTTACCGCTTTATCTGTAGAAACCATAACAAACGTATTTACTTTAAACGTATCGGCTGCTTCTGCTACATTTTTCGTACCAATAATATTATTCTTCACAGCTTCCTCTGGATTACGCTCCATTAAAGGAACATGTTTATGAGCTGCTGCATGGTATACAATAAATGGCTGATGCTTTTTCATTACTTCAAATATTTTATTCCGATCTTGTACATCAGCAATTTCTGTCGTAATTTCAGCTGCATCTTTATAATTCGTGCGCAATTCCATTTCAATATGATAAATGCTATTTTCACCATGTCCTAAAAGAACAATTTTTGCTGGTTTATACTTCATAACTTGACGACAAATTTCAGAACCAATAGATCCACCTGCACCTGTTACTAAAATGGTTTTTCCTGTGATCTTTTCTCCAATGCCTGCATCGTCTAGCTGAACTGGTTCTCTTCCTAACAAGTCTTCTACTTGTACATCACGAAACTCATTTACAGAGACCTTACCATCTAAAAGATCTTCTAGCATCGGCACAATTTGTGTCTTTGCTTTTGTTTTTGTACATGTTTCAAAAATTTCATTCACTTGTTTTCTATTTA
Source organism: Bacillus sp. AFS018417 (assembly GCF_002560985.1). Classification (NCBI taxonomy): domain Bacteria; kingdom Bacillati; phylum Bacillota; class Bacilli; order Caryophanales; family Bacillaceae; genus Bacillus; species Bacillus sp. AFS018417. The sequence continues at coordinate 21,338 of NZ_NTTM01000046.1, forward strand.
AAGAAGGAATAGCAATAATAATATGTTCAATTTTATATTGCTCTACAACTCTTTCAATATCCTTTGTTGAACCTACAACCGGTACATTATAAATTTCTAATCGCTGTTTATTTCTATCATCATCTACAAATGCGACTGGATATAAATCAGCTTCTTTATTTTGTTGTAACTGTCTTACAACCATTGTTCCTGCTGCACCTGCTCCAACAATAAGTGTTCGTGTTTTATTTATATTGTTTGTATTCTTTGTATTCTTTGCCATATATGTATCACGAAATATACGCCAAACAAAGCGTGAACCACCAATTAACAACAGATGAAGCATCCATGCCATTGCCAAAATACGAACATAAATATCTTGATTAATAATTTCTTGTACAATTGCTGTTACTATAATAGAAAGAGTAACTGCTTTAAATATGTGTTTTAATTCTCCAATACTCGCATACTCCCAAGCCTTGCTATATAACTTATAAATGGATGCAAAAATATGATGGCTACAAAGTAATGTAATCGAACTAATGATTAATGTAATCGGAACATCACTTAATGCATTCGGATGTATAAACCAATAACTTAAGTACACGGCAGTTAAAACAATAAATGAATCTAAGAAAATTAATAATGAGAGCCGTTTTGGATAACTCAATATACATGTTCCTTTCTTTATATGATTTTTAAATACAAATTCTTCCTCTTCACTTTAAAGGAGCTACAGCTAAATTATTTATTTTCCCTATGTTATACACATATACCGGCAGCACAAAATACTTTTCCTTCTATATATGTACAGTCTCTTTCTGTACTAATCCATTCATATATTTCATCAATTCTTCTTTTAATTCCTCATGCTGAAGTGCCATCTCAATTGTTGTCTTAATAAATCCAAACTTCTCCCCAACATCGTAACGTGTCCCTTCAAAATTATATGCAAACACTCGTTGAATTTCATTTAAACGTTGAATCGCATCTGTTAATTGAATTTCTCCGCCCGCACCTGTTTGCTGATTTTCTAGGAACATGAAGATTTCTGGTGTTAAGACGTAACGGCCCATAATCGCTAAGTTCGATGGCGCTGTTCCTTGTGCTGGCTTTTCTACAAATTGACTCACTTGATAACGGCGGCCATTTTGCTCAGTTGGATCGATAATACCGTAGCGATGTGTTTCGTTTTCTGGTACTGTTTGCACACCGATTACAGATGCTTTCGTTACTTCATATTCATTCATTAATTGACGTAAGCACGGTGTTTCTGCTTGGACAATGTCATCACCAAGTAATACGGCAAATGGTTCGTTTCCAATAAATTTGCGCGCACACCATACTGCATGTCCTAATCCTTTTGGTTCTTTTTGTCTTATGTAGTGAATGTTAATTTTGGAAGATGCTTGTACTTTTTCAAGCATGTCATACTTCCCTTTTTCTAATAAGTTTTGTTCTAGTTCAAAGGAATGATCGAAATGATCTTCAATCGCACGTTTTCCTTTTCCTGTTACGATAATAATGTCTTCAATCCCTGATTCTATTGCTTCTTCTACGATGTACTGAATTGTCGGTTTGTCGACAATTGGTAACATTTCCTTTGGCATTGCTTTCGTAGCTGGTAAAAATCTTGTTCCAAGTCCAGCTGCTGGAATAATTGCTTTTTTTACTTGTCTCATTGTCAGTTCCCCCAGACACATTTTATTTGTATGTATATTTATAACTATATTTAAATAGTAAAAACCCTAGCTATAGCGTCCTTATGCACAACTCTATAGCTAGAGTTTTTAAAATAATTTTGGGCATCTAACCCATCCTCACGCCCTGCTCCTGACGACATGCGTCTAAGGTAGGTTGAAATGAAATTTCTACCCACAGCAAGGCCGAGTGCCTCCATTGATAACGGTTAGGAGACATTACCATATACATATTAAAAGATACCGAATAGTTTCTTACGGCGAATTTGTTCTGGATCTTCTTTATAAACACTTTTTCCGTTTATTAATAGATATGGATTTTCTTTAAAATCCATAAGTATGCTAGTACCAAATTCTTTCTCTATGACATTATAACCAGCTTGTAAGTGAAATCCGCGTGTTGTTGTGTTATGCGCATCAGATGCAATCATATGCGTCAAGTTATGTTCGATGAGTTGCATTGAGAATTTTTTAATTTTTTTACCGAAGTTGCCAAGTAAACTGCCTGCTGTTACTTGTGTAAGTGCTCCTTTGCTAACAAAGTTGTATAACTTATCAGGGTGCTCGATTAACTCTGCGTTGCGCTCTGGATGAACGATAATTGGGATTAATCCCTTTACTCGTAATTCATACAGCATTTGTTCTGCATAGCGCGGTACATGATTAGACGAGAATTCGATGAGTATGTATGTGTTTGTTTCGTTTAATGTGACGATTTTGTTCGCTTCATAGTCTGTTAGTAAGTCACCGTATAATCGAACTTCTTGACCTGGTAAAACCGTTAAATTTATATCATTTTCTTTTAATAGGGCATTTAATTGTTTTACCTGATGAAGAATATCCGTGCGCTCATTGACATATCTTCCATTTTGATGGTGAGGTGTTGCCACAATCGTATGTATTCCTTCTGCTACTGCTGCTTTAGCCATTGCTATGCTATCTGTTATTGTTTGTGCCCCGTCATCAACACCGGGTAAAATATGACAATGCAGGTCAATCACGTTTCCCATCCTTTCTATAATACATATACGTTTAATAAGAGAGAGCGCCAGGTGTGCGTATTCCACACACCTCTTCTCTTTAATTTGTGCCGTAATAGTAATATAAGCTTTGCTCACGTTCACGGTCGTTCAGAACAACACCTAATAATTTACCTTTTGCTGCTTCTAGTAACCTTTTTGCTTTTAATGCTGCTTCTTTTTCCGTGTATGCGCTGCGTACAACAAGCAGAGATGCGTCACATTGATTTGCCATAATTTGTGCATCTGATACTGGCAAAATCGGCGGCAAGTCAAAGATGACTAAATCATACATGTTGTAAGCTTGTCCGAGAAATTCTTTCATGGTCTTAGAACCAAGCAGCTCTGCTGGGTTTGGCGGAATCGGTCCGCACGGAAGAAAATATAGATTTTCAACATTTGTTGTTTGCACACATTTTTCAAATCTTTCACCATGTGTCAAAATGTTTGTTAAACCGAAAATATTATCGACTTGGAACATTTGGTGCAGAGCTGGTTTCCGTAAGTCTGCATCGACAAGTAGTACTCTCTTTCCTTGCTGGGCAAATACAACAGCGATGTTCCCTACTGTTGTTGTTTTTCCTTCGCTTGGGCTTGGAGATGTTACCATTAAAGAATGAATATTCGTATCTATTGCCGCAAATTCAATATTTGTACGAATGTTACGAAATTGTTCTGCTACCGGAGACTTCGGCTGGTTATGTGCGATTAATTGACGACGTTGACGATAATTGTTATTTTTCTGGAATAAACCTTTAAGAGCCAATTGTATGCCCCCCTACCCTCTTCGCTGATGATGCATGTGTCTTGAATCCTTTTTCTCCTTCATCCATCCGCGCTACAACCCCTAATACAGGTAAACCAAGTAACGCTTCGATATCTTCTTCTTTTTTCACTGTGTTGTCTAAGTATTCTAGTAAGAATGCAAGACCGATAGAAGCCATTAATCCAACAACAATTGCAATTGCAATGTTTAACGACGGACGTGGTTTAATTGGTGATTGATGTTCGGCTATTTCCGCTTTTGAAAGAACGGTTACGTTATCTACGTTCATAATCTTCGCAACTTCACCTTTAAACACTTCTGCTGTTGTGTTTGCAATATCACGCGCTAACTTTGGATCTTTATCTTTGACAGTTACCGAGATAACTTGAGAATCCTTCTCATTTGCAACATCAATATTCTGCGTTAAAGCTTGTGTTGTCATGTCTAAATTTAGTTTTTCTTTTACTTGATCCAAAACAACTGGGCTTTTAATAATTACTTTATATGTATTTGTTAATTGAATATTGGTTTGAATTTCACCAGATTGAAATGTTGCTCCTTCTTGTTTCTTTTGGTTAACAAGAATTTGCGTAGAAGTTTGATAGATTGGCGTTATAAAGAAAAAACTTACAACTGCACTAATAATAGCGGCACCAAATGTAATTGATAGGATCATTGCTAGGCGTTTTCGTAAAATTTGAAATAACTCTTTTAAACTAATCGTTTCCTCCATAACTTCCTCCAGTTTTCAGTTTTTCACACGAAAAATAAATTATAGTACAATCATATACCATTATTAATACAGAAATGTTAATTTTTCATGTCATTTTAATATAGATATGTTAATTTTTTATATCCTTCTAATAAGACCAACACATATGATTTTACATAAAACCATTAAAATTTACAACATTCTCCACAAAATTTCCACAAAAAACCTTTTTTCCATAAAAACGATTACTCGTGAAACATTAAATAGATAGAGAAAACCTATGATTTTTCTGTCATAGGTTTTCTCTATTAATAGTATCCATATTGATCCGTTTGTTGCTTTTTGTCATTCAAAACAACTCCTAACAATTTACCAGAAGCGTTGTCTAATAGTTGTTTCGTTTTCACGATTTGGGCTTTTTCTGTCACTTCGCTGCGCACAACTAAAATAATCCCGTCGCATCGATTCGCTACAATTTGTGCGTCTGTTACAGCGAGCACAGGCGGTGTATCAATTAACACGATATCAAATGCTGCATATGCCTGCTCTAGCATTTCTCCCATCATACGAAAGCTTAATAATTCTGCCGGGTTTGGCGGAATGGGACCCGATGGCAAGAACGACACGTTTTCTATTTCTGTTTTATGTACACACTGCTCAAACGAAGCTTGCCCCGATAGAACATTCGTTAAGCCAAATTGATTGTGAATATGAAACATCTCATGCAGCTTTGACTTTCTCATATCTGCATCAATTACTAATACTTGTTTCCCTTGTTGTCCGAATACGACTGCTAAATTGGCAATTGTCGTTGTTTTTCCCTCTCCTGTACAAGACGAAGTCACAACAATAGAACGTACGTCACTATCTACCGCTGTAAATTGAATATTTGTACGAATATTCCGGTACTGCTCGGCAATTTGCGATTTTGGTTCATAATGTGCTACTAATTTTCGTTCTGTCTGTCTCTGTTTACCGAACACAACAAATCTCTCCTTTTCTTATGAAACACAACACATATATGACACCCCTCAATCTGTTCTTTAAAAAGAACGGATTGAATTCATAATTATCATTATATTGCATTTATTCTTCTTTATATAAAAATTAAAAGATAAAAAAGATGCTTATCATATAAATCGTACAAATTATACCTATCTTTAGTAGAATTTTCAATGCATAAAAAATTTTATTCCCTAACATGGGAACATGAAGAATCTATATAATCTCCCTATTAATAGTATCCATTCGATACATCATTATATAATAAAACTAAGTTATAAAAAACGTATTATACGCTTATTTCCAACAAAATAAACTTATTTATTTTTTATATGATAATATCGTTCTTTATAGTTAACTAGATATAAGAATCATACATAAAATACATGTATTTGACAATATGTTTATTCTATATTTTCACTCTATTCTGTATGTTGTTGAGAAAACGGATTAAGAAGTTATACACAGCAGGTTTTATTACACAAACTATTCTTACTCAAAAATATACATATAGTGAAATTTCTTCATAAAAAAGAACACTCTACCCGAGCGTCCTTTTTAAAATTATTCCTTCTTATCTCCAAGCGCAAATGTAATTTCCGCTTCACAAGCAACCTCACCGTTTACTGTTGCGACTGCTTTTCCTTTGCCAATCGGACCGCGTACACGCGTCATTTCTACTTCTAAACGAAGTTGATCGCCCGGACGTACTTGTCTTTTGAAACGGCAGTTGTCAATACCAGCAAAGAAAGCAAGGCGGCCGCGGTTTTCTTCTTTCTTTAAAACAGCAATTGCTCCAACTTGTGCAAGTGCCTCAACGATTAATACTCCAGGCATTACCGCGTAGTCAGGGAAATGGCCGTTAAAGTATTCTTCATTTGCCGATACGTTTTTAATACCAACCGCACGTTTTCCTTCTTCTACTTCAAGAACTTGATCAACAAGTAGAAATGGATAACGATGCGGGATAATTTCTTTAATTTGCTCTATGTTCAACATTAATATATCGCTCCTTTTTTAGAAATTAGTCTTAGTACTTGGTTATATATTATTATCCCACTTTATTCATTATTTGTCATTATGAAAAAAACGAAGCAGTCTTTCCTGCTTCGTATCGCTTCAAAAAAATGCATACACTCTTTCTTTCCTACAAACTTTGGTATAACAGAAATAAATACAGTTGACACGGAGGTAAAAAAGAGTGCATGCCCAAGTTAGGGGAAGGCAATATGCCAGGAGGCATATTGCCTCATGTGTCGTATTCGGCTTCATTATAGTATAACCATTTCTAATATGAAAAATGGCAAATTTGCTAAAATATATCAGTAAAGGTTTATTTTTCTCCGTTTTCCTTTGTATTTCTACATTTTTCGCAAAAACTATATATTTTTAAAGATAAATATAAAAAAGAACATTAGGCAATATACCTAACGTTCTTTCTTACTTATAGTAAAGCGCGGCGTGGTAATTTGTCGATGTTCTCAAGCATGATACCTGTTCCAACTGCTACACAGTGCATTGGATTTTCCGCGATCAATACAGGTACTTTTAATTCTTCTGCAAGAAGCATGTCAATGCCGTGCAGTAGTGCTCCGCCGCCCGTTAAAATAACGCCGCGGTCGATGATATCAGCAGATAATTCAGGCGGTGTACGTTCTAATACACCTTTTGCAGCTTGTACAATAACAGCTGCGTTTTCTTTTAGTGCCTCTGTGATTTCTTCAGAGCATACTGAAATTGTGCGAGGCAGACCTGTTACCATGTCACGGCCGCGAATTTCAAGTTCTTCACTGCGTGCACCTGGGAATACTGTACCTGCTTTAATTTTAATATCTTCTGCTGTACGTTCCCCAATTAATAGCTTATACTTACGTTTAATATAGTGTAAGATCTCCATATCAAACTTATCGCCCGCCATTTTAATGGAAGAGGAGGTAACGATATCGCCCATAGAAAGTACTGCAATATCCGTTGTACCTCCGCCAATATCTACAACCATATTTCCGCTTGGTTGGAAGATTTCCATACCAGCACCAACAGCAGCTACTTTTGGTTCTTCTTCTAAGTATACTTTCTTACCGCCAGATCTCTCAGCAGCTTCACGAATAGCTTTTTGTTCTACAGATGTGATGTTTGTTGGACAGCAAATTAAAATGCGAGGTTTTGATAAGAAGCCTTTTACGTCTAGTTTGTTGATGAAATGTTTTAACATCGCTTCTGTAATTTCGAAATCAGCAATTACACCATCTTTTAGCGGACGAATCGCTACAATGTTTCCAGGTGTACGCCCTACCATGCGTCTTGCTTCTTCACCTACCGCTAATACTTTTCCCGTATTGCGGTCAATCGCCACAACAGACGGTTCATTTAATACAATCCCTTTACCTTTTACATGAATCAATACGTTGGCCGTGCCAAGGTCAATTCCGATATCTCTCGCAAACATTCCTGTGTTTTCCTCCTCAATATATAAATCAGGCTTAACCCGAATACTTTACACCTAATTTCTAATTTTAGCATATTCTTTGTAGAAACGTAATATTGAAGAAATAGATTCTACCGAATTTTTTTACCTTTCATTAGGAATGTTTGCCTGATTGTCAGATTATTGACGCACGATTTTTTCTGTGTCCTCTTTTTGATACTTTTGCTTCGTTGCTTCGCCGCCGCGGAGGTGACGAATTGACTTATGATAATCAAGAATTTCCTTCACTTCATTTGCGAGCTCTGGATTAATTTCTGGTAAGCGTTCTGTTAAATCTTTATGCACAGTACTTTTTGATACACCAAATTCCTTTGCAATCACACGAACTGTTTTTCTTGTCTCCACGATATACTTGCCAATCTTGATTGTTCTCTCTTTGATGTAATCGTGCACACCACTCGCCTCCCTAAATTGGATGTGAGAAGGGTGAAATGAGACTCGCTGCATATGACTAGGATGTACGTTCGAATGCTGTTTGTAAGCGTTATACTTCCTGGGATTTATAATAAATTGATTCACGATTTCTCACCTCAAACACTCTCTTTGCTTTGGTTTATACCATTCTATTGCCCGCATTGTATTTATATGCTATAAGTTCTGTATTTTTGCGGACTACAGTGACAAAAATTACATTTTTTTTGAGAAATCTGTGAAAATGAAAGTTTTCCTTCCTATATATGCCCTAAGGAACAAAAAAAATGACGCCTTATGAGAGCGTCATTCTTCTTGATCTATTTTTTCTTCCCAAAGGCTTTGACGGGGGACTTCCCTTTTGCTTGTAATCAAATAATATAATGAAGATAAAACAAACAATAAAATAAGTGCAATCAACAAAACGAATAGCAATGACATAGTAAAGTAATCCCCTCCTTTTAGTAATATATATTCGAGAATTCTGTCCAATTTCCTTGCTATTACAGGTTTTTTTAGACATATTAATTATTTTTATATAAAAATAAAACCATCAATCCTCGTATAGAGGGCTGATGGTTTCGTATATTACTCTGTTTGTTCAGCAGAAGAGCTATCATCTTGACCTGCTGAGCTATTTGTAGACTTCTCTTCTTTTTTCTTATCGTCAGTTGAACTGTTTGTTGATTTTTCTTCTTTTTGCTTCTCATCATTTGTGCCACTTGTTGATTTTTCTTCTTTTTGCTTCTCATCATTTGTGCCACTTGTTGATTTCTCTTCTTTTTTCTTGTCGTCAGCTGGGCTGTTTGTTGATTTTTCTTCTTTTTGTTTCTCGTCAGTTGCACCGTTTGTTGATTTTTCCTCTTTTTGCTTTTCTTGCTTTTCAACTTTAATATCTGCAACAGACTTGTCGAAGTAAAGTTCTGGGTTTACTGCAACGTTATCTTTACGAACTTCGAAATGAACGTGATAACCTGCTTCTTTGTTCATTTCACTTAGTCCTGCTTTCCCTAACATTTCACCTTGATTGATTTTCGCACCTTTTTCCACTTTTGCACTGCCTAAGCTTTGATAAAACGTTGTAACGCCATTGCCATTGTCAACTGTTACAACATAGCCAAGAAGTGGATCTTTTTCCGCTTTTGTAACCGTACCGCTTAATGCCGCTGTGACATCAAACTCTTTTCCATTTTTTGCTGTGATATCAATTCCTGTATTCGCAGAGTATGTGTTGTTATAAAAGACAAGTGCTTGTTCTTGCTCCTCGGCTGCTGCTTTATCTTCGTAAAACTTCTTCTTTACAACAACTTCTGCTGCATTTGCAGTTGGCATCTTCACGACTTCTGAAGATTTTGTGACTGGCATTGTAGGAATTTCACTTACGCTTTGCGGCGTTGCTTCATTTTTCTCAGGCGTCTTTTTCGTATTCGCTGCCTGATACCATAATGCAACTGTTAAAATCACCGCTGCACACACAATGTATAGTGTCGGGAATACCCAACGCTTTTGAAATAAATGTACTACTTTTCGAGAAGACCTCTTGTTTTCCCTCTCTCTCATTCTATCATCACCTCAGCAATCATTTTGAACAAGATTCATTCATCCTATACAATCTACAACTAATTACTTTTCGACAAAATTTGTAAAAATATGCATAGGAGTTACAAAATTTCCGAGGAAATGATAAAAAAAGAAAAAAACTGAGCGTTTTGGCCCAGTTTTTTAGTCTAATTGTTTCTTTTTATAGACAAAGAAACAAATCACAATCAGAAATACAGCCCAAATCGCATTATTAATCAGATGCTCTTGAATGGCAGAGAAACCTTTTCCATGAATTTCCTCTTCAAGGCCCTCTATAATATGATTTGTTGGAAGAAGCCTTACCGCTTTTTTACAATCTTATAAGTCACAAAATAATAGTAAATTATCATAAATGCTAAGTCTTTCATATAAACCGCTGTTATCTGGTGAATAACCCCTCCTTATCCACCTTAGGGTCTGATTGAAGAAGAGGCTTCCTGTTTCATAGACCGTTGCATAATAGGGTTTCCCACCACGTCTTACACAGTCTCCACAGGCGTAGATTATACTGTTCGGACATAACCTTGCCCTACAGTTTGTAGACTTTAGTTTGTGACAAGCAATTTTTCTAATCCCTTTTGTAAGATGTTCAAGCTCGCATTATAGTCTCTATCCAGTACCGTTCCAAACTTTGTACAAATGTGAGTA
>NZ_NTTM01000047.1:0-45895 GCF_002560985.1 Bacillus sp. AFS018417
ACCTTAAGGGGATAATATCACGGATAATTTTAGTAAATGTCTTTTTAATTTGCGTGCCCAGTCTAGGTAGGAGCAAAGTCGCCTAGTAGCTGACAGGCAACTGGTGGAGAAATCCTAAGGTTGTAGCCCTGTGACAAAGTAACTTCTAGTAGAAGTGCGAGCGAATCAGCAGACTGTAACATTAAGTGAACCTTGCCGCCTCGTCAAAAGTAACCTAGTAATAGGACAAAGGGGAGTCGAATCTGGAGAATATAGGCGAAGACCATGGAAGATGTGAAGAACTTGGAATTGCAACTAAGATATACAAATTGAAAATGAGGAGAAATAAAAAGCAAACAGCTTTTTTATTGAAACGTTTATTGAGTCCTTCCGGATTAATAAGAGTTCCTGTAGCGGCATGAAGTTGACTGCACAGTCTAACTAAAGAAGCACTCGCTACCTGTTGACTAATCCAAACACAGATAGCAGCTAAATCATGACCTGAAAATTTACGCTTTCGTTGTACAAAAGCTAGTTCTCTAGCAAGCTTTTCTAAAAATGAAGGAGTAAGATGTTGATGTAATTCTTCAGCAAATAATTGTAATTCATCTTGAATCGAGAGATTCATACAAAAACGTCATCCTTTCTAATTTAGTTTGTTTAGAAAGAATAACGTTTTTTTACACTTGGGGATAGTAAAGAATCTTAAGTTGATGGGCATGCGGCTGTACCCCTAATAATCCCTAAAGATATACCCTTAAACAACCAAAGGCCTCACAACCATCCTTTCCCTTGAAAGACACTGCGTAGTAGATCACATTAACAATCTTGGAACGAATACCTCGTTCAGCTCCTGCTGTAACTGAATCCAGGACATCTACAATATCTGTATTCAACCAAAATCCCACTTGCTTTTTAATTGTTTCAGGTCTTTTTATTCCATTTAATTGGATAAAGTTGTAATAATATATAATAACTAGCTTATATTTTTATAGAGATAAGGGAGGCGATCATTATACAAAACATCCAATCATAAATAATAAAAACTTATTTTAATAGTACAAGTTTTCAGGTTCTAAAACTGTAAGGAAAAATCATTTTGTAAGCGATATTTTACAATTATAAAAGGGAGGAAAAACATGGCAGGAAACGTTATTAACTCACCGGAAGCAGTAAGACAATATTCTCAACAGATTAATAAAGGAAGCCAAGCACTCGAACAAATTCTTAAACAGCTGCAGTCAGCGCATGCAAGTGTGGGGTCTACATGGAAAGATGCACAGCATGCTAAATTTGGAGAGGAGCTTAATCATTTGATTAGCCAGATCAAATCAACGATTCCAGCTTTTGAACAATATAGAAATCATCTTAATAAAAAAGCAAGTATACTTGATGATTATTTAAGATAGTTCATATTATAAACCATTATACTTATAGCGGTTCAAATAAAGTAAACAAAATGATTAACCGCCCCAATTCTTTCTGAAGGAGGCCTAAAGCTATTTCTTATTCAACTGAATTAGCAGGAAAAAAACAAAAATTTGAATCATCCGTAAGGAAATTTGAAGGAATCTGGAATTCACTAGAAAGTGATTGGAAGGATCAGCAAAGAAAGAAATTTGAGCATGAAGCTATACAGCCTATCCTTTATTCAAGTGTAGCTTTAAATCGCTCTCTTCAAGAATTGTATATAGTCGCAAGAGAGTTAGAACAATATTTTAAATGAGTGATTGAGTATCTTTATTCGCAAATGATTTTCGATAGTAGATGGAGGGGAGGGATACAATAATGCCAAGCAATGAAGGTGTCAATGCTCTTGATTATCCTGATGATCTCAAGCGGTTGGTAGCAGAGGGAATTAAAGATTTTAATGAAGAAATTGATAACATAGACTGGAATTCACGAGTTGAATTCAACTTTGTCCCGGCTGAATTTGAAAATAGGTTAACGAAGTTGTCTGAGGATGCTATGGAGACAAAAATTTCAGTCTATCGTAAACGAACGAGAATCATAGCCTTGCTATACGGAATTTTTTTCGTATGTATATCAGGAATAGGTAATGGCCTATTTTTCGGATTGATGGCCCTAGGAGTCATCAGCCTTTACAATCGCATATGGGCTAAAAATTATGGGGGTAAAGATTATGCGTTCAGTCTGATTTTACCATTAGTTATTATAATATTATTTTCGCTATTTGCAGAGTTTATCGGCAAGTTAATAGGTACATTAATTTTTGCTGTATTTGTAATTTTGATCTTTTTATTGTTAATACCCCTAGTAATAAAATTTTTCCACTAAATCCAGCTCATTTAAAAGAGTCTAATTATCCCACCTAGACATTTAGAAATTAATTTTAGACAGAATTAAAAATTATTAAATGGCTGAATAAAATATCTTTCATGGAGGGAGTTCTTTTTGAATAAATTACTTTCTGAATTGATGTTAATATATAGAGAATTAAATGACATTGAAAACACCCATAATCAAAAAACAAAGAAAATTAGTGATCAATATAGCTCTAAAAAAGAAAAGCTTATGGTGAATTATCTAACTAAAGGACAAGAGCATATTTGCTGGATTGAAGATTTCTCTATTTTTATCAAACAAATTGAGGAAGAATTTATTGTACTGGATAAATTTTATGCCAAGAAAAAAGATAGATTAAAAATTAAAGAAAATTATACTTATCCCTATTCTCAAATTAAGAACCCCGTAGAAGAAATAGTAAAGATTGCCAACAGATTATTAGAAGTTGGAACTGACCTCTTAACTAATAAACCTATTTTTCACTTTACTACCAACAACAGAACACAAAAGTATACGGAGATCAAATTCCTCTTTGAGCGCGCAAATTTAATTGAAACAAATTTGAAAAATGAATACTTGAAAAAGTTAACATCTAACGTAAAGGGACAAGGCAAGCAATTAATCTCAAAAACTTATAGTCAATTGTGGGAATGCCATCAGATACGACGTAACGAACTTGAAGAGAGAATTCCGACAGAGGTCATACAAGACCTTATGCAAACGGTTGAACCGCATAAGCCTGATTTTTTACTTTCAGGCACTCGAAAATTAGAAAATCCAATTATCAATCTAGGATTAATGAAAGCGAAATTTGAAACACTGGATCAAGAAGAAATTTCAGGTTCAGTGATTGAAGAAATGTATGGTGACTGGATTGAAGATGATCATTTCATCCTTCCGTTTGCTTTACAGTTCAATGGAACTTGTTCAATAATGATTCATTCAAATCGGCAGGTAGAAAATAAAGTGAACAATGGAGTTCTCTCCATAATATCTCGAATGCTGGCACAACTGCCTCCAACGAAACTTCATTGTATTTTTATCGACCCCAAAAATGCAGGCAGAATCTTTTCGCCATTTATGAAACTGGCATTGAAAGATGACCATGTAGTAGGAAAACAGGTCTTTACCAGTCAAGAGGCTATTCATAGAGCACTAGATGGGATCTATAACCATATTGATAATATTATGCAATTTAAGCTCTCTTCAGGATTCGGAGATATTTATGAATACAACTCGTTTGCAAAAGAGAATGCCGAAAGTTATAAACTACTCACGGTATTAGATTTTCCAAAGAATTTTTCAATGGACATGATGGAGAAACTTCTTTATATCGTTGAAAACGGTTCAAGATGCGGTGTCCATACAATTATTACATATAACTCTGAATTTGTTTCTCAGTTCCAGCAGGATGCCTTTAATCATATCTTTGAAAAACTTGGTAAATTATTATTGGAGGTTTTTAATGATAACAAGAATTTATACCTCTTCCAATCATATCCTGAAATTCTCATAGAATTTTTCTCACCGCCACAACATGTAGAACTCCAGACTTTTATTGAGAAGCTTTCTGAGCAAATTGTCACAGCAAACAAGAAAGGAACTCCATTCTCCATTATCATTCCTGACCTTTGGTTTGCAAGAAAAAGCTCAGAATCATTAACCATTCCGCTCGGGAAAACAGGGGCGGGTGAAACACATGAACTTTTATTTGGAGTAGATACCTCACAGCATGCAATTATTGCGGGTAAAACTGGATCAGGTAAAACAACATTGCTGCATACACTAATAACGAGCGCGTGTATAAACTATAGCCCGGATGAATTGCAATTCTACTTACTTGACTTTAAAGAAGGCGTTGAATTTATGGAATACGCCAACTACAAAATACCACATATGAAACTCCTTGCACTTGAAAGTGAGCAGGAGTTTGGTGAAAGCATATTAATAGAACTCCAAACAGAATTAAGCCGTAGAGGAACAATTTTTAAAGAGCATGGTGTTCAAAATATCAAGGATTATCGAAATAAGACAGGCGGAAAAATGCCGAGGATACTTTTGATTATTGACGAATTCCAAGTATTATTTGATAGCCATTTAAATAGTAAGATAGCCAGAAACTGTGGAGCACTTATCGATGACCTTGTAAGACGGGGACGTTCATTCGGCATTCATATTATTTTAGCCTCTCAAAGCATTTCAAGTACAGCTAATTCAACGTTTGAGCCTACTACCCGATCACAAATGGCCGTTAGAATCGGTTTAAAAGCGGATGAAAAAGATGCTCGAATATTATTAGGTGAAGATAATAATGGGATAGAGAGTCTTGGACAAGAAATGGGAGTTGCCATATATAATAGCGATGCTGGAAATGCTCAGAATGTTAAATTTAAGATTGCATACCTTGATAAATCAAGCCAAGAGGAAGTACTACAAGCAATTCACAACTATAGTACGGAAAATGGCCATGTATACAATGCTCGAGTATTCTCAAGTCAAACCTTTGAAAATATTGAAGAAGCCAACATACCAATTAATGATCCACTCGATCTCTACCAAAAGAAAACAAAGGGTATTCAGCTATGGATGGGTAAATCAAATCGCGTAGCACCTCCTTATTTAACAATAAATCTGAACTACCGTAATGAAGACAATATGATCATATTAGGACAAGATGAGCACCTTGCCAGAAAAGCATTATTCAATACCCTATGTTCAGTATTGTTCCAGTATCAAGCAAGCACAAGTGATACAAAGACAAAAAAGATTATCTTTGCAGATTTTCCGTCCCCAGATAAAGAAGAAAAAGATAGTTTGGATGAACTGCTAGAGAAATTGCCTTCGTTTATTGAAACTGTAAATAACGATAATGATTTTCAAATGAAATTAGATTACTTACACGAAGAAATGAATAATAGAAAGCATGGCATCCGTTCACCAAAAAATCTATACTTCTTCTTTTTACACGGTATCCAACGTATTCATGCAGCATATGATACGACAGCACGTGTGGAGGATAATCAAATTGATGAAATTATGTCTGAATTTGGTTTTAGTAACAATTCGAATGAGGATTCAACAGAGGGATACTTGACAAATATTTCGCCAAACCAAAAGTTCCTTGAATTACTAAAAGATGGCCCACGATATGGAATCTATGTCATCGCATGGTGTGATACAAATAGTAATTTCACTGACCTTTCAGGATATGATCCAATAAGATCCTTTGGTCATAGGATTGCCTGCAGATTACGGGATGATGAGTCGACAAGATTCCTGGGAGAAGAATATGCCACTTTATTAAAAAAAGATAGCCTTATTTATAAAGACTTAAGGGGAGATTATCATAAATTCCAGCCATTTGAATATCCAAGTGTCAGCTGGATAGATAGTTTTGTACAGAAGATTACACATCAGGTTAAATCTTAAGTAACCTTACCTAAGTAGGTGATTTCTATGGGTGTGCACAACTCGACTGAAACGCTAGATAAATTTAAAGATGCTCTTAAAATACTTAGTACAAAGCTACATGTAGAATGTGATAAAGTAAACGGAACCATTAGCAAAATTGAGAATGAAATCTTGAATGCAGGACAAAAGCTAAGGAAACAAATACAAGAATGTGAAAAGGCAGTTAAACATGCTCAAGTTGTATATAATACTTGTGTGCTCGTTAAGGGAGAACGAGGTTGTCGTAGCGAAGAAGAACAGTTAATAAGAGCAATAAAACAACTTAGAACAGTTCAAGAGAGGCAGAAAGCTTTTAAAAAGCTATGTCAACAATTTGCTTTGGTAGTAGAAAATTGGAAAAAGACTTATTTTAATCATGAATTGTTAGGTAATCAAGAGAAAATTATAGGTACTATTAGCAAGAAACAAGAGTTGTTAAGACAATACATTCAAGGGAATAAGCCTCTATGTTAAGTACAACATTTTTTTGGTTCTAAAAGTTTAAAGAAAAATCACTTTGTAAGCGATATTTTACAATTATATAAAGGGGGAAACATGGCAGGAAACGTTATTAACTCACCGGAAGCAGTAAGACAATATTCTCAACAGATTAATAACGGAAGCCAAGCACTCGAACAAATTCTTAGACAGCTGCAGTCAGCTCATGCAAGTGTGGGGTCTACATGGAAAGATGCACAGCATGCCAAATTCGGAGAAGAGCTTAATCGTTTGATTAGCCAAATCAAATCAACGATCCCAGCTTTTGAACAATATAGAAATCATCTTAATAAAAAAGCAAGTATACTTGATGATTATTTAAAATCTCATACAGCTAAAATAGGGACGGGTAATACTTTTAAGGGCGATAGTGGAGGTAAGGTAATTTCAAGTGTTGAAGATTTATCAGAAGCTGCTAAAGCCAAAGTGAATGTGAAAGGGAGTGCAAAAGAAGTCAAAGATGAGGTTTTTACTAAGGGGACGGGTAATCCTGGAGCTAGTAATATTGCACTGTACATCCAATATAAGCAGGTACTAAAAACAACTGAATTAGCTAATCCTCTTGTCGATAGTTTAAGACAGACAGGGAAATTACCTTCGAATTTTGTAACTAAAGTGGATGCTGCTCAAAATGGATGGAGACCTGGAAAAGCAGTAAATAATTATGTGCCAGGTGGACAAATCGGTGGAGATGTTTTTCAAAACACAACACAAGTTCTGCCTGCTGCGCTTGGTAGAGTCTGGTATGAAGCGGATGTTGGTCTAAGTAATACTATGTCTAGAAGTAAACAGCCAGGAACACGTTTGCTTTATTCAAATGATGGTCTAATGTATATTACATATGACCACTATAACACGGTTCATTTTATTGGAACTTACAAGTAAAGGAAGGAAGGATATTTAATGAATACTAAAGGTGAGGATTTTGTAAAAGAAGTCGTTGCTATTGATGTTGGGAGTGTAAGAGTTTTAGAAGAGCTTCATTCATTGTTAAAAAGGGAATTGGGGTTTCCAAATTATTATGGGATGAATTGGGATTCTTTTTGGGATGCAATTACTGGATTAGTAGAAATGCCAGATACTCTAGTTTTTATAGGATGGAAAAACCTAAAGGAGCAGTTACCAGAAGATTCTCAAATTATGGTAAGTCTTCTCGAGAAGTACAATGAACAATTCTCTTCGTGGAAATGTAATGTACTATTTAAATAATTGAAGAAGTCAAAGAGTTTTGGTGTATATCATCAAGGCTCTTTTTTTGAGCTGTGAGTGCCGAATGAACCTTTCATTCAATTAATAGGGGTCACCATACATGCCCATCGACTTAAGATTCTTTACTATCCCCAAGTGTAAAAAAACGTTATTCTTGGGGTTCAGCCGCATCGCCATCAACTTAAGAAAAGTAAATACCCCAAAAACCAAAAAAAGGTAAACGTAAAAAGACCGCCTATTACGAACAAAATACCAAAGGAGTGGATTACGATAACGTAGGGAAAAACGATATTGAATCTATAGAGATAAGTAAAAGCAATGAAATTTCCGAACCGAACAATAAAGTAGTTTCACTTAATTTAAAGAATGCGACTGACAAAATTCTTGTGTGGAACGATAGTACGAATCTATTAAAAGAATTATCTAATGAAAAAGAAATACAGAAAGTTATATTTGTGTGGAAAGCAGAGCTTACAGATACGTAGATATTGTAGATTTAGTAGAGAAGCATTATGGGGATAAAAATACTTTAATTAAAGATCTTCTTCCATATAGCTATTTAGTGGATAGATTGGTAGAGAAAATAGAGGTTTTACAAAGTAATTTAGCAGATATTTCAAGGCAGTTGAATAAGAAAAATGATATAATAAAAGACTTGGAGAATGAAAATGAAAAATTACATAAGTTATTAGATGGATTTTTTTATATGCTTGTTGGATCAGAAAAGGAATTAAAAAAAGTAATAAATACAGGGGAAACAAAGTGTGAAGCAATAAATTACGCTTTGACAGAAACTTTTGGTAATCCTATTATGTATATTGAAAAGTTTAGTCAAAATGTAGATATGAGTAATCCAAAAGAAGATCGAGATAACATTATACAATTGAAATCTGAAAACAGTGTAAATATTCAAAAAGATGATTATGATTGGTGAAAAATCTTCGTTTTGAATATTTTTTTGACTTCAAAAAAGTCGAGAAGCATTTATACCTTATTTTATAAAGAATAAAGGAGAGTGACTTAAAAACTATGACCGTATTAATTATTGCCGAGAAACCAGATCAAGGTTTAGCGCTTGTTTCTCAATTTAAATATCGACGAAAAGACGGTTATTTGGAAGTGGAAGCAAATGAATTGTTTCCGAATGGTGCTTATTGTACGTGGGCCATTGGTCATTTGACGCAATTATGTAATCCAGAACACTATCATGAAGAGTGGAAAAAATGGTCATTAGATACGTTACCAATGATTCCAGAACGTTTTCAATTTGAAGTAACAAAATCAAAGTATAAGCAATTTAATGTTGTGAAACAACTGTTACATAATCCGCAAGTGACGGAAATTATTCATGCGGGAGATGCAGGGCGTGAAGGAGAATTAATTGTACGGAATATCATTAATCTTTGTAATGTACAAAAACCGATGAAGCGTCTGTGGATTTCTTCTTTAACGAAGCAAGCAATCTATCAAGGATTTAAAAACTTACTTGATGAAGCAGATACAATCAATACGTACTACGAAGCATATACACGATCATGTGCAGACTGGGTTGTTGGGATGAATGCTTCCCGTGTTTTTAGCATTTTACTAAAGAAAAAAGGAATGAATGATGTTTTCTCCGCTGGACGCGTGCAAACACCAACACTTGCATTAATTGTGAAACGTGAGAAAGAAATTGAAAACTTTAAATCAGAGCCATTTTGGGAAGTGTTCGCAACCTTTAATATAGGAGGAAAGAAATATGAAGGTAAGTGGGAACAGGACAATGAATCTCGCTTAAAGGATCCCAATATGGCGAATAAAATCGCTGCATTTTGTCAAAATAAACCGGCTGAAGTGAAAGAAATGAAAACAGAGCGAAAAGAGTTTCAGCCGCCATTTTTATTTAACTTATCATCCTTACAAGCAACGGCGAATAAAGCATTTAAATTTTCACCGAAAAAGACACTTGATATCACACAAGTGTTATATCAAAAAGGAATTGTTTCTTATCCGCGTTCGGATTCTAACTACGTAACAGAAGGAGAAGCTGCAACGTTTCCTGATATTTTGCAGAAGCTAAGTCAGTTTGAAGATTATAAAGATTTGTTGCCTGCACCAGTTTCTTCTATTATGAATAACAAGCGATATGTGAATGAGAAGAAGGTTACAGATCACTACGCCATTATTCCAACAGAACAAGTAACAAATCCAAGTAAATTATCAGGTGATGAAAGAAAAATTTACGATATGATTGTAAGAAGATTGATTGCGGCGCATTATGAAGCTGCGATTTTTGATTACACTACAATTACAACGCTTGTTGATGGACGTGCTGAATTCATTTCAAAAGGAAAACAGCAAATTCAAGAAGGTTGGCGTAAAGTGATTTTCCAAGATGATAAAGATGAAGAAACAATTCTTCCAATTGTACAAGAAGGGGAACAAGGAAAAGTTGCAAAGGTGAAAGTGAAAGAAGGAAAAACCCAGCCACCAAAACGATATACAGAAGGTCAGCTGATTACGTTAATGAAAACAGCTGGGAAGTATTTAGAGAACGAAGAACTGGAAAAAGTATTAAAAAAGACAGAAGGTTTAGGGACGGAAGCAACGCGTGCAGGCATTATTACAATGTTGAAGGACCGCAAATATATTGATGTGAAGAAAAATCAAGTGTATGCAACCGATAAAGGGAAAGTATTAATTACCGCAATTGGTGATAAAATTTTGGCTTCCCCAGAAATGACAGCAAAATGGGAGCAGCGCCTTGCCGAAATTGGAGAAGGCACAGCTTCACCAGCAACCTTTATGGAACAAACGAAAAAATTATCAGCGAAAATTATTGAAGATGCGGTAGAAATGTCTGAGAAATGGGATTTTACAGGTTTACATGTGGAATCTATTGAACGATCTAATTCTAAATTTACAGTTGGTAAAAAAGTCGGACAATGTAAAAAGTGTGATGGAGATGTAATTGATAAATCTACTTTTTATGGATGCTCGAACTATAATACAACGAAATGTGATTTCACAATCTCTAAAAAGATATTAGGAAAAACGATTTCGCAAAAGAATATGAAGAAGCTACTAAAAGGTGAACAGACGGAACTAATGAAAGGTTTTAAGAAGAACGATAAAACGTTTGATGCGAAGTTAGAATGGAAAGATAATAAGATTAATTTTGTGTTTGAGAAGTGATGAAAGGTGTTACGCTATGTCGTAACGCCTTTTTCAATTGAGAACGAAATTAAAAAGGCAGTAAATGAGTAATGAATTTAATTTTAGGGAATAAATACAAAAACAAAATGTTTGAGTTAAGGCTGGTTAAAAGAATCAACGGGGCTTTATAAAAACGTAGCGAATATTTAATATTTAAAAAAGGACGTGCAATATGGACAAAGAGAAAAAATACACTGTTGTTGGCACTGATATTGAAGAGGTGAAGGAGCTAAATAAGAAATCTGGTTTAACATATAATGAGGTAAAACAATTATTAGCAAAACAAATGAAGCAAAAGTGAATATACATGAGGCCACAAACACATTGTTTATGAGCTCATGTATACTGTTATAACTGATTACATACTAAAAAAGTATTTATGATAGGAGTTTTTTCTTTATAAGCAAGGCTAATTTGACGATATTTTTTTTGTTTTAGTTTTTTTATTTCAATATTTTTATGAGACTTAAAAAATAGTTCAACGCCCATGCTAATCCCGATATTTTGTGAAACCA
Organism: Bacillus sp. AFS018417; assembly: GCF_002560985.1. Lineage (NCBI taxonomy): Bacteria > Bacillati > Bacillota > Bacilli > Caryophanales > Bacillaceae > Bacillus > Bacillus sp. AFS018417. Next base: position 11,157 of record NZ_NTTM01000047.1, read on the forward strand.
TATTAACAATCGTTTCACAATTCAGTACTTCTAATATAATGTTTGGGAATACATCATGAGCAGATAAATATTCTAAGACTAATGATTGATAGGGCCCTTTTGGCATAATAAAGTCCATATTAGCAATTGTCTTTATATCAATTGTTTTTTCATTAACCAGTGGATGATTTTTCGGTAATCCTAAGACAATTTCATCTTTTGCAATATATACCGATTGAAAGTGTTTTTTGTCGTTTCCTCTATAATGAATCCTACATCTACAGTGCCATTATTAATCCACTCCACAATTTCCACATACGTACCTTCGAATAATATTACTTTGACTTCTGGGTAGCTTTTTTTAGATTTGATAGCATTGTCGGTAATACTTGGGCTGCAGCACTTGTAACTTTGCCATACTTTGCAGGTGGTATATTAGTCATTGCAATTGGGTTACAGTTTATTTTAATAATAGGCTCTGTTAAATTTTAATGTTGATTTTTTAATAAAAATTAGGGAAACTCAATCTTTAAGGGGTTTCCCCATTCTTGTTAAGCTAACACTTTGGTTAGTTCAATTTGCGTGCCAACTATGCCACACTCCTTTAAAATATTCGGATAATACGCCTTCTCCTTGAAATCTATCTTCAAGAACAGCTTGCACCTGATAAAATTCATCTTTAAGTTTTCCCTCAGTATTAGGGAAGGACCCTAAGTACGAATATCTATACACTGGTTCATTTGGGCATAGTTCATAGGCACGTTTTAACATCGAAATACCTTTTTCTTCCCAATATTCGTAATCACCGAAGTAATACGGGAACAGCGAAATCATATAACCAAAACACCAAAGAAAATCCTCATTTGTCATAAAATTAGCCAATCCAAAATGCGTAACTTCATTTAATACAGTCTCTAACTCTTCAAAATCTACATCTTTAATCCCCAAAGGTCCCTCTTCGACTAAGACATACCAGCAAAAGAAACCAAGTCGAATAATAACTTTTAAGTCATTGGGATTTTGCCGCCAATTCTTTATTAGGAGCGATTTTGCTTCATTCCATCTTTCTTGACTTTCTAATGTATCAACTTCCGTCCATCGCCAATCAATCACAGTAGTTCACCACCCATCTTGCATATTTACTAACCATAGTTGAACAAGGCTTAAGTATTAAATTTTGACAAACGTAAACTTTCATAGGTATCGGTCATTTCAAATATAAATGAAGACAGTAAGAATTCCATTATATTGTGCTTAGTGCTTTCGTTACTACGATTATCTACAAATAAGAACCAAGCAAGGAAGGTAGTTATCGAGATACTTTGTAGCCACACCTTTAAAACGGTCTATCCATTGTTTCATACGAGAGTGGAGACCATTGACGTTCTGAATGTGATACAAGCCCTTAATAACGTGTTTGCCCTCGTTCGATTTAATTCTGTAATGTTCTAATCCTTTTTCTGTTGCATAGGTCTTGTAGGCTCTCCAAGCATCTGTAACAAGTACATTATCTGGTGACAGTTTAGAACCAATCATATTGTCAACCTTTATTTTAACGATACGCCCCATACAAGCAACTTTGGACACAGTTGCTTTTGTACGGTCTCTGGCAACAAGAACACAGACTTGTTCGTGACTAATCCCTCTGTGTTTAGACTTTCCATCACGTTTGCGAGGTTTACGGTCAGAAATGCCACGCTTACCCTTTTCAGAGTATAGGAAATAGGTCTCTTCTACTTCAACGATACCTTCAAATTGCTTAAAATCCATTTGTTTTAATGCACTTAATAATTTGTGTCTCCAATAAAAAAGTGTAACCCAAGTAACCCCTACAATTTCGGCAGATTTTCGCAGGGAATAGCCTTTGAACATACAATCAACAAATGTAATCCATTCATCACCCTTTCGAGTGCGATAAAGAACTGTATTAGTTGTATCTGTAAAGGTCTTATTACAACACTTACAACGATAGCGTTGGCAACCATTGTATTTTCCGAACCTTACAACGTGTTCAGATGCACAATGAGGGCATTCAAACCCTTCTTTGAAACGTATTTCACGCATTTCATTGATTAGACGACCACCGACAGATGAAGATGGTTCAACATAGCGTTTTACCCATTGAAACACTCGCTCTTTTTCTGTGTGCGACAATTTTCCGATATGTTTTAATAGATTACTAAACGCTTTGCTCAACCTTTTCATCTCCCGAATGTTTGTTCTTATATTGATTATACTAACATTTCGGACAGGTTTAAATTATAGTTTATGAAAAATATAAAAATAGTCTAAGTCAAAATATGTAATGTGACTTAGACTATTTTTATTTGTTAGGTATTATTTAAAGAATTTAATACGTTCTTCTGTTGGTTTAAATTCTTTGTTATTCGCCGGAGCAACAGGTTTACCAAATGGCATTTGGGCAATTAACTTCCAGCTACTTGGAATATTCCATTCTTTTTTCACTTCATCGTCAATAAGAGGATTGTAGTGTTGCAGTGTCGCACCAAATCCTTCAAGTTCTAAAGATGTCCAGATAACAAATTGAAGCATACCAGATGATTGTTGTGACCATACAGGGAAATTATCTTTATATAGGGCAAAATTCTCTTGTAAGTATTCAATTACGCTATTGTCCTCAAAGAATAATACTGTACCATAACCGTTTCCAAATGCGGTCATTTTTTCTTCTGTTGAACTAAATTGATCAGCAGGAACAATTTCTTTTAATGTGTTTCTTGTAATATTCCACAATTTATCATGTTGTTCTCCTAACAATACGACTACTCGTGCACTTTGTGAATTGAAAGAAGAAGGTGTATGTTTCACAGCGTGATTTACAATTTCTTGAATACGTTCGTCTGAAATGACAGCCTCTTTACTAATTGCATAAATAGAACGTCTATCTGCTACAGCAGAATAAAAATCTTTTGTTGTATGTTCTGCATGATTTACTTCTTCTTGACTAGTTGAATTTCCAAATAATTTATTTAAAAAACTCATTTTATACACCACCAAATTTTATTTTTTAGTTATTACTTTCTTCAAATACATAATTGAATATGGTTACCTGAAGGATCTTTTGTAACAATAACCTCATCTGTTACTGTTACTGATGCCCCAATGTCTTGGAGACGTTTCACAGCTTGAGTTCGTGTTTCTTCATCTGGGAATAAAAGTGAAAAATGCTTTAATCCCACGCTGTTTGCTGCCGGAGAAGGTGCCCCAATACCATTCCATGTATTTAAACCGATATGATGATGATATTTTCCCGATGAGATAAACAATGCTTGATGACCGTATCTACTTACAGCATCAAATCCAAGACCAGCACAATAAAACTCCTCTGCTTTTCCTAAATCAGCAACATGTAAATGAATATGTCCCATTACTGTGTCACTCGGAAGACCAGTCCAGGTTTCGTCTTTAGCGGCCGCTAAAATGTCACTTGCTATAGGCTCAGTTGTCATTGTTACTTGCCCGTCATTCCACTCCCATGTTTCAAAAGGACGGTCTACATAAATTTCAATTCCATTTCCATCAGGATCTGCTAAATAAACGGCTTCACTCACAAGATGATCAGAGGCCCCTTGTAAAGGATAATCCGTTTGGATGAGATGATATAATACCTTTGCTAAATCGGAGCGATGAGGTAATAAAATTGCAAAATGATATAAACCAGTTGTGCGTGGTTGTTTTGGTAATATATTTTCTAGTTGTTCGATTGTTAAAAGTGGAGTTTTTCCATCTGCTGTTAGTACAGCTTTCGTTTCTGATTGTTCGAGTATTTGGAATCCTAATTTTTCTCGATAAAAAGAAAGGGAGCGTCCTAGATTTTCAATTAATATGTGAACATGACTTACAAAAGTATAAGGATGATGTTGAAATTTCATCTTTGTTCCTCCTTTGTTCGTAATAAAGTTTTAGTGATGTAAATTAGTTTGAATGAACAATCGAAAAGCATTAAAAACATTAAATATTATTTAATTACTTTATGTAAGTAAGTATAGAATTGTGTTTAAGTTATGTCAAGTATATTACTAAAAAATCGTATTTATGAAATGTATTAAATGCTTATTTGTTACGAAATAGGGTGGGGAATTTGTGGGGAAATATGTTATTTGGCTCTGGTATTAGCATTTGTAGTAAAGGGACCTTATATTTAGCAAATTATCAATGGAATTAATCCTTTTTTCGAAATCTTAAACAAAAAGAACTACACATAGGTGTCCTTTTCATTGAATATAATGCAATGAAATCCTTTTGAAGAGGAGTAAATAAGGATGCCTCAAAATATAAATAATCAATTATTAATGGAGCAAATGATTCATATCATTAGAAATGGCCTTCATAAATCACAAGTTCCTAAACATGTCATTATTGTTGGTGCAGGATTAGCAGGATTAGTTGGAGCATCTTTATTAAAGGAAGCTGGGCATAAAGTTACGATTTTGGAGGCAGATAATAGAATAGGAGGGAGAGTGTACACTGTACGATCTCCGTTTAACAATGGACTATATTTTAATGCAGGGTCTATGCGCATTCCAGATGTACACACTTTAACCTCGGCATATATTCAAAAGTTTGGATTGTCTACGAATCGTTTTATTAACCGAACTCCTTTGGATATCATTTATGCAAATGGCATAAAAACGCGTCTCAATATATTTGAACAAAATCCAAGTGTTCTAAAATACCCAGTTATGCCAAACGAAAGAGGAAAAACAGCTGAAGAGCTAATGCTTTCAGTTTTACAACCGATTATAAATTTTATAAAACAAGATCCAGTGAAAAACTGGTTTGTTATAGAAAAACAATATAGAAAATATTCATTAGGTTTCGTTTTAAATTCTTATCTTTCAGACGGTGCAATTGACATGATTGGCATTCTTCTTGACATGGAAGCGTATATGGGGATGTCCGTGGTTGAAGTATTGCGAGAGATGATATTTTTTACATCAACAAATGAATTTTATGAGATTACGGGTGGCATGGATGTATTACCACAATCCTTTTTACCACAGCTAAAAGAAAATATACTATTTCATCAAAAAGTGACAGATATTATTCAGCAAAATGAGAGTGTTACGATTCGTTCTATTTATGAGAAAACCTCAGAACAATTTATGGTAACAGGTGATCGTGCTATTATAACTATTCCTTTTTCTGCATTACGCTTTGTGAAAATTGAACCGTTTGATTCTTTTTCTTATTACAAAAGAAGAGCTATTCGTGAGCTTAACTATATAGCTGCAACTAAAATCGCGATTGAATTTAAAAGCCGTTTTTGGGAAAGAATTGGTCAATATGGTGGTAAATCTATCACTGATTTGCCAATTCGATTTACGTACTATCCGAGCTATGGTATACAAACAACAGGAGCAGCGGTGGTTTTAGCCAGTTATACATGGGCGGATGAAGCGTTAACGTGGGACAGCCTATCTAATGAAGAGCGTATTCAATATGCTTTAAAGAATTTGGCAGAGTTATACGGTAATCAAGTTTATTCCGAATTCGTTTCAGGAGCATCCTTTAGCTGGAGTCAAAGCCCTTATTCTTGCGGAGCTTTCACAGCTTTTGAGCCAGGACAAGAATTGGAACTATACCCTTATATAAAAATACCTGAGGGAAGGGTGCATTTTGCTGGGGAGCATACGACAGTTACACATGGTTGGATGCAGGGAGCAATTGAATCTGGAATTCGAGTTGCATATGAGGTCAATGGTTTACCAAAATAAAAATATGAAATTCGAATAGATAGGGGGAAATTTATAATGAATTGGATTAGGAGGGGCTTTGGAAAGTATATTGAAAAGGATCTAATTCTATTGAATTAGATCCTTTTTGATACATAGTTTAAGTTGATAAATTCATTTTAAATCTTATGTTTACAATTTAATTAAAAAAGATGGTACACGATTCTCTTTATCTAATAAAAATAATTGGTTTTACGATGATGCGTCTAGTAAAAACTGAGAATACAGATCGTAAAAATAATTTGGTCGAAATATATTTGCAGCATGACCAGCCAATGGGATTTCTTTATATGAAACATTTGGAAGAATAGTTTTTAAATCAAATAAACAAGATTTATAAAGATGATCATATTCTCCCATTACCCATAGAATCGGTTGCGTAAGTTCTCGTAACCGAGATTTTAAATCGAATTCTAAACGATGTCGCAGTGACTCTCTAATAATAGATGAGTGCAATTGTAATCCAAATCGATAGTAAATATTTTTGGAAACAATTGCAAATGGATTTGCTTTCAGTATACCACTTGGGAAGATGGTATTTGCATACTGGTAAAGCCAAGTGGAATATTCATTATTTCTTGTCTCCCAAAACTTTTGGAAGACATTAAACAAAACAGAGGGGTTATTATAATGACCTCCGATATGACAAAGGCTCAATACTTTTTCAGGATACATATGAGCAAATATAGTGGCAATATAACATCCATAGCTTAGAGCACAAATATGTGCTTGCTGGATTCCCTCTTTTTCATAAAGATCTGTTAACTGCTGTACTAATTGATCTAAAGAAAAATCAATTGCTTGTCCTTTATCGTCACCATGACCGAGTAAATCATACGTTATGATGTTGTAAGATGAGGAAAATAGCTTACACTCTTTTTTAAATGCACGACGATTCCCAACTAACCCATGGATAAATATGATAGTTTTTTTACTAAGCTCCTGTTGTGTTTGCAAAAATATGCCCCTTTCAAGTCTGTGTTAGAAAAAAGAAAATACGTTCTACTAGAATGTTGTCATTATCAATGAACTGAGGTGATTGATGTGGTGTTAATTATCATTCTTATAATATCGAGTATAGCAATATAGTGTATATAACCGTATATAGGCACTACTTTGATATTCATAATGATAGAAAATACGATATAAGAATGGCTCCTCTGTGCTGAGGATATATGTGAGAACGATTTTTAATATAACGAAAAATAAAATTTATTTATATATGAATTTAAAATAAGTTTTGGTGAGTTAATTTGTTTTCATTTTGAATGTTTAATAGATTGAGTATTATTGTTTTTATTAATCATTTTTAAGTACTAGGTAATAATACTAGATAATTATAGGATTTGTAAAGATAACTCTCCGATAGGGTCTCAGCAGTTGTAAGGGATGTTTAATTTATAATTTGGACAGTGTTTTTTAGAAAATCGTATAAAAATATATAATGAAGAGAAGTATGCCGATTTAATGGAATGTTTTTTTATTAGATCTAGTCATCATTTTTTTAAATGATTTCTATTAAAATAATTCATTTTATTTATTCTTATTCTAAATATATAATAGTGATTAGGTGAGTGTGAAGAGGGAAATGTTGTATAGTTTCTTTATATGCCGTATACATCATTTGAGAATGGACATTTATATAAACTGGCAGCTTAAGTTTGAAATCAATCGTTTTCGATTCGAGTATACATGGTTAAAAGTATATAAGGTTGTCCATGAAGCTAACTATTTCTATGAAAATAGTTAGCTTCATGGGTGTTTCAGGACAAATTTTACTGTATGCATCTTATATAACCGAGAGAAGTCATTTATAAAAATTTACATGAATATAACACATGTTTACCTTTGGCATTATATATCTTGTAACATCAATTTTCGTTATTATGGCAATATAGGTATAACAATAAATTGATGTTAGAAAAGTATATGTAACCTTTATAATATAAACCGTAATTTATGCTATTGAAGATGAAATAACGATTGTACAACAGGAGGTGGCACTATGGAGTTACGTCATTTGAAAACTTTTATTATTGTAGCGGAAAGCGGTGGATTTACAAGGGCTGGAGAATGGCTCGGATATACACAATCAACAATCACCAATCATATTCAATCTTTAGAAGAAGAAGTTGGAAGCCCTTTGTTTGATCGTCTTGGTAAAAAGGTGATTTTAACTGAAGTAGGAGAGCATATGCTTTCTTATGCGCAAAAAATATTAGAATTATCTAATGAGGCGCTGGAGTCATCTCAAATGAACGGTAAACCATCAGGAACGATACGTATTGGGGCAAACGAGTCTTTAATGATATATCGATTACCTGTGATTTTATATGAATTTAAAAAGAAATATCCGCAAGTTCATATCATTTTACAGCCATCAGAGAGCCAGGAGTTACATAATGAGTTAAAGTCAGGTAAATTTGATTTTGCTTTATTTACAAATCCGGAAAAGCTTGGTGTAGATATTGTCACTCATTCCCTTGTTCGAGAAACAGTTGTGCTTGTTGCTCCACCAGGGCATCAGCTAACGAAACAAAAAATCGTTACCCCTGCTGATTTAGAAGGAGAAATGCTACTGCTTACAGAGCCGGGAAGTTATCGAGACTTATTAGAAAAATGGATAAAAGAGGAAGGGGTTAATTGCTCACGTATTCACTTTTGGAGTATTGAGGCAATTAAACAAACTGTCATGTGCGGATTAGGATTATCGTATTTACCGCTTATTACGGTTAAGGAGGAAATTGAGCGTGGCAAGTTAATCGCTCTTCCATGGGTATACAGTGAGGATTTTGTTACAACGGAACTGGCATACCATAAAAATAAATGGTTGACTCCGGCGATGAAAAAATTAATTGAAATGATAGAGAAACATGCAGAGAAATGGAGAGCGACAACTTAGTTTCCTAAGATGTTGAATTATAACATACATGTAAAGGCATAGATGGGAGGAAAATGTAATGAATGAACGTACGAAAGAGATTTTACTTGTTATAGTTGGATCATTATTATTTGCGATTGGGATTAACTTTTTTGCTATTCCAAATCGATTATCAGAAGGGGGGATTATCGGTCTTACTGTTATTACCTACTATTTGTTTGACTGGTCTCCTGGTCTTGTAAACCTTATAATGAATGTCATTTTACTTGCAATCGGTTATAAATTTTTTGATAAGAAAACGATGGTGTATACAATTCTTGGTATTATATCTACATCTTTCTTTTTATATATCACAGAAGGCGTTGCAACTCCAGTAAATAATGATACATTATTAGCAGCTCTTTTTGCAGGGAGTTTTGTTGGGGTTGGCTTAGGATTTATGTTTCGAGCAGGTGGCACATCGGGTGGTTCGGCTATCATAGCTAGGTTAGCAAATCAATATTTAGGCTGGAGCGTCGGGAAAGGTGTATTAATTATTGATATCGTTGTTATTGCCGGCTCAGTGTTTATTATCGGACAGGAGAAAGCGATGTATACACTTGTAGCGGTCTTTATTGGTGCGAAGGTCATTGATTTTATTGTAGAAGGAATGGATACAAGAACAGCTGTGACAATTATTTCAAACTATCCAGATGTTATTCGAGAGTCCATTATGCAGCACATGACGCGTGGTGTAACAGTATTAGAAGGACGAGGCGGTTACACAGGAAATAATAAGGAAGTATTATATATTGTTATCAATAAACAAGAACTCGTTCAATTAAAACAAGTCGTGAGTAGAAAAGATGAAAATGCATTTGTTGTTATTCATGATGTACGTGATGTATTAGGTGGTGGCTTTAAAGCGAGTTGAAAAAACTGGCCTTCAAATATTTGGGGGCCAGTTTTTTTATTTCAATATTTAAATGAGATTCTTATTTAAATTTGACAATATGGAAGTGGAGATAGTTTGAAGGCTTATAGTTATGTAAATGGTGCAGTTTTTTCTGTTTGTGTATTAAGAAATTACCGTAGTTCTAAGAATGAAATAATTCTATAAAGATTGTTGGAAATAATACCAAATAAGAAAAAATTATTTAAAAATCCCCAAAAATATTCATTTTTAGATTAAGTTCTTAGTAGGTTGTAACAAATTGATGTTACTTTTTATTTAGTAAAGAGTTATTATTAGTACTTAAAAATCCTTACAAAAATGTAAGGTGAATGAAATGTAATTCGATACAAAGAATGCTGCATTTCAATTAAACTAGTAAGAGGAAATGTTTCGAAAGGAGAGGCGAAATGACAGAAGATATAGAAGTAATGAGTAGAAGTGAAAAGAAAAAAATGCGCTCCAAAAAAAAAGGCTTTTTATGGTTTCTGACAATTCCCTTTTTACTTCTTATTATTGGCGGGATAAGTTATAGTTCATTTATATATAGTAAAGCAAAAGCGGTTGCAAGTAATTCTTATGCAGAAATAAATAAGTCTAGTAAACGTGATAAAGAGGTGGCACCTTTAAAAGATAATATTTCTATTTTAATTATGGGAGTGGATGAAAGCGAACAAAGAAAAAGCCAATACGGTGAAGCTGTTCGCACTGATGCTTTGTTATTGGCAACGATTAACAAAGATGATAAATCAGTAAAGTTAGTAAGCATCCCACGCGATTCGCGTGTATATATTTCATCACGAAAAAAATCAGATAAAATTACACATGCTCACGTATTTGGTGGAGTGGAAAGTACACGTGATACGGTTGAACGCTTTTTAAATGTACCTGTTGATTATTATGTGAAATTTAATTTTGAATCTTTTATTAAAATAGTAGATTCACTTGGCGGTATTGATATTGATGTACCAGTTACCTTCACAGAACAAGACAGCAAAGACCAAGCTGGTGCAATTCACCTTGAAAAAGGTTATCAACATTTAAATGGAGAACAGGCGCTTGCGTTAGCGAGAACACGTAAAATCGATAGTGATGCAATGCGTGGCCAAAGACAGCAACTTGTAATCGAAGCAATTGCAAAAAAAGCATTATCAGTTAAATCGATCACAAAGCTGAGCTCATTATTAGATGCAGTTGATAAAAATTTAAAAACAAACTTAACATTTGATGACATGCTCGCAATCGCGAAAAACATGGCAGGAACAGACTTGAACATTGAAAAATTACAAGTACAAGGTGCAGATAAACGGATTAACGGTATTTATTATTATCAACCAAATGAACAAAATGTAACGGAAATATCAAAGAAATTGAATGAACATCTTGGTATTACGGAAAAATCAGTATCTAAATAAATAGAAAAAGGTTGGCGAAAAGCCAACCTTTTTCTATGCGCCATTTTTGAATAGAAGTTATTTAACTCCACCAGTAAAAAAGGTTCGATATATTCATTTTTGAAAAAATGGGTAAGGATATTTTAATGAAACGATTACTTGATAGTTAACTATAAAATGGGAGGAAGAAGCGGAGTTTACGAATAAAATTGAGAAAATAATTTAAAAAGGAAGGGAAAGGACTAGTATTGAAAGTATAAAACAGTTATAGCTACCATTCCACCATAAAAAATTTTAAAATAATAATACTAAATGAATAAGGAGAAATGAATATGACATTTGAATTTTTACTCAAACTAGGTCTAGCACTCTTTTTTGGACTATTAATTGGAATTGATAGACAGCTGAAGAATAAACCGCTTGGTGTGAAAACGAGTATGGTAATTTCAGTAGCAAGTTGTTTAATTACGATTGTGTCTATTGAATCAGTAAATGTATATTCATCACCAGGGCATACGAATATGGATCCTATGCGCCTTGCAGCACAAATTGTTAGTGGAGTTGGTTTCCTCGGTGCAGGTGTTATTTTACGGAGAAATAATGATGTGATTTCTGGATTAACAACTGCTTCTATGGTTTGGGCAGCATCTGGCTTAGGGATTGCGATTGGCGCAGGTTTTTATTCAGAAGCAGCTGTGGCAATGGTTTTAATTATTTTGGCAATTAATGTATTTCCATATCTTATTAAATTAGCAGGACCTTATTCTTTGAGGCAAAGGGATTTATCAGTAAAAATAGTTGTTAATAAGCATCAAGAGCTAAATCAAATTTTTACACAAATTAAGCATCTAAATTTGCAAGTGAAACGTGTGAAAATTAAAGATATAGATAGCGGTTATCAACAATTAGAAATGATGATATCAGCTCCTGAAAAGTTATATACAACTGATTTATATACCTCTTTAAAAGAGATGAAACAAAGCGTTTCAGTAGAGGTTGAAAGTAGGTAAGTTTTAATAGTAATATAAAAACTTCAAGAATTTGGGCATTATATTTCGTATAAGTAATAGTTGTATAAGTGATTCGTAACACTTTTTAATAAAAAATAAAGCCATGAAAACATCCTGTTATCATGGCTTTTTACATGGGAATTTTAAATTTTAAGCGCTAATTTCTCGATTATGAACAATTTTTCTTTTTTGTGAAATATAGCTGTGTAAAATCATACCAAGCATGATAAGAAACATGCTGCACCAAGATAAAGCAGAAGGGAATGGAGATGCTAATAAAACTAATTCTCCAGCTACTGTAAATAGTACTTCCATAGACTGAGTTGCTTCGACAGCAGCTAATTTTTGCATATTGTTCCTTACCATATCAGTTGCGTAGAAGAAGAGTACAGTTGCGATTACTCCAGAGCAAATGGCAACCAAACTAGATTGAATTGTCTGTTCTTTGCTGGGCATACCAACAGTAATGAATCCATATATTGATAGCAAAATCCAAAATGGTAAACTAGCTAATGTCATACCTAATACACGTTGATAAGCATCTAAACGCCCTTTACATACATCCATCATTTTACGATTGCCAAGTGGATAAGCAAACGAAGCTATGATTACAGGGAGCACACCTAATAATACATTTTTTAAAGAAAGGTGATTTGCTTGTTCTATAAGCATAAGAGTGATACCAAAAAGAATAATGAGTGACATCGCAAGACCTTTAAATGGTATGGTACCTCTAATTTTTATTGGGCCATCTGCTGTTTCAATCGTTTCTGAAAATAATGGTGCAAGTAATGAACCTGAAATAATTGTAATTTGCCATGTCCCAGCAGTTAGCCACCCTGGTGCATATGTTGCGGCAAAGCAAAGAGGTGCATAAAATAATCCAAATCCTACAAAGCTCCATAAAATCCATGTTTTTGGCCGTTCTTTCATGACTTTGAGAAGAGGACGTAAACTTTTTCTACTCATAACAATAAGCAAAAGCAACGGAACCATAAAGAAATATCGAAGTGACGCACTCCAAATCCAACTTCCGCCAGATAATTCCATAGCTCTGTTCAGAACGAACGTAAAAGCAAAAAAGAATGCCGCACAAATACCTAAAAAAATGGGACGCAATCCGTTCACCTCGATTTATCTGTTAATTCAGTGATTTCTTTATAATAAACTGATTTTTCTGGTGATACAAGCGACTTTTTTATTTTATGAAAAGCTTTGCTAACATATAAAACGCAACTCCCCAAATAATAACACCAGAAATTTTATTTAGTAGTTTGATTTTTGTTCCGGATGAATCTACTTTTCCTAGCATTCGTCCAGCGATAGCTAACCCTATAAAACATATCCAAGAAACAAAAATTGTTGCAAAGGTAAATGCCCATTTTTCAGTACCTATGTATTGAATAGAATTTGTTCCAATTACTCCAATCGTATCTAAAATAGCATGTGGATTTAATAAAGAGACCGAAGCTGCGAACACAATTTGTTTTTTGATAGTCATCGTTTGTACTTCATTTTTGGAAACAGTAGGTTCACTTTTCCATATCACCCAGCCCATGTAAAGAAGAAAGAAAAAACCTATAGTATAGAGTATAGTTGTTAACCATGAAAATGTTAATAGCATAAGAGATACACCCTGCACAGCAAATAAGATTAAAATAGTATCACAGATTGCCGCCGTTATAACAACTGGTGCAGCCTTCAATAAGGTAGATTGACTGGCCCCTTGATTAAAAACAAACACATTTTGTACACCTAAAGGTATAATAAGTCCAAATGCAAGAACGATTCCGTGAAGTATTGCTTCACTCATTTCATCTCCTCCTATATAGAATTATAATTGTATCCCGCATTCCTATGTGAAAATTTAAAGGAAGCAGAGAACATTGCTCATAAAAGCCCAATTGGTTCAACTAACCATCAGTGGGGATGAAGAAAACCCCCCACTGATGGAAGTTTCACTTTATCGGTAGAAACGAAGAAACTCCTAACCGGTGGAAGTTTCACTTTATTATATAAATGAAAATATCAATTGTATCCATCCATATGGTTGGATGATGAACCAACCAAAGTATATACTACAAGTATAAAAATCTAGTTGGAGTGATTTAATGGAATGGTTTGAATGGAATCCAAATATATCTTCTCCTATTCCTTTGTATAAACAAATTGAAGAATATTTAAAAGCGAAAATTGTCAATGGGGAGTGGACAATAGGAACAAAATTACCGTCTCAACGAGCGTTGGCCGATGCATTTAGAGTGAATCGAAGTACAATTGTAACAGCATTGGATGAGCTAGCTGCTCAAGGGTTAATCGAGGGAAACGGGAGACGAGGAACAAGAGTTATAAGCAATATATGGGACTTGCTAGTTTCTTCAGCGCTACCTGATTGGAATGCGTATGTTGAGACAGGGCTTCATTATCCTAATTTACCAACGATTCAAGAGATTAACCGGGCAGAATTTGATTCTAACATGATTCGATTAGGAACAGGTGAACTCTCGCCAGAACTTTTACCGCAAGAGAAGATGCAACGTATTATGAGTATGCTTTCGCAACAGAGCATCCCTTTAGGCTATGAAGAACCGAAAGGAGATATTTTACTGCGTGAACAGCTAGCAAAGTATTTAAAAACGTTAGGAATACAGGCATCCTCTTCATCTATTTTAGTTGTATCAGGTGGAATACAGGCCTTGCAGTTAATTTCTATGGGACTATTACAGAAAGGGGCAACAATTCTAGTTGAAAAGCCTTCTTATTTATTTTCGCTTAATATTTTTCAGTCTGCAGGGATGCGGTTAATTGGGGTTCCGATGGATCAAAATGGTGTACAACCAACGTTTGTTTCAAAGTATAAAAAACAATTCCATGGCTCACTGCTTTATACGATTCCTTCTTTTCATAATCCAACTGGTATTTTAATGGATCAAGTGCGAAGACAAGTTCTTATGGAAACTTGTAATGAGATTGGGTTGCCTATAATAGAAGATGGTGTGTATCAAGATTTGTGGATTGACTCTTTACCTTCGAAACCATTAAAAGCATATGATCGACATGGGAATGTTCTTTATGTAGGAAGTATGTCTAAAACAGTTAGTCCTGGACTGAGAATTGGCTGGATTGTAGGACCAGAGCCGGTGATTGGACGATTAGCAGATATAAAGATGCAGACAGATTATGGATCTAGTTCTTTGTCACAACAAGTTGCTGTCCAATGGTTTTTAAGTGGATTGTATGAAGAACATTTAAGTTATATTCGAAGAGAATTGCAAACACGCAGAGATGTTGCATTACAAGCGTTGGAAAAACATTTTTCACATATTGCGACGTGGGATGTACCAAAAGGCGGTTTTTACATATGGCTGCATATAATCCCCGCATTTTCTATGCAGGAGTTGTTTCATAAAGCTTTAAAAGCAGGAATTCTGCTCAATCCAGGGAATTTGTATGATCGAAATTCTGATCAATATTTACGAATTTCATACTCATATGCATCATTATACGATATTGAAAGAGGAATTGAGAAATTAGCGATGATTATACAAGAAATAAAACAATAAAGAAATGTGAAATTCTATGTTGAAGGAGAACTAAAATGAATCGATATGTAATTTGCCAAATTATAAATGAAACAAAATATTTAGCTGCTTATGCAGAAACAAAGAAAGAAGCAATTGAAAAAGCAGAACTGTTAGGATTAAGGACTGGAGAACGCTATATCGTTATTACAGTGGAAGAAGCAGAGGGATTACAATATCCATAAAAAGACGGTAGTCATAATGGCTACCGTCTTTTCACACTTGAGAAATGACTTATCCAGTTATTTCTTGGGCAGCAAGACCACTACTTCAAAATTTGGAGAGAATAAAGAAGATAGGTGGACAATAACTGCTCGTAAAATTTCCATTGAGATGAAAGGTTCATTTGAGATACAGGTGTTTCTTTTCTTGTAGTGAATTTTGATTTAGAGAGGGAATTATATACCAATGTGAGAATGTATATGTGTATTGTATGGTAGAGGAGATGAAACGAGAAATGAATCGAATACAGTATATAAGACAGAAAGAAAAACAGTATCACGAACATTTTTATGCGAATCATAAGTTATTTGAAGAAGGATCATGGTTACGTAGTCCAGTTTCGGGTGTTATTGAAATGATGAGTTTGTTTCAAGGACAACAATATGTTGCTGTGTTGGATTTAGGATGTGGGGTTGGTAGAAACAGTATGCCAATTGCCCAAAGAATAAAAACAGGGAAAGTAGTATGTGTAGATCTACTGTCGTCGGCATTGCATCGATTGAAGCAGTATAGTTATGATTTTGGTGTTGCAGATCGTATTCAAACTGTAGAGAGTAATATTGAACATTATCAAATTACTGCAAATGAATATGACTATATTGTGGCAGTATCTAGTTTAGAACATGTTCCTTCCAAGAGTGAACTTCAGAATGTATTACACAATATGAAAACAGGAACGAAAGATAAGGGGATTAATTATATTGTGATGAATTCCAGTGTGGAAGAAATCGATATGAACACGAATGTAAAGTTGGATCCTTTATTTGAAGTAAATCTGGCAACAGAAGAAATGCTTTATACGTTGCGTAAGATATATACAGGATGGGAAGAATTATGCGTAGTAGTAAAGCCTCTAGAGTATAGGATTGCAAGGGAGGAGAAGCACGTGTTATTAAGGACAAATGCAATTACTTTTTGTGTAAGAAAAAAATTGAAAATGTATGAAGCTCTGCCACGTTAACTGGCAATTTCACTTTATTGTTTGTCGAAATTAGTGGTTCGGCTACTTGTAGTACTAGATGGAGATCCAGTTCGATATTGGTTTATATATTGGGTAAAGTTCCAAGAGTGTAGAAATTTTTCAGCAGCTTGATAACCAGAGTGATAGAGCCATTCTTTCTCCTCAACACTTAAATTGAAGTTGGTACTAGTAATATTTCCGGTAGGTATTTTAATAGTACGTGCTCTTGCTTCTGTATTGAGATAGCGTAAATCGTGGGCTTGCATCATTGTTTTAAATAGCCCTTTAAACATCGAAATAGGTTCTTCATAATGAACGGGTTCAGCTTGAATCTCGTCTTTTACAAAATGAAATCCAAAGGTAGGCCAGCGGGGAATGTTTGGTGAGTCAAAAATCCATATCGGATAATTGCTGAGAATACCTCCGTCGACTATATAGCAAGGTTGCTTCCATTTAGGAGTTTTCCATTTAACAGGCTGAAAAAAGAAAGGGATTGTAGCACTCATTCTCACTGCTTTTGCAATAGAAAATTTTTTGGTAGGGAATCCATAGTGCAGTAAGTCATCAGGGAAAATGACCATTTTACCATTACTAATATCGGAAGCGATGATTTTTAAGCCTTCAGGGTTAGGTAAGTCACTAAAACAATGCACCCCTTTTTTAGATAATAAATCTTCTAACCATTGTTCTATAAAATCATTTTTATATATCCCCATTTTAACCCATACATTTATTCCTTTTCCGATAATAGGAATTTTATCTATGCATGTTTTTGTAATGAAATTTGTATAGTCAGCACCATTAATAATTGTTTTTAATTCTTTTCCTGTATAGCCACAGGCAAGAAGCGCTGCGATAATAGCACCTGCTGATGTACCGGCGACTCGCTCCCATTCATAATTGTGCTTTTCTAACGCACAGATTGCTCCGACATGTGCAATTCCTCGAACTCCGCCTCCTTCAAAGACACCATCTATTTTCATGAAAACAATTCCTTTCGATTCATTATTTATCCCGCATTAACGGGCAGTAAGCCCCCCACCTTAAGATTAAAAGAAGAGCGAAGAAGATAGGTGGGGNNGGTTCAACTAACCATCAGTGGGGGATGAAGAAAACCCCCACTGATGGAAGTTTCACTTTATTTTTTTATATGAAATAAACAGCAAAAAAGCACGGCAAGTGCGTGCTTTTTTACAATAGTTGTTAAAGTTTACTTAGCAGATAAAACCGCCAAAGCAGCTAGCTCCAATGATGATGAGAAGGATAAATAAAACGATTAATAAAGCAAAACCGCCGCCGTATCCGCATCCTCCACAACCGTATCCGTATCCGAATCCTCCACAGCCGGGGCCATATCCGTATCCGTAACCCATATTCATTTCCTCCTTAATATGAAAAATTTAGGGGTGAACAAAGTGAAATTTATGAGGATGTACTACAAGGGATGATGAAATTGCATGTTTGTAGGAACACTGTATATTATGTAATAGGGAAGCGTTTCGATTATGACGAACAAGCCTTTTTTTCATAATGGGTATAGATATGAATAAAGAAAAATGTGAAAGAAGCACTAGCAAATTTTGTGATATGATGTAGGAAATCATGTTGAATAAGGAGTTTTTATGACAAAACATATTGAAGAATTAATCGAAAAATATCAATTGACTCATATAAAAGATGAGTTGTTGGCTACAGTATTTGAATGTATAAAAGTAGTACCAAAACAAGAAGCGGTATTACCAGTAGGTTGTTCAAAAATGGGAGGATATCCCGATCTACCAGCAACGTTAGCCTATCCTACATATAAAGGGCATCCTCTTCATTTTGTTGCACAGTTTAATTTAGCTGAACTTCAAGCTGTAGGTATGAAGAATGATTTGCCTCAAAGTGGTATGTTGTATTTTTTCTATTTTGCTGATGATGAGCAGGAAGCCTTTTGCGAGGTATATGGAAATTCAAACGTAAAAGAAGGCTGGTGTGTTTTATATTATGAAGGAGAAATAGGTGATGTACAAAAAACGAATCAAGTGAAGGGGCAATATTCTCAATGTAGAGTTACATTTGAAATAGCACAGAAACTTCCAGATTTGTTTATTGAGGACGAAGAGGATTCAGATCGTTTCTTACAATTGTTAGAGGAATTAATACCTGATTGCTATGACAATCATCAAGTTTTCGGTACACCGTTTTCAGTTCAAACAGAAGTGTTGGAAGAAGCACAGGAATATATAGGTTTGCATCATAACGAGATAACATTATTATTTCAAGTAGATTCTGACGAGGAACATTTGAACATGATGTGGGGTGATATGGGAATGTTATATTTCTGTATTGCGAATGAAGATATAAAGCAGCGACGTTTTGATAAAGCTTGCTGTATTTTGCAAAGTTTATAAAGTAAAAAAAGGCAGTTTCACGTGTATATAACGGAAGCTGCTTTTATAATTGGATCGAGTTGTTCAGCCATTATTTATTTGTATAAGAAGGTAGTTCATCGTCGTTTGAATTACATCATGTGTAAGTCATTTTTTCAACTTTAATGCGATTTATAAATGTAAAAAATCGGATTTTCTTTTTTGTGAAAATTCGTATATAGTTGATGTATGAAAGAAAGCTATTTTAAGATTATCTTATACTACGAGGATGTGATGAAATGAAGAAATCTATAAAATATGTATCTACTATGGTACTTTGCTCATCTATTATAACCGGAGCGCTTCATATGCCTTCAGTCTCATACGCTGCTACAAAACAAGTAGGAGATATGGCTAATTCTGTAAATGATGCAAAATTAATTACAGAATTTCAGCAAGAATTACAACAACATCTAAATAATCGTGAAACAAATATTACAATTAAATATAAGACGAAACATGCTAATGTACAAGAAGTTTTGGATACATTGGTGCAGGCTTATAATCAAACGTTAGAAAAAGATGAATACTTAAAATACAATATAAGCAGCACAAAGTTTTCGATTCGGGGTTTACCAGGAAATTACTCATTTACACTAAATATTTCATATCGTGAAACGAAAGAGCAATCACAGTACGTAATGAAACAAGCAAAATCAATTGTAAATTCAATAATTACAACTGGAATGGATGAGAATGAAAAAGTAAAAGCCATTCATGACTATGTAGTGAAACATGTTTCATATGACACATCGCTTCAGTCTTATACCGCATATGATGCATTAGTAAATCGTTCGGCGGTTTGCCAAGGATATGCACTATTAACGTATCAGCTATTAAAAGAGGCTGGAATTCAATCCCATATTGTAACGGGAACTGGAAATGGTCAGTCTCACGCATGGAATCTTGTAAATATTGACGGTAAATGGTATCACCTCGATACGACATTCGATGATCCAGTTCCGGATAAACAGGGACGTGTTATGTATTCTTATTTTAATATGTCTGATGAGCAAATGAGTAAAGATCATCAATGGGATCGTAGTAAATATCCAGTTGCAAATACAAACTATTATAATGAGTTAACGACTAAAATTAAAGCAGGCAATAAGAAATCCTCTAGTTATCAACAAATATTAAAAGATACAAATCTTGTTTATTTAGCACCAGAATTTGGGGCTGAAGATTACAAACAGTTAAAGCAAAAATTACAGCAAAAATTCACATCTAAACAAGAAAAGATAGAACTTTGTTACCATCAAACAGTAGATAAAACGATGCAAGATGTTAAAAAGGTATTGAATGAGATTTCTTGGCCAAAAGGAGCAAAGCAAGTATCGTATCAGGTAGCTCCTTATCAAGCACAAGCTGGATCCTCATTGTTAACAATTACATTTACTTATTAAATTGTGTGGAAGGGCATCTAAATGAAGATGCTCTTTTTTTGTGCAAGTGTATTTTGCATATTTGAGTGTTATTGATTACTGCAGTTATATTATTATATGAATTCAGAGCCTGTTAGAACTGGGACAACGGTGTTATTAATAAGGTTCTGTCGCTTGTAAAATAGTGTCTAATAATCCTGGGAACCTTTTGTTTAGATTGTCTGTCCTAATAGAGATGAAACGTTGTGTCCCTTCAATTCTTGTATACATAACACCAGATTCTCGTAATAATTTAAAGTGACGCGATAGTGTGGATTTTGCAATCGGAATTTTTACAGCCAGCTTGTATTTCTTTTCTCTATTTACATTTAAACGAAGTGGCATTAGAAGAAATATATACTATGAAACAAAGCAAAAAATAGCTTTATAGTATATATGTTAAATAAAAAATAATTATATTATGTAAACTGAAATACTAAAGCACTGTTTTCATGTATAAACTAAAACAGTGCTTTTCGCTTTGAGTGAATCGTTGCAGCATTTTCATCTTTAATACCAGCTTCTTTAATAATACGTTGTTTTGCTTTATCTAACAAATTGTTTACTGTTTCACCAAAATAGTTTGCTTCTTGTTTTGTGCGGGCTTCTCGTAAACATTTGTAGTTTTCTATCAGCTCCTCTTTTTCAGGGTCTGTTAAGAAATCTTCTATCTTTTTGTTTGTCATACGAAACACCCTCTCTTCTGACAGACACTTCAATTCAGAATTTTATTTTTCATTATATCAACAATTCCTTAGTTATAGTACATATTAACGGTTTAATAATTTGTCAATTTCTTGTATTTTTTCATTTGCTTTATTTATTTGCATATTCTTTGCTTGTTCTCCTCCAAGTGCTTGGTGGAGTAAAAATGTTTGACCAGAAATTGCAGTAACGATTGCAACTTTAATAATTTCTTTAGTTGTTGTCGCATCAAATAAAACAAGGCCCAATAGTGCAGCAAGACTACCAGTAATGATGTCAGCAAAAAAACCAAGATGGAAAAATGTTTTTAATCGGCGTGGAAGCAACAATTTGCCTTGATGATTGATAAGATGGGCAACAAAACCGGTAATTCCACCAACGAGAAGAGCTGTTAGCCACGAATACATATCCATCAGATCCACTCCTTTTAGTTAAATACAATTCTGTTTATATTACAGAAACTCCTTTTAGGACTTTATATACCATATATTGAGAAAATTGGTTTAGGGTGGGTACTTTTATTATACCGAAAATTCTGTCATAAATGGTAGATATTTAAATTGAAATTTCATATAATAAAATTAAATCTAACGAGAACGGAGTGATGTATTATGGCGATTGTTTATAAGCTTTATACAGCTAATGGAAATAAGGAAGGAATGGGCGGCGCTTTGTAAAGAATCGCTATATCCTTCCGCATTATACATTTTAGGGAGGATACGAATTTGAATCGTAATCATTTAGTAACATTTGGATGGGACTTATATTTTGAAGACCAACTATTGGAAGAATGTGAAGTAGGACGTGTTTTGTTAGAGCATAAACATATGTATCGGATTATATGTGAAGATGGTGAATACGTAGCTGAGTTAGCAGGGAAATTTCGCTATGAAGCAAGTGAGAAAGGCGATTATCCTGCAGTTGGTGATTGGGTAAGTGTAACAAAATTGCCAGAAGAAAAGAAAGCGATTATTCATACTGTGCTTACAAGAAAAAGTTCTTTTTCTAGAAAGGTAGCTGGAGAGAAAACGGAGGAACAAATTGTAGCAGCGAATGTGGATTATCTGTTTTTAGTTAATGCTTTAAATGCTGATTTTAATGCGAGACGAATTGAACGTTATTTATTGTTAGCATATGAGAGCGGAGCAACACCTGTTGTTATTTTGACAAAGAGTGATTTATGTACAGATATACAGCAAAAGGTGATGGAAACAGAGGCCGTTGCAATTGGTGCACCTATTTTTGCAGTTGATAGTCTGCAACAAACCGGAATAGAGACGTTACAACAGTTTTTACAACCAGGAAAAACAATTGCGCTTGTTGGTTCTTCCGGAGCAGGAAAGTCCACATTATTAAATGCTTTAATGGGAAATGAAGTGGCGAAAACAGGTGGAATTCGTGAGAGCGATAGTAAAGGAAAACATACGACAACGCACCGAGAATTGTTCCAATTACCAACTGGTGCACTTGTTATTGATACACCAGGAATGAGGGAATTGCAGCTTTGGGAAGGAAGCGGGGCGATGCACGCAACCTTTTCTGACATTGAAGAAGCTGCGAAAAAATGTCGTTTTCGTGATTGCCAACATGAGAATGAACCAGGTTGTGCAATTCGCATTGCTATTAATGAGGGAACATTAGAAGAAGCGCGACTTTTCAATTATAAAAAGTTGCAAAAAGAAATTGCTTATGCGATGAGAAAACAAGATGCTCTTTTGGCTCGTACAGAGCGCGAAAAATGGAAAAAGACAACGAAGCAAATGAGGCAGAAAAAATAAAAATAAAACTCCAAAGGCGTAGATGCATCGGTTGAAGAACAATTAGCCTCTATGGAGGAATTTGGTTTAGCAGCTGGAACACTATTACAAATAGCTGAAAATTACAAGTGTTAATTGAGCCGATTTAAAGTGTAATGAAAAAGTGCATGGGAAAAGTAACCCACGCACTTTTCGTTTTAGTTACGATGAAATTTGGTTTTTAAATTGATGCTATAGAGTTTCGGACGGGAAAATACAGCTGTTATAGTCATTTGTGGTACAATAAATGTTACTATATAGAAGTAGGGTATAATGAGCAAGAGGTAAGAGAGGGGTTATTTTATGCTACATGAGGAGATTACATCATTTTTTCAAGTTCCTCCGCAAGAAGTTGGAAGTCAAGGATGGAAATATTACATTCAAGAGGAAAACGGCGCGTATTCTATAACAGAAATAATATTATCAACAGGTACAAGTATAGAACTATTTTTTAATGAAGACGATGAGATTCGTCTCGTTTTATATAAAGATGGTCAGCCGATTACAACGATTCAACGTATTGCTGTCCAAAAGATGGATATTATTAAAGATGAGGAAAGCTTTCAATTTGTATTAGATCGTATGCCAAGCCGTATGATTCGATTACAGTTAAAACCATTTCTTGCAGTTGAAATGGGATTGTACTGGGAAGTATGTGAAGATTGTGAGTAAAAAACATCCGTTACTAACGGATGTTTTTTATGTTTTTTGCTGTTGTTTGAAAGCAATAATTGGAAGCAGAATTAAGCTAATCCATCCAATTACAGGATATAGCATATGAAGTAATTCACTATAACCGATATAACTAAAGCAATAACTAATGAGTAAGATAAAATAAATAATGATGTTACTCTTCCACCCAGTGATAGATTGCATCTGTTTTGTCATACCAAATACATTACCAACGAGTGTTGTAAATACTTCCCCAAAAATAATTAACACAAAAAAGAAATGAAAAGTAGCATTGAAGCGGCGTACAACTTCTGCCATTGGAATATTGTATTGATAAAATTGTTCAACAGATAAAATAGCGAGGTGACTACATAACAAAATTAAACAAAGACCTGCTCCCCCCAATATCCCTCCCCATTTAATGGCTTTTTGATCTTTTACTTCACTTGCTAATGGTACAAGTACACTTTGGGCGAGAGAAAGGTTGAGTGCAACATATGTGACTGGACTTGTAATCCATTTGACATTCCAATTTTCAGAAGGTGTTATGTTGAAAAGAGAAGTTGCATCATGAAAGAATGTTGTAATAGATAGCCCTACAATAAAAATCATCATAATTGGTACGACGAGCGAGTTGACTTCAAAGACTCCTTGTAATCCTCTGCTCCCAATTACAATACAAGCAAGTATCGTTATAAAGATACCAAGCTGTCTTGGTAGGCGAAGTTGTTCTTCAAATACCGCTCCAGCTCCGGAAAGCATGACGCTTGTTACACCAAATAATACGAGAAGTAATAAAATATTTACAACGTTACCAAAGATATCTCCAAATAAATATTTGTTAAATTCTTGAGCAGAAAATGCTTCAATTTGTGAAGAAAGAAGCATCATTTTTGTACCTAACCAAATAAAGAAAATACCGCTTACTAAAATACCAATTGTTCCGTATGTACCATGAATTGTAAAGAATTCAACGATTTCTCTTCCTGTTGCAAATCCAGCTCCAACAACAGTGCCTATATAAGTAGCAGCAATTTTCTTTGCTACTTTCCATTGTTCATTATCCATTTAATCCCTCTTTCTTGTATGATGAGCTTCATTTATTTTGCAGCCTCACCCTAACTTTTGCTATATCTCCACTGATGGAAAACTCGACTAATTGGGTTCTTTAGGGCAGTTATTCTCTACCCATCTTCTTTGTTCTTTTCTGAATTTTGAGGTAAGGGTCTTACTACCGTCTACAAGAATTGGTTCAACTAACGAGCAATGAGAGAGAAAGCCCTTATTTACCGCTGAAACTTTCACTTTACTACATACATATGAATGAGTTTGGACAAACATACGATGAAGTTTGATTTTTTGTATTATTCATATTTGTCTTACAGTTTGTGGTATAATGAAGCAAAAAAGGGGGCAGAGAAGATGTTTCGCTTTTTTAAAAAAGGAAAGGAAGAAAGAGAAATTACGCAAGATGAGCTAGAACTTGCTATGGCAAAATTTCTTGAAACGAATGCGAATGTGGTATATACGGTATTAGTAAATGATGATTACACGGTTAATTATGATTTATTAAAACCGTATTTACCGGCTTTTCCTACAAATGTGTTCATTATTACGAAGGAAACCCTTGAAGTATTTGAGAATACACAAGAAAATCTTGCTCTTGTCAAAGAAATTGATGATGTACAGCGTGCTGTTGATCAATATGTGACAGAGAAAGAAGCCTTTCCAATCGTCGAAGGAAATGAGAATCGGCTTATATGTTCGATAAAGTTAGGGCCATACTTAAAAAGGACGCTAGAACGTGATTTATATGTATCAGAGAAACATTATTTAGTGACAAGCAAGCCTGATAAAATGAATAAAAGTATTGTACAATAAAGAAACAACAATGGAGAATTGTTGTTTCTTTATTGTAAATATTATGTGGGAAGAGATAGAGAAGAGGGGACTTCAAGATTCTGAGGAAATGGGATTCAAATTTAAAGATTCGACTAGTAGGAGAATGGCTCTTTGGGCTTTTCTTTTGGATGCTTCTTCCGTTTATGGAAATATATTTTGCAGAAGAACTAGGAAAAACGATGGCTGGAGTATTACTTGTATTGTCGCAAATATTATCTGTTTTGGCTAATTTAGTAGGTGGTTATTTAGCAGATACATATGGCCGTAAGCGTATGATGGTGATTGCTACATTTGTACAAAGCGTTGCATTTGTACTATTTGCTTTTGCAAATTCACCGTGGTTACAATCTTCTATCTTAACATTTGTAGCTTTTTCTACTATTGGTATTATGGGTTCTTTATATTATCCAGCAAGTGCAGCAATGGTCGCTGATTTAGTATCTGAAGAACAGCAAAGTAAAGTATTTGCAGTTTTTTATACAATGATTAATATTAATGTTGTGCTGGGGCCGATTTTAGGAGCGTATTTCTTTTTCTCTCATCGCTTTGAATTGTTAATAGCAAGTGTTGCAATTAATTTCATAGTAGCATTTGTATTACTTAAGTTTATAAAAGAGACGTTACCAGAGAAGAAGAGAGAAGTAGAAAAGCAAGCAGGATGGCTTACTGTTGTGAATGAGCAGATAAAGAATTATCGAATTATTTTTCAAGATCGTGTCTTTCTACTATTTATTATTGCAGGTATTCTCGTTGCCCAAACTTTCACTCAACTTGACCTATTGTTAGCAGTATACATAAAAGAAAATAGCAACTTTAGGGTTTAGAAGGTTTGTAAGGAAGCCTTGAAAGAAACAAGATGTTGTTTTATATGCTGTGTTTATATTACTTTCTACAGTTGCTGTATTTGTCTTTAGAGCCCATAGCGCTTTAATCCCTAAATATACTAAATAAATGGCACCAACATATTTAATGATAGAAAATAAAAATGCAGATTGAACAATAATTGTTGAAAGACCTAATATTGCTGCTGCGGTATGAATGAAAAGAGCACAACAAGTTCCAAACATCGTTTTAAAACCGCCGGACCTTCCGAGTGTAAGAGTATTTTGAGTAGCTATGGCAGTATCTGGACCAGGTAAAAGAATAAGAAAAATAGACATCATAACGAAAAGATAATAGTGTTGCATTTTGTGTCCTGCCTTTCTAAAAATAGTATAAACAGAAGAGGGTGGTATTTTATCCTGCTATTAGCGTGCAGTAAGACCCCATATCAAGATTTAGAGAGAAGCAAAGAAGATAGGTAGGGGATGAAGAACCCTCCCACTGATGGAAGTTTCACTTTATATGATAATGAGTTGTTCATTTTTTTTATAAGATTTCGCATTATTCAGTATGTATTTCTATAATATATTCATAGAAGTAGTGAAGTCTATAATAAAAAAATTTATGCCTATTTACAAAGTGTTATATAGTGAAAACTGAGTTGGAATAGGAAATATCATGTTATATATAGAAAAACCATATGCAAATTTAGTTTGCATATGGCCTTAATTCAAGGGAATTTTTCACAATTGAAATGCTTCTGCTAGTAAGCGGTAGGAGTTTAATTTATCTTCAAAATTATGTGTGATTGTTACGATCATAAATTCTTCTGTGTTATAAACTTTGCTTAAAGCGGAGATTTGTTCTTTTACTTGATGTGGATTACCGACAATCATTCGTTTTCGATTTTCTTTTATACGTAAAAAATCAAATGCACTATATGGATAATTGAGAGCTCTTTCGATAGATGGCGTGCCGGTTGAACGTACGCTTTGTTCAATTAATAAAAGGGCTAGATCTAAGCTAGATACAATTTTTTGTGCTTTTTCTTCTGTTTCTGCACAAATGACAAAAATAGCTACGATAGATCGCGGCTTTTCTCCTAAGAAAGAAGGCTGGAATTGATTTTGGTAATTTTTTATGATTTCTGGACCGCCATAACTATTAATAAATTGTGCGAATGTGAAAGCTGTACCTTGTTTAGCAGCAATCATCGCACTTTCTCCGCTAGAACCGAGTAACCAAAGATTTGGTGCAGTTGGAATAGCTGGAGCAGCATGTAGGTGTGCAAAGCGATGATTATCTGGTAAGCGGTCGTGTAAATACAAGGATAAGTCTTGAATTTGTTCAGGGTATTGATCGATTGAAATCATTTTCCCTTCTTGGAGTGCCCGTGTGGCAATAGGCATTCCGCCTGGAGCTCGTCCAACTCCTAGGTCAATACGGTTTGGGTATAGTGCTTCTAGCACGCGGAAATTTTCAGCTACTTTATAAGGACTATAATGAGGGAGCATAACACCGCCAGAACCTACTCGAATACGATTTGTTTTAGCAGCTATGTGAGAAATTAAGATTTCTGGACTTGAACCCGCTAAGCTAGTAGAGTCATGATGTTCTGATACCCAAAAACGAGTATAGCCAAGTTGCTCAACTTCTTGCGCAAGTCGAACTGTATTTGAAAACGCTTCTATTGCTGTACTTCCTTCTGCGATAGGAGATTGGTCTAGAACGCTTAATTTTATCATATATAATACCTCTCTTTTGTTATCTACGAAGTATTATATATTGACTTACTAAAAATGTATAATAAAATGCTTACTTCACCATTTGGATGCCAAATTCCTATTGAAGAATCGTTTTATGAATGCAATTGAGATGATTTTTTTTAAGAAAAATATTTTGTATTGATAGAGCAATAGATTTATGAGTTTCTCGTCCAGAGGTTCCTCGCCTGAGTAGGGGGGAGCTATCGGTTAAACTTCATATAAAAAATACATACGATACACTTATCATTAACTCATGTTATCAGCAACGGGATAGCTACTTAAGACCGAAAAAGAATTTGCCATTTTTTTTGCAAAATTTAATGGTGGCTCTACCGATTGGACATGAATATACATGATTAATGGATTCGTATATAACCAATGATTATGTAGAGCACTAACAATAATTCCCTGTTGTACAATGGATTGCATAAATGCAGGAATTTCTTCTTGCAAAACAGCAATTTCCCCTAAATTCAACGCATTACCATTTTGATCCAAAGATTCAAAGCCTACTCCAGCAGGTATTACAGACATACTTGGTTTTCCTTGAACCAGTACCTTAAAATTGCGATGGAAAGATACTGAACAAGCACCTTGATCTATTTTACTTTTCCCTTTGAGGATCGCAGCAAATTGTTCACAAAGAAAATTAAAGTTATTCATAAATTTAATCCCCCTTTATTATACAAAATGATGCATTTAGAGCTTTAATATAAAAAGGATTTATCCCACATTCTATTTATAAATAGAGCTGCGAGAATCTTTAGGTAACCTGAAAATAATCTAAAGGCTTCCATAAAAATACAGATATTTTTATAGACACCAGCTACTGTTTCATCCCTTCACTTTCTCTCCTAACCAAGATTCCAAAAAGATAACATTTATATAACTATATGGATAAATTGTCCATTTTAGAATAAAAAATAAGAATTTTAAATCAATTGGAATTAATAACGAAGAAAAAGATAATTATTAGGTATATTTGTATTTAATCTAACAATATAGGATCCACTTCAGAAAATTTGAAGGGGATTCATTTTTACATAATCAGTGTTATTGGAAGTTCGACTATTGGAAAAGATATAGCTATATGGATTGAGGGTATAAAAAGTATAGAACAGGGCAGGGGAATAATTATATCCATGATATATCCGTTTTTGTAACCATTTTTATTTTAAAAACAAGCTTTTCTATGAAATATTAATTCATTCTTGCATCGATGAAATAAATCAGTTTCATTTGTAATAACTTAATTCACTCTAATTCATGGTAAGTATAGGAGTGAAAGAACTGTAACACATCAAAAATGTATGTAAGATTATTCTTTGAACAAGGGAGTTTTTATGCAAAAAAAAACGGGTAAACAAAAAACAGGACTACTAAAAGGATTAATACTCATAACAAAAATAGCTTTAGCTTCTGGTGTATCATGGGAATTAGCAAAAATGTTAGGGTCAAAACACCCTTATTTGGCACCATTAACTGTTATTCTTTCTATGCAAGAAACTGTCCAGCATTCTGCCATGTATGCTTTTTACAGAATTATCGGCACTATTTTTGGAATTTCTATTACCGTTTTTATTATCAGCCATTTAGAAGTGAACGGATGGACTATAGGATTATTACTATTTGGAGGAATGTTGCTTCCAGTTATACTAAGGGTACATAAAACCATCATACATCAAGTGGCTTTAACGATTTTATTAGTCTTTGTTTTTGTGCATAAAACGAGCTATTATGTCTCAGATCGAATCAGAGATACTATCGTAGGAGCACTTATCGCCATTATTATTCATATGCTGATTTTTCCACCCAATTATGTGAAAGAAGCTCGTTGGACGTTAAATCAATTTGGATGCCATCTTGTACAGCTGTTTGAAAAGACAGCCCATTGGGTAAATACTAACTGCGACCCTGTTAAAGGACAAGATCTAAGAAAAAATATAACAAATCTACTTCAGGAATTGCATCAGGTACAAGAAGATTTTAAGCTGGCAGAAAAAAGCTTGAAATTAAATCCATTTATTAAGAATAAAAAACAAATATTAAAACAAAACGAACAATTCATTTCGCAGTTAAAGACAGGATATATGTATATTTCCAATATACTAAACACATTCAGTGACTGGTCCCAAACAGATGTTATTTCAAAAGTTGATCAACAACAATGGGCTATTCAATTACAAATGTTGGGGAGATACATAGAAAAGCAACTCAACGGAAGTTCAGAGAAGCATCAAAACTCTAAGAGTTTAGACTTACTGGACCTATCTTCGATTTCTGTACAAATCAATATCTCACCGGAATTAGAGCCCTATAGATATCAATTAAGTTTGTATAATGACACGCTCAAACTAATTCAGGAGTTAAGAAAAGGACAATAGTAACTACTAGCCTCTCCCTAATCAATGGTGTCGTGTGCGTTGAACAAAAATAAGAGGTAAGTATATATTAAACCCGACTAATATATACTTACCTTTATTTATTAGATTTTTAACCTTTAGATCTGGATGATTTTTATACCTGTTTTTAGTGAGAAATTCCTCTTTCAAAATGATTCATTTCAACTAAATTAAGAATATATTCGTAATTATCAATCGTTCTCTTGATTTCATTGCGCTCACTTTCTGTTAATTTTACATCTGTTAATCGTTTACATAGCTGAGATTTTTGACTTTCTAATTGTTTCTTAGTTTCATGATAGTTGTAAGAGCGTTTCATATTTCCATCCCCTTCCTTACATTTCCTATCTACATTTTTAGTATACGGTTAAATAAAAGAAATAAGTGCATATCCTTTTGAACTTTTAGTGAATATTCAGAAAACATAGAATAGGCCATTCCTTCCATGAATACAATGCATTGAAATATGATTTTGTACTGATGAGTAGGGGTGTGGGATGATGCAAATAAATATGCAATCCCGTCTTACAACCAACGAGATGTTGTTTATTATTGAAAATGGTTTACCGAAAACGACAGTACCGAAAAATATTATTATTATTGGAGCAGGTATGGCGGGGTTAGTGGCTGGATCATTATTGAAGGCTGCTGGTCATCGTGTGAAAATATTAGAGGCAAATGATCGAATTGGCGGGCGTATTTATACGGTTAGAATGCCGGAAACAGGCTTATATCTAGATGTTGGAGCAATGCGGATTCCTTATACACATGAACTAACACTTGCATATAATAAGAAGTTTGGATTGAAGTTAAATCCATTTATTAATCGAAATGATACGGATATTATATATGCAAATGGTCGCAAGACAACATTGAAACAATATGAGAAAAATCCGAGTATTTTACGTTATCCAGTTGCAGCGAATGAAGAAGGAAAATCATCGGAAGAGTTGTTGATGTCAGCAATACAACCAATTCTTGATTTTATTAAAAGAGACCCAGAAAAAAATTGGAGTATTGTAGAGAAAGATTTTGGTAGGTATTCTACAGCAGAGTTTTTAAAAGATTATCCTCACCAATATAAAGTATCTTTTTCACCGGCTGCTGTAGAAATGATAGGGGTACTTCTTGATTTAGAGGGATTTTTAGAAAGATCTTTTGTAGAAACATTGCGCTTTATTTATATTTTACAGCAATCCACAGGATTTTATGAAATTGAAGGTGGCAATGACGCATTGCCCAAAGCTTTTTTACCGCAATTACAAGATGATATTGTCTTTCAGCAAAAATTAATGAAACTAGCGCAGCACGAAAAAGGAATTACAGCATATTGCCGTAATGAGAAAACGTTTGAATACAGCAGTATTACAGGTGATGTTGTCATTGTTACCATTCCGTTTACAACAATGAGATTTGTTGAAATTGATCCGTATGATTCTGTTTCTCATGGAAAATGGAGAGCCATTCGAGAACTACATTACATGGCCGCTACGAAAATAGGGATTCAGTTTAAAAGTCGATTTTGGGAAGAACAAGGTCAACTTGGTGGCCGTATTATTACAGATTTGCCTATTCGTTATGCGTATTATCCGAGTCATGGTATTGGTACAAAAGGGCCTGGAATGGTACTTGGAAGTTACACATGGTCGTATGATGCCTTGTTGTGGGATGGCTTATCTGAAAGTGATCGTATTTATTACACTTTGCAAAATTTAGGGACAATACTTGGAAATCAAGTGTATGATGAATTTATTTCTGGTATATCGAAAAGTTGGACATTAGACCCATATGCATTAGGAGGATTTGCAATCTTTCAGGCAAATCAAGAATCGGAATTACAGAATGATATTGTGAAACCAGAAGGAAGAATATATTTTGCAGGAGATCATACTACGTTGTATCATGGCTGGATACAAGGGGCAATTGAATCAGGAATTCGGAGCGCAGCAGAAATAAATCAATTACAGATGTAAAAAGAACATGAGAATGAATCTCATGTTCTTTTTGTGTACTTATGGAACGGGATGGCCATTTGAACTTTCAAAGATTGTAAACCATTGCTGACGGTCTAATGTTAGTTTTGTTGCTTCAACAGCTGTTTTGACACGTTCTAGTTTACCAGAGCCAACAATTGGTAGCATATTAGCTGGATGAGCAAGTAGCCATGCATACATAATAGAATCAATTCTAGAAATGTTAACATCAGCGGCGATTTGCTCCAATGTATGGCGTAAGCGAAGTGTACGTTCATTGTTTCCTTTAAAAATTTCACCGCCAGCAAGAGGAGACCAAACCATAGGAGAAACTCGGTTTTCTTGGCACTGTTCAATCGTACCTTTTTCAAAATGCTCAAGCTGCATAACAGATACTTCGATTTGATTTGTAATAAGTGGGAAATCTAAATATGAACTTAACATATTGAATTGGGAAGGCAGAAAGTTTGATACACCAAAGTGTCGTACTTTTCCATCTTGTCTTAAGCGAGAAAAAGCTTCTGCAACTTCTGCGGGATCCATGAATGGATCTGGGCGATGAATGAGTAATACATCGATATAATCTGTATTTAGGTTTTGTAGTGATTGTTCAGCACTTTTTATAATATGCTCAGCACTTGTATTATAGTGAACGACGTAGCGTTCTGGAAATTTAGGTGATGTGAGAGCGATTCCGCATTTTGTAACAATTTGCATATTGTCACGTAAACTTGGTTTTAATTGCAGCGCTTTCCCGAATAAAGCTTCACATGTATAGTCGCCGTAAATATCAGCATGGTCAAACGTTGTAATCCCCATCTCCATACAAGATTCAATAAAAGAAAGTAATTCTTGATCGGTCATATTCCATTCTGCTAAGCGCCAAAACCCTTGAATGATTTGAGAAAATTCTAGGTTTTGAGCCATTTGAATTCGTTCCATTTATGAAGGTCCTCCTTGCTGATATGTATGAACCTAATCAATATGAAAAGGTTTTCTTATTTACCATTATTATATATTCGTGTAGACATGCTTACAACTAATATGTTTCGTATTCAGAAAATAAGAAGACAACCTATGATATAATACGTAATCATATATGTAACAAGGAGATGTAGAACAGTGATTCCAGTAACGATATTAACCGGGTTTCTTGGTTCAGGGAAAACAACTTTATTAAACCGTATTTTGTCTGAAGAGCATGGAAAGAAGCTTGCTGTTATTGTAAATGAAATTGGACAAATTGGTATTGATAATCAATTGATTATGAATGTAGAAGAAGAAATTATGGAAATGACAAATGGCTGTCTATGTTGTACAGTGCGTGAAGATTTACTTGTCGCACTAAAGCATTTATTAGAAGTAAAAGCGGAAGGTAAAATGGATTTTGAAGGTTTAGTGATTGAAACAACGGGACTTGCAAATCCGGGCCCGATTATTCAAACATTCTTTTTAGACCCTATTATTCAGTCCGCATACCAAATTAATGGTGTAATAACTGTAGTAGATAGCTATCATATACATAAACACTTTGAAAAAGGTTTAGAAGCAAAAGAGCAGATTGCTTTTGCTGATATGGTTTTAGTAAATAAATTGGATTTAATAGAGAAGGCAGAAAAAGAAAATTTGCTTATTGAATTACAAGGGATCAATCCAACTGCAAAATTAATCCCAACAACAAACTGTGAAGTAGATATTCCTTCGTTACTAGATATACAAACATTTAAAACGCGTGATAAGTTAGAAATTTATCCGCATAAAGAGCAGCATCATTTAGAAGGTGTAAAGTCATTTGTGTTAAAGGAAGAGCGTCCTCTTGATTTACAAAAGATAAATGAATGGATGTCAGCTGTTGTACAAGAATTAGGAGAGTATTTATATCGTTATAAAGGAATATTATCTGTTGAAGGAGTAAATCGCCGCATTGTTTTCCAAGGTGTACACACGTTATTCGCTGCTTCATATGACAGGGAGTGGCAAGAAGGAGAAGAACGTGTAAGTGAGATTGTTTTCATTGGTAAAGATTTAAATAAAGAGTGGTTTCAAGAGCATTTTAAAGAATGTATAAAATAAGCCTGCGTTTGCAGGCTTATTTTTAGTGTGCTATTAATCTCTTCCAGCTTCAACTAGCTTCTTTGCAACAAGAGC